>JAZDKP010000132.1:0-9363 GCA_043802925.1 Fibrobacterota bacterium | reverse complement strand
TGCGGAAGCATCTGCCGGCCCTTACGAATCGGCCCTGTCGACGCTCATCGAGGCCGCGCAAAAGAACAATCCCCAGCTCAAGGCCGCGGGCTTTAAAGCGCAGGCGGCGCTGCAGGTTTCCAAGGCCGTGCGTTCGTACGATGCGCCGCAACTTGGCGTTGAATTCTTTCAGGCTCCGGTGAGTTCGTTCCCGAATCCGCTCAAAAACCAGATGGAAATTGATTATTCCCTTCAACAGATGATTCCGTTTCCAGGCAAATTATCCGCTATGGGGCGGGCTGAGGAAGCCCGGGCCGCCATGCTGACGGCCGAACAGAGGGCGTTGGAATTATCGTTAACGGCCGGTATCAAGACCGGTTTCGCCGAGTTGTATCTGACCTGGCGAAAGCAGGACATCAATAGTGAAAACCTGGCGCTGATGCGGACGCACGCCGAGGTGGCCCGCGCCCGTTACGGAAGCGGGAAGGACGGGGCCGGCGACGTGCTTCGCGCCGACGCGGAGATGGCGGCGCTGCTTTCCGACAGCATCACGCTGCGCCAGGAGGAAAATTCGACAGCCGTGATGATAAACGCGGCCATTGGACGCCCTGTCGATACCTCAATACCAAGGGTTGTCGTCGCGTCCATTTTCCCTGTACCCGGTTTCGCGTTCGCCACCCTCTGCACCCTTGCGGTAGCGCGCAGGCCCGAGCTTGCAGCCATGCGCTCGAATATTGATATGCGTGTTGCCGAACGGGTTGCCGCCCAACGGGAATTTCTGCCCGATTTCATGGTCAAGGGAATGTACAAGTCCATGATGGACGCCCCGGACGACTATTGGTCGCTCATGCTCGGTGTCACGCTTCCAATCGCATTCTGGTCGGTACAAAAAGTTTCGGCAACGGGTGAGGCGAAACGCCTTTCCGGATGGGAGGCCGCGGCGGACATGGAAAATATGCGTACCATGGTCTTTGCCCAGATCCGTGATGCGCAAGGCAGGGTCGAAGCCGCGCAGGCACGTCTCGATGTGCTGGTCAACAAGGCCATTCCCGTAGCCAAGGAGGCGCTCGCAGCCGCGCTGACATCCTATAAGAACGGAACGTCGGATTTCCTCATGCTCATTGACGATCAAAAGATGTATTTCATGGCAAAGGTCGACCTCGAAATGACGGTCATGGGGTACCGGCAGGCCCTGGCTCAACTCGAGCAGGCGGTGGGGACTAACCTTGTCGACGGACAATCCCAGGCGAAAAAGCAGGAGAGCGAAAAGTGAAAAAAGTCTTTACGTCTAAAATAACGGCCACGGGGTTTGTGTGGATGATGCTGGCGCTGTTCGTGGGTGCAGGCTTCTTTGCGTCCTGCGGAAATAAATCCAGTACGGAAAAAGCTTCATCAGAAGAAAAGGCGCAGGTTTACCATTGTCCCATGCATCCGAATTACCTGTCGCATTCGCCGGGTCAGTGCCCCATCTGCGGAATGACCCTTGTACCGATTCATCATGCGGAACAACCTGGTACCATGGAAAAAACAACGCAGGGGAAGCGGATACTATATTACCGTGACGCCATGAATCCTTCCTTCACCTCCGACAAACCCGGCAAGGCACCGGACGGCATGGATCTGGTCCCTGTTTACGGGGATGAATCCAGCGGGTCCAATTCTGTCCGAATATCGCCCGACATGGTCCAGAGCATGGGGGTGCGAACTGAAAAGGCGGTACGGCGCAGGCTTTCCCGCGAAATACGGGTCAACGCGAACATCGTTCCTGATGAACGGCGAATCTCTATGGTCACCGCGCGCATCGGCGGGTACGTTGAAAAGCTCCATGCCAATTTTATCGGTCGGCTCGTGAAGAAAAGTGATCCCTTGTACGACATTTTCAGTTCCGACCTTGTCAGTGTTCAGAACGAATACCTGAACGGTTTGGGCAAGGGCGAAAACGACCCGATGGCCGTGAGCGCCCATGAACGGATGCTCTCCTGGAATGTCCCGGACGAGGAAATCCAAGCCATCCGTGCGGCCGGCGCACCCAGGCGCGTGCTCACCATTGTGTCGCCCTTTGGCGGTGTCATCACCGAAAAAATGGTGGTGGAAGGGCAGGCCGTTGAAATGGGCATGCCGTTATTTAGAATCATCGATTATTCGAAGGTCTGGGCGGTTTGTAATGTTTATCAGCAGGACATTCCTTTTATCAGGGTGGGGCAACAGGCGGAGGTCACCCTTGATTTTTATCCTGACCGCGTGTATAAGGGAAGCGTGACCTATGTCGCCGCGGAACTTGACATGGAGTCACGTACGCTGGGGGTTCGCGTCGAACTGGCCAATACGGCTGATTTGAAAATCAAACCCGGAATGGTGGCCACGGTCCGGCTTGTTTCGCAATCGCGCGTGGAGGCCGTCACGGTTCCCGAACAGGCGGTTATCCGGTCCGGAATCCGGAATATTGTCATTGTTTCCAAGGGAGAGGGCTATTTTGAACCGCGAGAAGTAAAAATGGGGGCCACGGCTGAAGGATACGCTGAAATTTTTTCCGGAATTTCCGATGGCGAAGAAATTGTTGTGTCATCGCAGTTTTTAATCGATTCTGAAAGCAACCTCAAGGCTGCTGTTATGCAGCTCGCTCCCGAACGCTCCTCCGATTCCAATAGCGCTCCATCGAGCCACACTGCGCAGAAGAAGCAACTCTATACCTGCCCCATGCATCCCGAAATCATTCGCGACAAACCGGGCGATTGTCCAAAATGCGGCATGGCTCTGGTTCCCAAAACCTGACATAGTGTAAGAAGCGATAAGAACTATGCTCCAGAAAATAATCGAACTTTCCGTGCGTAACCGGGTGATTGTCATCTTCCTGACAATCCTTGCGATTTTGGCAGGACTACGGGCACTTCTGACAACTCCGGTGGATGCCATTCCGGATCTCAGCGATGTCCAGGTCATTGTTTACACTGAGTTTAAGGGCCAGTCACCCCGTATCATCGAAGACCAGGTCACCTACCCCCTCACAACAACGCTTGTCTCCGTGCCGGGCGCCCGCGTGGTCCGGGGATATTCCTTTTTCGGGTACTCCCTGGTTTACATCATCTTCAAGGACGGGACCGACATTTACTGGGCCCGGAGCCGTGTCCTCGAACTCCTGAACTCGGCCCAGAAGCGGTTGCCGCAGGGAATTGTCCCTGTGCTGGGGCCCGATGCGACCGGTGTCGGCTGGGTCTATGAATATGCGCTGACCTCGGACAAACGGTCGCTCCAGGAGCTCCGTTCGTACCAGGACTGGTACCTTAAATATGAGTTGTCCGGTGTTGAAGGGGTGAGCGAAGTCGCAAGCATTGGCGGATATGTCAAGCAATACCAGGTGACTCTCGACCCGCTCAAATTGCAGGCCTATAAAATACCGCTCTCCAGGGTCGAAATGGCCCTGAAAAACGGCAACAATGATGTGGGCGGCGAGGTGATTGAAATCGCGGAATCGGAGTTTATGATTCGCGGACTTGGATATATCCGCTCCATGGAAGACATCAAAAACATCCCGGTCAAGGTCGGGATGGGAAACGCCCCTCCGGTGTACCTGGGTGACATCGCGAATATCACCCTGGGCCCCGAAATGCGCAGAGGCGTGGCGGAACTCGATGGCAAGGGCGAAGTCGCAGGTGGCGTCATTGTCATTCGTTTCGGGGAAAATGCGCTCAAGGTCATTGAAGAGGTCAAGAAGCGGCTGGAGATTGCGAAACAGGGACTTCCTCCGGATGTAAAAATCGTTCCGGTGTATGACCGTTCCAGCCTCATTCTGCGCGCCATTGGGCACCTGCGCGGAAAGCTCATCGAGGAAATCATCATCGTGGCGTTGGTCTGTCTCATATTCCTGTTCCATGCCCAGAGCGCGTTGGTCGCGGTTTTTACCCTGCCCACGGCAATATTGATGGCGTTTATTGTGATGCGGTTCCAAGGCGTGAGCGCGAACATCATGTCGCTTGGCGGCATTGCCATCGCCATCGGTGCCATGGTCGACGCCGCCATCATCATGATTGAAAACTTGCACAAACACATTGAGCGTGATAGTGAGAAACCGCCCGGAGAACGGCGCGACCATTGGCAGATAGTTTTGGATGCGTCCAAAGAGGTCGGCCCCGCACTATTCTGGTCCCTCCTGGTGATTACCGTTTCTTTCATTCCTGTGTTTTCACTGGAAGCGCAGGAAGGCCGCCTTTTCAAGCCGCTTGCCTTCACCAAAACCTATTCCATGGGAGCGGCTGCTATCTTGGCCGTCACCATTGTTCCCATTCTCATGGGATATTTTGTGCGCGGAAAGATACTTCCGGAGCACAAAAACCCCATCAACCGTTTCCTGATGCGGCTGTATCATCCTGTTGTGAATTGGGTCTTGCGGCGCCCCAAGCGGGTCGTCCTGTCCGCGCTTATTGTTGTGCTGGTCACCGTCATTCCCTTCCTTTTACTCGGTTCGGAGTTCATGCCCCCCCTGTGGGAGGGTGACCTGCTTTACATGCCCACCACGCTGCCCGGGGTTTCCATCACCAAGGCAAAGGAAATACTCCAGCAGACGGACAAAATCATCCGTTCCTTCCCCGAAGTTGAAAGCGTGTTCGGCAAGGCGGGCCGCGCCGAGACCGCCACGGACCCGGCCGGGCTCGATATGCTCGAAACCACCATCCTCCTCAAACCAGAATCCCAATGGCGACCGGGCATGACGCACGAAAAGCTGGTTGAAGAGCTTGACAACGCCATCCGTTTCCCCGGTCTTACCAATGCCTGGACCATGCCCATTAAAACGCGCATCGATATGTTGACCACGGGCATCAAAACGCCCGTGGGTATCAAGGTTTCCGGCGCCAATCTCGATACGCTTGAAAGGATTGGCAGGGAAGTGGAGGCGGCCATCCGGAATGTCCGCGGCACGGCCTCGGCGTTCGCGGAGCGGGCCATCGGCGGCAATTATCTCGACATTCAAATTGACAGGAGAGAGGCGGCCCGGCTTGGCCTCCAGCTCGCCGATGTCCAGGGAACCATCGAAACCGCGCTCGGGGGCATGCGCGTGACCACCACGGTGGAAGGATTGGAACGTTACTCCGTCAATCTGCGTTACAGCCGTGAACTGCGCGACAATATCGAATCGTTGAAGTCCATTCTGGTGTCAGCACCGGATGGCCGCCAAGTGCCACTGGGCCAGGTCGCAACCCTCACGACTACCAAAGGCCCCATGGTCATCCGCAGCGAAAATACACGGCCCAATGCCTGGGTATTTGTGGATATCCGCAATATCGACATCGGCACCTATATCAAACTGGCGCAGGCGAAGATTGCGCGCGAAGTCAAATTACCGACCGGTTATACGCTCATTTGGAGCGGTGAGTTCGAGAACATGCAGCGCATGCAGCAGCGGTTGAGGGTGGTCATTCCATTGACACTGCTTATCGTTTTGCTCATCATTTACCTGAATACCCGTTCGCTTCCCAAGACCGCGATTGTTTTCCTGGCCGTGCCTTTTTCGCTGGTGGGCGCTATTTGGTTCTTGTACATTCTGGGTTACAATATGAGCCTGGCCGTCTGGGTGGGCATGATTGCGCTGGCCGGGTTGGATGCAGAGACCGGCGTCATCATGCTGTTATATCTTGAACACGCTTATGAGGATGCCGTGGGTAAGGGGCGAATGAAGACAGCTTTGGATTTGAAAGCAGCCATTGATGTGGGCGCGGTTCAACGCGTGCGGCCCAAGATTATGACCGCGTCCGTCATCATCGCCGGCTTGCTTCCAATTCTCTGGAGCCACGGCGCGGGCGCGGACGTCATGAAGCGCATCGCCGCACCCATGGTGGGCGGAGTGGTGACGTCGGTCCTTATGGAGCTGATGGTGTATCCGGCCATTTATTATCTGTGGAAACGGAAATCTGCCGGTGCGCGGCTTTCTGATTAAAAGGCCGGTAGCGAAGCCTTCCCGCACAGGGTTCCTGGTTTCTATTTGAGGCAAGAGGGATATGTATGTCCGTCATGCAGTTGTAGTTTATGTTAGCACGTACTAACATGAATTGATTATGTTTTGCATATCCTGATTCAAAATGACCAATAAAGGAGGTTTTCATGTTGCGCTCTTTCGCTTTCGTTGCCATGTGCACCCTCATTATCCTGGCAGGCTGTTCCAAGGAAGACAACCCAGCGGCAACGCCGGAAGTCACCAGTTCCGTTTATCTGGGCGGTTTGCATGATTCGGTGCTGGCCGCTGCCTTGCCCCCGAGTATGAATTATGACACGACGAAATACCGGTACTCGCTATATAGCGATAATACGTTTAAAGTTGAGGAGAACATCGGAATGGGGTGGACCTCCCCGGCCGGAGAAGAGGGCACCTATACGGTGAGTGACAGTGTTTATTTTACGCCAACAATTGACCGCCACAGTGATGCAACGCATCAGATGGTCCCAACCGACTCGCTGCGACATGCTTATACCGGCGTCATATCAAACGACACGCTGACCATTTCCAATTTTATCAACATTGATACCTATAACGGTTGGCGGAACCTGGGCACCCTCACACTGAAAAAATAATAATACCCGGACCAACCTCCATGCTGAAACCGGTTGCGGCGTTTTATATACTTCTGTCGCTGTTCTTTTCCAGCGTCCATGCCGATGACGTTCGCGTCCTCTGCCCTTACGCCGGCGCCCTTATCAATGAAGTTTCGACATCGCACCAGGGTTACACCCTTTCGCTCAAAGACACCTCTCTTTTAAAAGGTTTTTTCTTTCAATGGATACGGCCCGGGGTTTTCCAGGCAAACACTTTTCTCTATCAATCGTCGGACATCAACTACAGCACCGTGTGGGGCGGCCATTTGATGGGAGATGTGTATTTTCTCTCCTCCCGGTGGGGTAGCGGCGTGGCCGGGGCGGGTTCTGAATTCATTTCCATCACCCTGGATGCGGATTCGAATTCGATGCCCATGACAAACGGCGGTTATACAGGGTTCAGCGACTTTGAAATGCAAAATACCGTCTATACGCCGTTTGTCCGGGCGGGGTACCGGTTTACGCCAACGTCCGGTTCTGTCAAGTTCACGGCTTTTCCCTGGGCGGGTGTGCAGTATCAGGGCGTGCGCGGAAGAATTGAAGTCGATTTCCCGGTATTCCAGTATCCAATGCATTCCGACATTGTCGCAGACGACTGGTTTGCGCTGGCCGGGGTGGGCGTGAACGCAAATATTTTCCACTTCATCGACCTGGAAGCCAAATACCACGCCACGGCTGACGCGGATTCCCTGTATTCAACGGTGTCGGGCATGGCCAATGTTTTCCTGACCCGGCATATCGGCCTGTCCTACCGTTTTAAATACATGAAAATGTCAACGGGCTACAATACCTTCCATATGGGAGGGGTGGCCTTCGTTTTCTAGTTTGAGAGCGGGAATTAACGCGGAGGCTTAAGCAGCGATTTCAGTGTGCGCCAGGAGGAGCGGACCTGTTTAAGGAGGTCCGGGTGGAACCCCGATAGGCGCCAGCGGATGGCAATAAAGCGCATGGTACCCATTATCAACAGGGCCGTTTCATCACGAGAAACGGGCCGGCGTATCTGGTTCTTTTTTATTCCTTCGTCCACGATAAGGCGGATCGTTTCAAGCGTGACGTTCTGGATGTTCAGGACTTTGGCCGAAAGCCGTTTGTCCTCCAGGTAAAGTTCCTCGGAAAGCATGGCTGTGGCCAAGGGTGGATTTTTCGCCAGCATGCCGAGTGTTGCCAAGTACATGTTCTCCAGTTTGTCAAGTGTAGGCTGTCTCTTTTTGAGGAACACATCACGAATGGCTCGATTATTGGTTTCCATACTGCTGAGGATGGCATAGAGGATGTCGGATTTGCTTTTAAAATGACGATAAAGGGCCGGCTCCGTGACTCGAAGCGACCGGGCGAGTTCCTTGGTCGTGAGGGCTTTTAAACCCTTGGCGCGGACCAAATCGCAACAGGCTTTGACAATCGTCGTCTGTTTGAGGGTGAAAGATTCCATTGTAAC
Organism: Fibrobacterota bacterium; assembly: GCA_043802925.1. Lineage (GTDB taxonomy): Bacteria > Fibrobacterota > OXYB2-FULL-49-7 > OXYB2-FULL-49-7 > JAEUSG01 > JAZDKP01. The sequence goes on along the minus strand of JAZDKP010000132.1, from coordinate 1,367 downwards.
CGTTAACGGTAAAATAACCGCTCTTGACTTGCGAAGACAAGCAAAACAACGGCGTTAACGCTCCGTAACGCGGGTCGAACGGAAACGCGGATGATAATCCTTGAAAAATCAAGGGGTTTTAATTATCTTGTTCGCGGCGTGAAAAGAAACCTGAAAACGATTCTGATAATCGAAGACGACCCCGATGCGGTCGAGATGCTCACGGTTTTCTTTGAAAAGAAGGGCGACAAGGTCGTGTCCGCGGAAAACGGCATTGACGGCCTTACCATGATCAAGTTCCTCAAGCCCGACGTCATCATCCTCGACCTCATGATTCCCGGCATGGACGGAAAGAGCCTGGTTTCCAGAATGCGCGAGAATATTTATATGAAGGACAAGATGATTATCGTCATTTCCGGCATGTTCACCCAGCACTACACTGGCGAAACCATCCAGGACCTCGACGTTCAGGCCGTCTTTTCCAAGCCGGTCAATCTTAAAAAACTCTACGCTTCCATTGAGGGCTTTTCGCAAAAGCCATCGGCCGGGAAATCCACGACTAAGCGCTGACCGCGGTAATCGCAATCACCTTGAACACATCGTCGGCCGAGCAGCCGCGCGACAGGTCATTGGCGGGCTTGTTGAGCCCCTGGAGAATAGGCCCGAGCGCCACGGCTTTGGCAAACCTTTCCACCGCCTTGTAACAGATGTTCCCGGCATTGAGGTCCGGGAAAATCAGCGTGTTGGCCTGTCCCGCAATTTCGCTTCCGGGCGCTTTGCGCTGGCCGATGGAGGGGATGACGGCCGCGTCGAGCTGAAACTCGCCGTCGACCTTGAGTGCGGGATACCGTTTTTTGACCAACGCGGTGGCTTCGAGGACCTTGTCGAGGTTTTCGTGCTTGGCGCTGCCTTTGGTGGAGTAGGAGAGCATGGCCACGCGCGGTTCGCCGCCCACGAGCTTGCGGTAGGTCTCGGCCGAGGCCGACGCGATGGCGGAAAGTTGTTCCACCGTGGGGAAGGGTACCACGCCACAGTCGGAGAAGATGAAGGGCGTGTAGTCTTCGTTTTCGCGGAAATTGGGGATGAGCATCAGGAAATAACTGGAGACCGTGCCCTCTTTTGCGCCGATGCAGTAGAGCGCGGCGCGGACCACGTCGCCCGTGGCGTGCAGGGCGCCGGCCACGCAGCCATCGGCACGGCCCATACCCACCAGGAGGTCGCCAAAGAAGAGCGGGTCGCGCGCGAGCTTGGCCGCCTCTTCCTGCGTCATGCCTTTGGCTTTGCGCCGCTCAAACAGAAACTGTGTGAGTGCGTCAATATCCTTAAAGGATTTCGGATCCAGGACCTCGATGTTATCGAGCGCGATTTTGTTGTCCCTGGCCAGTCCG
>JAZDKP010000131.1:0-21447 GCA_043802925.1 Fibrobacterota bacterium | reverse complement strand
TTGTCATTCCGGGCTTGACCCGGAATCCATCATCAGGTGGTGGATTCCCGCTTTCGCGGGAATGACAGAGAAAGCCTCTTTGCCTTTCGATACCCCGCAGCTTGCTGCGGGGAGGATTCATTGTTGTTCGATTTAATTTCATCATCCGCACCCTGAAACATACAGACGCAGGGGCGTCCGATTTTCCCTTGGTTTGTCTCGCCGATTTCGGCAATAACCTGAGTTCCGCTTTCTTCAACGGTGCTGGTTTTACCCCGCAAATAAGACGAAATTGCGTCATCAGACAACAATGGCCATCCTGCCACACTGCACAGGTACGCGGAAGGGCGTACGTTGACTGATACTTTTATGGAGTTTGGCCAAGTTTTATGGAAAGTGGACAAGAAGTGAACCGCCAATCACTTAAATACAAATCAACAAAGCATTTATTACATATTGATTTATATTACATTATGGCACAAAGAACATGCGCTTGCATATTTCATGTAATTTAAAATTTGCTGTTTTATAATGCATAAGCTATCTTATCACTATGTTTGACAGGACCTTACAAATTGAATATGAAAAGCAGACTGCTTTTCTTTGGGGTGCAAGACAAACAGGTAAAAGTACTCTTTTAAAAAACTTTTTCCTGATGCAAGAAGGTATGATCTGCTGTTGGCTGACCAGTTTATGAAAATTAACAGCGACCCTTCAATGGTCAGACAGGAATGCCGTGCAGCGGGCCTCAACGGTGAAAATCAACAGTTCCCTGTAATCATTGATGAAATCCAGAAAATCCCAGCGCTTCTGGATGAGATCCACTGGATGATCGAAAATATGGGGCTCTCGTTCATTCTGTGCGGTTCCAGTGCGCGTAAACTGCGGAAAAGTCACGCAAACATGCTCGGTGGCCGGGCAATCCGGTACGAACTGTATCCACTGCTGTATAAAGAAATTCCGGAATTCGACCTGGTCCGTGCCCTGAACCATGGCCTTCTGCCCTCCCACTACCTTGACGAACAGCCTAAACGGCTCCACGAATCCTATGTTGCGGATTACCTCCGCGAAGAAATCCTGTCCGAGGCCTTGACCCGGAATCTTCAGGTTTTTGCAAAGTTTCTTGAAGCGGCTTCGTTTTCCAACGGCGAAGTACTGAATTACCAGAATGTGGCGCGCGACTGCGGAGTCAGCGGACCAACGGTGACCGGATATTTCCAGATTCTCGAGGATACATTGATTGGCCACACACTCCCGTCGTTCCGGAAAAGAGCGAAACGCCGGCAGGTGCAGGCCCCGAAGTTTTATTTCTTTGACCTCGGTATTGAAAACTACCTCGCCCGACGGGGCCGAATTGAACCCGGCTCCGAATTATTCGGCCGCGCCTTTGAACATTTCATTTTCCTGCAGCTGAAGGCGCTTCTCCGGTACGACGGGTCGCACCGGCCTCTTTCGTACTGGAGAACCACCAGCGGTTTTGAGGTGGACTTCATTGTCGGGGATGCGGAAATAGCCGTGGAAGTAAAAGCCGCGCGGGAGGTCAACACCAACCACCTGAAGGGATTGCGCGCCTTCAGAGATGAGCAGAAATCCGGACGGACCGTATTGGTTTCTCTGGTAGAGACCCCCCGGAAGACCGATGATGGCATTGAAATCCTGCCATGGCGCCATTTTCTGGACAGCCTGTAGAATTGTTTTATAAGTCCAGCGTTTCTTCGCCCACAATTTTCACGCCCAGTTCCTTCGCCTTTTCCAGTTTGGAACCCGCGTTTTCACCGCAGAGAAGGTAGTCGGTTTTTTTGGTGACCGCCCCCGTCACCTTACCGCCCATGGTCTCGATGATTTCCGTGGCGCGGGTGCGGTCGAAGTTTTTGAGCGTGCCCGTGATGACCACGCTTTTGCCTGTGAAAAACCCGGCTTTGGTTTCGGTCCGGTCTCCCTTCATGTTCAGCCCCGCCTTTTTCAGCCTGTCGATGAGCGTCAGGTTATGGGAATCGGAGAACCAGGCCGCAAGGCTTGCGGGAACCTCTTTTTCAGTGTCCGAGAGGCCAATTTCAGAAGGGATGACAATTTTCCCGATGAGATCGTCTATGGACGTGAGACGGCGGGCCAGGGTTTTGGCCGCTTTTTCTCCCACGTGCGGGATGCCAAGGCCGAAGAGGAGGCGTGAAAGGGGGTTGGCCTTGCTCTTTTCGAGCGCGTCCACGATGTTCTGCGCGGACTTGCCGCCCATTTTCTCGAGCGCGGCGATGTCTTCTTTTTTCAGCGCATACAGGTCGGCCACGTTGCGCACGAGCCCCTTTTCAAAGAGCTGTTCCACGATGGCCGGGCCGAGGGAATCGACGTTCATGGCCTTGCGCGACACGAAATGGATCATGCCGCGCACAAGCTTGCCCGGACAGCGAGGGTTGTCGCACCGGAGCGCAACTTTCTCTTCATCCTTCACGAGTGGTCCGCTGCATTCAGGGCATTCCGCAGGTGGAAGAAAGGCAGGACTGCCGTTCGTGCGTTTGACTGTGACCACACTCAATATTTTCGGAATGATTTCCCCGCTCTTTTCGATGAGCACGGTATCGCCCACGCGCGCGTCGAGGCGCGCGATTTCCTCGAAGTTGTGAAGCGTGGCGCGCGAGACCGTGGTGCCGGAGAGGTGCACGGGCTCCACTTCGGCCACGGGGGTGATGACGCCGGTGCGGCCCACCTGGTTGACAATGGCCAGGATGCGGGTCTCCTTTTTCTCCGGCGGGTACTTGAAGGCCATGACCCAGCGCGGACTCTTGGCCGTGTTTCCGAGCCGCTTCTGCCAGTCGATGCGGTCCACTTTGATGACCGCGCCGTCGATGTCAAAGGGAAAGTCGGCGCGAAGCGCTTCGAGTTCGCGGATGGCGTCGAGTACGGCATCGATGCCGGTGCCGCGCCGGACAAAAGGGTTCACCGCGAAGCCGAGTTCTTTCAGGGCGTTGAGATTGGCGGTGTGGCGCTCTTCAAAGCCTTTCCCTTCCGCATAATAGGCGAAGAAACGCAATGATTTTTCCGCGCATTCGCGCGGGTCCTGCAGCTTGAGCGCGCCCGCGGCCGCATTACGCGGGTTGGCGAGGGTTTTTTCGCCTTCGCTTTCTGCTTCGGCATTGAGTTTGCGCAGCGTGTCCCAGGTCATGTAGACCTCGCCGCGCACCTCGAAGGGCTCCTTCCGCGGGACCGAGAGCGGGATGACCCGGATGGTCCGGATGTTTTGCGTCACGTCGTCGCCCGTCATCCCGTCGCCGCGCGTTTTGCCAAGTGTCAATCGGCCCCCCTCGTACATCAGCGAGCAGGCGGCACCGTCGATTTTGGCCTCCACGGTATAGTCCACCGCGTCCGTTTCGAGCTCCTTGATAATCCGGCCGTGGAAATCGCGCATATCCGCTTCATTATAGCTGTTGTCGATGGAAAGCATGGGCGCGGTGTGGGTGACCTTGCGGAAGTTTTTGACGAGGTCGGAACCGACCCGGCGGGTGGGGCAGTCGTCCGACTCAAATTCCGGATGGCGGGTGAGCAGTTCCTTCAGTTCGCGCAGGAGCGTGTCATAGTCGTAATCAGAGATGACAGGGGCGTTATCGACGTAGTAACGGTGGTCATGGCCGCGGATTTCGGTCCGCAGGGTCTCGATGCGGGCCCGGACCCTGTCCATGTTATTTCAGGACCTCTTCCTTTTCTTCGTCGCGTCTTTTCTGGCGGAACAGGCGGCGTTTTGACTCGTTGTCAACGAAATTCTTGGGCATCTTGAGCGCCGTGACCAGGAGCGTGATCCCGAGAACAGCGAGGAGGATGAGGACAAGCAATGGGAACGTCATAAGGGTAAAATAATAATTATAAGAGGGATGAAAGAGCAAGATTCACCTCACCCCCCTTTCCCCCCTCTCCGGCCCCGCGCCTTCGCGCGGGGACCCGGAGAGGGGGGCCGAGTTTAGGCTGTTATATCAACCCCTTCAAGGCCGCCTCGGATTTTTCCGCGACCTCTTTATGCAGCGACGCGCCGGAGGCGTCCATGGTCACGATGGCCGGGAAGTCGCGCACCCAAAGTTCCCACACTGCTTCGGGGCTGCCGTAATGAAGGAGGTGCACGCTGTTCACCTTTTCCACGCATTGCGCATAAACCTGCGCCGCGCCGCCGATGGCGTGAAAATAAACCGCGCCGTGCTTCTGAAGCGCCCGGCGCGTCTGTTCGCCCATGCCGCCCTTGCCAATGACGCCGCGCAGGCCGAAGCGCTCGATGATTGCGGCCTGGTAGGGTTCTTCGCGGAGGGAGGTGGTGGGGCCTGCTGCGAGCACGCGGTAGCCCCCCTTTTCCTCAACGACGACCGGGCCGCAGTGGAAAAGTACGCTGTTACGGATGGCCTCGAGTGCGCCGCCCTCAAACAAATAGCGATGGACAGCATCGCGCGCGGTAAAAAGAGGGCCCGAGAGCAGGACGAGGTCGCCGACCTTGAGCGCGCGGACCGCGGATTCATTGAGCGGCAGTGAAAGCTTTTTCACCGGCGCGCTTTTGAGCGCCTTCTCAAGCCCGCGTGATTCATCGATGAGGCCGCTCCCGTCATGGAGCCATTCGACAGCGCGGCCGTCGGTGTCCAGCCGTACGCCCTTCCGCCTGAAGGCCCAACACATATAGGCAACGGAGACGAAAAAGCAGGCCGGCACGCGGTTTTGTGCGGTTATTTTACAACCGCCGAGTGTGAAGCTGCCGCCAAAGCCCATGGGGCCTATTCCCAGCCGGTTTGCATCATCCACAATCTGCACTTCGAGCTGTGCCAGTTTGGGCACTGGGTTTTCGTCATCCAGGGGGCGCAGGAACTGGCGCTTGGCCGCCTCCATGCCCCCTGCGCGGTCACCGCCGATGCAGACGCCGAGGAAGCCGGGGCTGCAGCCGCGCCCTCCCGCGCATGTAACCGCGTCGAGCACAACGGCGCGTACGCCCGCAAGGTCGCGGCCCGCGCGTCGGCCCGCAATATCAATGGGCAGCGCATACTGGGCGCCCATGTTTTCGCATCCGCCGCCCTTGAGCACGAGCGTGACCGAAAACGTGGGGCCGCGGTGCGCCTCAAAATGAAAGGCGGGCGTACCTGTGCCAAGGCCGGTTCCCGTATTATGCCCGGTCAGGCTGTCCACGGAGTTTTGGCGCAGAATACCGAGGCGGGTGGCCTCGGCCACGGCCGCGCGGGCGGCCTCTTCAAAGGCCAGGGTGTCGAAGCCAACGGGATGCGTGACAAAGAAGGTGGGGAGGCCCGTGTCCTGGCAGAGCGGGAGCGTGTTTTCCTTTGCCAGCCGTGCGTTTTCCGCGACATAGGCCATGGCCAGGTCCGCGAGGCCCCCGGCCTTTTCCTGCGCGCGGGAAGCGGCGAGTACGGCCGACACGTCCGCGGGAAGGGCTGTGGAGGTCCGGCGGATGAGCTCAATAAGGGATTCAACAAGCAGGCCGTGTTTTATCATTTCCAACCTTATCCTTAAATTACAAAGACTTTTTTCAAGCGCTCAAAAATATTTCATGTCAATTTAACGGAGACGTCCACCCGAACCGGTGGAAATCTTTTTTCGCACTTGAAAAAAGTCTTTTATTGTCAGAAGCGGATCTGGCACGCCGGCCTGTTGAAAGGCGCGCGCCCGGAGGACGCAGGCGTTGCATTTTCCGCAGGGCGGGAAGGCATTGTTGTAGCAGGTGTGCGAATGGGCCAGCGCTGGAAGGCCCCCGAGTTTTTGCAGCATCCGAACGGCCGCGGCCTTGCTTTTATGAATCAGAGGGGTGTGAATTCTTATGGGGTATTCCATGCCGAGGGAGATTGCCTTTTCGAGCGCGGCCATGGTCTTTTTACGGCAGTCGGGGTATCCGGAATAGTCGGCCTCGCACACGCCCGTCACCAGATGGCGGATGTTGTGCGTGTAGGCAAAGGCCGCGGCAAAGGTGAGAAAGATGAGGTTACGGCCCGGCACAAAAGTGTTGGGAAGGCCGCGCTTTCCACGGCTGTTTGTTACCGTGAGTGTGCCGGTCAGTGAATTGTTGCCCAGGCCTGCGAAGGTGTTGATGGGAAGGATGTAATGGGGGACGTTGACCTGTTGCGCAATCTTCTTTGCGCACGCGAGCTCGCGCTTATGGCGCTGGCCGTAGTCAAAGGAGAGCGCCATAACCTTTCCTTTCCCGAACTTATCCAGCGCCCAGTACAGGCAGGTGGTGGAATCCTGTCCCCCGGAAAAGACGACCAGGGCCTTGATGGCGTTTGCCATGTCAGACGCCCCTTTTCCGGTTGGGCCAGAGGATTTTGTGGAGCTGGAGGTTCAGACGCGCGGGAAGATGATCGCGTACCATCCAGTCCGCGAGCCGCGCCGGGTCCAGTGCCGGCACCCCCGGGGAGAGAAGGCAGACGCAGGTGGATGCGAGACGGTGCCGTTTGATAAAGGTTTTGGCGAAGGTGTAGTCGCGGGCGTCGGAGATGACGAATTTGACCTCGTCCATTGCCGAAAGTCGGCGGAGGTTTGCCATGCAAAAGGGGACCTGTGCCCGGCTGCCCGGGGTCTTGACATCCACGATTTTGATGACCCGGGAAGGCACGCTGTCCAACGGGAGCGTGCCGTTGGTCTCGAGCAGGACGCTGTGGCGCCTTTCAACCAGCGCCTGGAGGAGTGACGGCGTGCCCTCCTGCAGAAGGGGTTCGCCGCCCGTCACATCCACGAGGCCGCACCGGAGCGCGCGCACCTTGGCGAGGACCGCTGAAAGCGTCATGGGCCTGCCACCGGAGCGGGCGTAACGGGTGTCGCACCAGGCACAGTCGAGGTTGCAGCCCGCAAGGCGGATAAAGGTGCAGGGGCGGCCTGCATGGGTGGATTCACCCTGCAGGGACCGGAAAATCTCGGCCACACGGAACGTCATGAGGAACGTCGCTTGCGTTTGAGTTTGAGGCGGCGGTTGGGCTCGAGCTCGCGCCAGGTGGAATAACAGTCGCAGCAGGCGACGCGGTTATTGCCCTGGAGAAAGCGGACGACCTTCCTGATTCCTTTGTCGAGAATCTTGACGTGCTCGCTTTTACAAATGGGACAGACGATGGAACTCATTATTTTTACCTGTTGTGAAAATACATAAAGAGAAAATATTTTATCAATAACAGCATGGAAAACATGATTGCAAAGACCGGGACCGTCGAAGGCCGCGTCCAGGGTGTCGGTTACCGCTATTTTGCGCAGGAAACGGCTGTCCGTCTTGGCCTCTTTGGCTGGGTCCGGAACCTGCCCGAGGGCTCGGTCGAATATTATGTCCAGGGCCCGGAGCCGGCGGTCGCGGAATTTATCCGAAAACTTGAGGAAGGTCCTCCGCTCAGTCGGGTGGAACGGGTGACCCGGGGCGGAATGCCCGTGGACCTTGCGATACAGGGGTTTCGGGTCATGTATTAACTCACCCCACCTTTCCCCCCTCTTGCCCCTCGACTCGCTTCGACTTCGCTCAGCGCAAGCCGCTCGGGGATCAAGAGAGGGGGGCTGGATTTAACAGAGGCCATCAATTATTTTCTTTATAGATAATTATGGAGGACACATGGATCTGAGAAGCAAAATCCGCACGGTCATGCATTTTCCTAAACAGGGCATCGGGTTCAAGGACATCACTACACTGCTTCTTGACGCGGAGGCGCTCCGCATGTCCGTGGATGAAATGGCCGCTCCCTTCAAAGGGAAAGGGATCACCAAGATTGTGGGCATCGAGTCCCGCGGTTTCATCTTTGGCATGCCCATGGCCTATTCCATGAAGCTCCCCTTTGTCCCCATCCGCAAGCCCGGCAAACTCCCGGCGCAAAAGGCCTCGGAGTGCTACGAACTGGAGTACGGCAAGGACACCATCGAGGTCCACTGTGACGCCATCTCAAAGGGGGATCGCGTCCTGCTTGTGGACGACCTTCTTGCCACGGGCGGCACCATGGGCGCGGCCGTGAACCTTGTGCGCAAACTGGGCGGCGAGGTGACAGGTATCTCTTTCCTAATCGAACTCGATTTCCTGAAAGGGCGCGAGAGGCTGAAAGGTATTTCCGTCAATTCACTCGTTCACTACGATGGTGAATAGGGTCGCATTCCTTTTCCTGTTCCTTGCGGCCGCGCTCTTTCCGCTCCGGAACATCTACCTGCCCGGCAGCGTTTCACTGCCCCGTGCCTGGTTTCCTTTGCACCACACGGATTTCATGCTGGCCCGTCACCTGGCCGATTCCCTTCTCATGGCCTACGAAAAGCAGGGCTGGGTGCAGAAGGACGCTGCGGCCAACCGGCTGACGGGCCGCACCTCCGTGGCGCCCCAGCTTGTGGAGGCGGTTTCGGGTGCGCGCATCGGTGAAAAAGGGGCCGTATTCCTGGACGGGAAAATGGCCGGGGAGGCGGAGCTTGTCAGTTTTCAGCTGAATTGGTGCGATTTCTACGGCGCGCTTATCGAGACCGAGTACAAGCCCAAGGGGCGTTTTCCGGCGGACCGGGTCATCCCGGGCGCTGTTTTTGTGAAAGGTCCGTCCGCGAAGGCCGTCCGGGCCCTTGTGCTCAAGACCGCCCAGGGCGAAGAGGCGGGCATCCGGCGTTATTTCAAGGGTCTTTCGCCACAGCCCGTGGAGTTCATCACGGATATCACGCTCTCCGCGTTCGAATACCCGGCGCTCCCTCACCGGCTGCTTGTACTTGTCAATTTTATGACCGAGAGCGGGTATGCCCCTGGCGCACTCTACCTCCTCACGCACGGGACCGATTCCCTCTCCCTCGTCTCAAATTATTTCATCGGCGAAAAGGCGGAGCTCCTGCAGATCCTCCAGGAGCCGGGCGACCCGCACCCGGTGCTTGAGGCGCGTTCGTCCGGCGATGGAGAGGAGTACATTCTCGTCCGCTTCAACGGGAAGGAATTCGAGGCGGTCTACAAACGCGTTGAGGGCGAGTTTCCATAGCCATCCTCTGCGGTACCGTATAATAAATTGTGCTTTGAGCGGTAAAAAATCAGTACGGCCCGGTTTGCACTTTGCGCAGCGCATTGGCCGCGGCTTCGACGGCAATGCCTTGGAGGCATTCGAGGGTCCCGAGTTTGCAGCGGTGGGTGCCGAGGGTGGTGCAAGGGCGACAGGGGAGGTCGATTTCAAGGACGCGCGCGCGGGCTCGGAAGGGAAAGAAACCGAACGTTCGTACGGTGCTTCCAAATATCGCCACGACCGGTACATGGGCCGCGCAGGCCAGGTGCATGAGGCCCGTGTCATGGGTGAGCAGGGCCCGGCACCGTTTAAGGAGCGCGCCCGAAACACCGAGCCCCGTGGTGCCCGCCAGGTTGACAACCCGCTCAGGCGCCGCGGCCTGCAGCCGTTCGCCCGCTTCCGCATCGCCTGCGTCGCCAAGGACAATAAAACGTTCGTCCGGCATCATTCGGATAAGCGCCTCATACTTTTCAACGGGCCAGCGTTTGGTGTACCATTTTGCGCCCGGGGCCAGGGCCACGGCCTCGCCTTTTCCCATGCCGTGGCGCTCGAAGATGGCGGTTGCCTCGCGCGTGTCGTCGTCCGACGGGAGGAACTCGAGCCCCTGCCCGTCGTCCACGACCCCGAAACCGCGCACGGTCTCGAGATAGCGTTCGGCCACGCTTTGGGTGTCCTTGAACAGGTTCAGCTTGAGCCAGGTGAGCAGCCGGCGCTTTAGCGTCCATTTGCGGGTGCGGACCACGGTGGGCAGCAGCTGGGCCCCTGTGATGAGCAGGCTGCGCAGGTTTTTGTGCAGGTCCACGATGAGGTCGTAGCCGGACACGGCCCTACGGAGCTGGAAAATTTCGAAGAGCGATCCGGAATTGAGCGTGAGTACGTTTTGCAGCCGCGGGTTGGATGCGAGCAGCGGGGCGTAGGCCTTTTTGGTAAGGAAATCAATTTGCGCGTTCGGGAAACGGCGGGCCAGGGCGCGGACCGTGAGCGTGGTCAGCAGGACGTCGCCGAGGGAACTTAAGCGGACAACAAGGATTTTATCCATGCCGCCAGGGGGTTATGGACATGGAGAAGCCCGGCGGCCACAAGAAGTACCGCGATACTGATGAACGTCTTGCGCTCATTGGCAAAAGCCACGCGGCCGTTGAAGGCAATGGCTGAGGCACCGGCATAGGCGGCCATTTTCGGAAAGAAGCGCGGGACCGCGGCCTTGTAGTGCATATAGACTTCGCCGAATTTGCGGTTGAGCGTGGTTTCCTCGAGCCGGACGATGAAGTAGTACTGCACGGAATAGAGCAGGATGTATATCGGGAGCGTCCAGCGGAGAAATGCGTTGAAAGCGACGCACGCGCCGAGTGACAGGAAGAAATTGCCCACATAGAGGGGGTTGCGCACATGGGCGAAGGGGCCGCTTGTCACGAGTGTGTCGGCGCCCACGTTGCGGGTGCGGGTCACAAACCCCGCGTACCCCACGCCCCAGAGCCTGAAGAACTCGCCGAGTGCCATGAAGGCAGCGCCAAGCCCAATGGAAAGGCGCGTGGGCGCGGCAAAGACCACGATAATCAACACTAACGGCACCGGGGTGAAGCTCCGAGACCGGAAGAAGAACTGCCCTATGCGTTCAGTCATCGGGCCGCGGGTCAGGAACACCCGTTGGTGGAGCCGCAGTTGATGCACTTGTGGCATGCGCCGTTCCGGATCATGATGGACCCGCACTCCGGGCAGGGCGGGGAATCGATGTCCGTTTCGTGCGTCACGCCGATTTGGCCGTTTTCGATGCGGCCCCGTTCGAGCGAGGACCGTTCGGCCACGACCGTGACACCCTCCTTGTCCGAAGCGTCGTCGAGCGTGAGCGCGGGTGCGGACGTGGTGTGGGGTGTGAGTTCCTGGCGCTGGAGCGACATTGAGGAGGAGGCGAGCAGCGAAGCGGCCGCGGCCGGGGTGACTTCGTTGCGCGTGAGGCCGGAGATGGCTTGGATGCCGTCCTTGTCGAGGAACTTGAGGGCGAGCCAGCGGAAGATATAGTCGAGGATGGACTTGGCGATTGGGATTTTGGGGTTGTTGGTGAATCCGGAGGGCTCGAACCGCGTGTGGCTGAACTTGTTGATGAGCACATCGAGGGGCACGCCGTACTGCAACATGATGGATGTGGCGGTGGCAAAGGCGTCGACAAGCCCAGAGACCACGGAACCCTCTTTGGCCATGCGGATGAAAATTTCACCGGGCGTGTTGTCCTCGTACATGCCCACCGTGATGTAACCTTCGTGGCCCGCGATGGAAAACTTGTGCGTGATGGAGGGGCGCTCATTGGGCAGGCGACGGCGGTAGGGCTTGGGAGCGGCGCCGGGCGCGGACTTGAACGCCTCCTTGACCTTGCCTTTTTCATCGAGGGAGGTGGTGAGCGGCTGCGTGCGTTTGGAACCGTCGCGGTAGATGGTGATGGACTTGAGGCCCATCTGCCACGCTTCAATGAACGTCTGCATGATTTCGTCGGGCGTGATTTCGCTGGGCATGTTGACTGTTTTGCTGATGGCGCCCGAGATGAAGGGCTGCACCGCGGCCATCATGCGGATGTGGCCCATGTAATGGATGCAGCGCGTGCCGTTTTTGGGACGGAAAGCGCAATCGAAGACCTGCAGATATTCGTTGTTGAGGTGCGGCGCGCCTTCGATTTTTTCGTTTTCATCGATATGTTTGTGGATGTCCTGGATTTCTTCGGGGGTGTGGCCCAGGTTTTTGAGCGCGCGGCCCACGGAGTGGTTGAGGATTTTGAGGATGCCGCCACCCGCCAGTTTTTTGTATTTGACAAGCGCGATGTCGGGCTCGATGCCGGTGGTGTCGCAGTCCATCATAAAGCCGATGGTGCCGGTAGGCGCAAGCACGCTCACTTGTGCGTTACGGTACCCGTACTCAAAGCCGAGGTGGGAGGCGTCGTTCCAGACCTTCTGGGCCGCGGAAAAGAGCGGCTCGGGCACGTAGGAGGCCTCGATTTTATTGAGGTGGAAGCGGTGCATCTGGATGACCTGGAGCATCTGCTCGCGGTTGGGTTCGAAGTGCTTGAAGGGGCCGGTGGCGCGGGCGATGATGGCCGAGACCTTGTAGGCCATGCCCGTGAGCAGCGCGGTGAGGGTGGCCGCGTAGGCGCGCCCTTCGTCCGAATCGTAGGGGTAGCCGCGCGACATGAGGAGCGCGCCGAGGTTGGCGTAGCCCAGGCCAAGCGGCCGGTAGTCCACGCTGTTCTGCCGGATTTTATCGGTGGGGTAGGAGCTGCGGTCCACGAGGATTTCCATGGCCGTGAGGAGAATGTTCACGGAATGGCAGAATTCGTTGACCAGGAAGTTGTCTTCGCCGTCGACATATTTAAGGAGGTTGAGCGAGGAGAGGTTGCAGGCGGAGTCGTCGACGAACATGAATTCGGAGCAGGGGTTGCTGGCGTTGATGCGGCTGGTTTTACGACAGGTGTGCCATTCGTTGACCGTGGTGTCGAACTGGAGGCCCGGGTCGCCGCAAACATGCGCGGCCTCTGACATTTTCTTCATGAGGTCGCGGGCGCGGAACGAGCCGATGATTTTATTGCTGGTGACCGCGCGGGTGTGCCATTTTTTGTCCTTGACGACTGATTTCATGAACTGGTCGGTCACGCGAACGGAGTTGTTGGAGTTTTGGAAGAAGACCGAACCATAGGCGTCGCCGCCCATGCTGCCGTCGTAACCGTTGTCGATGAGGGTCCAAGCCTTCTTCTCTTCCTTGGACTTGCACTCAATGAACTCTTCGATGTCGGGGTGGTCGATGTTGAGGATGACCATTTTGGCCGCGCGCCGCGTTTTGCCGCCCGACTTGATGACGCCCGCAAAGGCGTCGTAGCCCTTCATGAAGGAGACCGGGCCGGAGGCGATGCCGCCACCCTTGACGTATTCGAGCGAGGAGCGCAGGCGGGAGAAGTTGGAGCCCGTACCGCTTCCGTGTTTGAAGAGCATGCCTTCGATTTTGACGAGGTCGAGGATGCCTTCCATGGTGTCGTCGACCGAGTTGATGAAGCAGGCGCTGCACTGGGGCTTTTTTTCGACGCCTACGTTGAACCAGACCGGACTGTTGAACGAGGCGTGCTGGTTGACAAGAATATAGGTTAGCTCATGCTGGAAAATCTCACTGTCGGCCTGGGAACCGAAGTAACCGTCCTGGCGGCCCCATTCGGCGATGGTGGTGACCACGCGGTCAATGAGCGTCTTGAGGCTGGTCTCGCGTTCGGGGGTGCCTATTTTGCCGTGGAAGTATTTGGACACCACCACATCGGTAGCCATTTGCGACCACTCCTTGGGCATTTCAGCGTCCTTCTGTTCAAAGATGAGCTGGCCCTTGTCGCCGGTGATTTTAGCGGTTCTTGTCTCCCACTCAATATCGTCGTAGGGGTGTTTTCCTTCGGTTGTGAACAGGCGGTCAAAACGGAGTCCCATCCGTTTTTCATCGGTATGCGCGCTTTTTTGCGCTGGTTTTACCATTTCTTCGGTTGTGCCGTTAATCGACATTCGTGTCTCTGCTCCTGATTAAAGACTTAGTACTATATTTTGTTGTTTTCGAGTTATTGAACCTCTAGGGATTGTAATAATTACAATAAACGCTCTTGTGGGTGCAAGGAAATAAAACACAATATTTAGTTATCCAAATCTAAAATGTGAGCCATTTGAAGTCAACAATTTTATTAAAATATTTTTAGAACTTATTCTTGAGTCCGAGGTGGATTTTTCCCTCGAGCGGAGTGTCGCGACGCCCGAGGCCGTAGTCCACGGACACGCTCCCGGCGCGGGTTTCAACGGAAAGGCCTGCGCCGATACCAAAGAGCAGCTGCGCCAGGCTGCGGGTATTCTGGAAGAGCGGGGCGCGGTCGAACTGGCCCATGTCAAAGAAGAGCGAAAGCCGGGAACGGAGTCCGGTCAGGTAGCGGTATTCGAGGCGTGAAAACCCCACGGTTTTTCCGTAGAATTGGTTTTCGCGGTACCCGCGCAGCGTGGCGCTTCCGCCCAGCGGAAGGAGCTCGCTGGTTTGGAGCGCGGTGTCGGCCGAGAGGAGCGTGGCGTAGGAAAGGCCTGCATAGAGCAGGTGGCGTCCCCGGAGCGGGAGCGCAGCGATCACGGTGATGCGCGGCCGCACTTCGTTGAAATCGCCCGCAGGGCCGGTCTTGAACCCCGCCTGCACGGGCAGGTCGAGGTAGAGGCCGCGGCGCGGATTGTCGGGGAAATCGCGTGAATCGAGTGTGATTCCGAGTTGCGTGGCCGTGACACGGTCCGTGGCCGGGAGCGTGTCGTTTGCGCGGACAAGCCGGTAGGAGTGCGCCGTACGGGAGAACCCGGTGTAAGCCTTCAGCCAGTCACCCATGGGTAGTTTGAAGCGGACCTCGGTGGAGAGCAGTGTGTACTGCGTTTCGTCCTGTTGGAAGTCGAGGCGGAACTCGCCCTCCAGCCGGGTCGACAGGATCCACGGTTCATTATAATAGAAGCCCGCGCGCGTCAGCGGGTGTTCGCGGTCGTAATGGATGGCGAGCTTCCGCCAGGTGCCCGCGATATTCCCGAGTTCCACGTTCAGCAGGGCCGAAAGCCCGCCCTCCCGATCCGAGGCGTAGCCCAGGATACCCTCCGCGCTATTTACGTTCGCTTCCGCGAGGTCCACGTGCACGTCGGCCGTACGCCGTCCCGGGGCCCGCGAAATGCGCGGCATGTCCGCGCGGTCGAACAAGCCGCTTTTCAACAGCCGTTCGCGCATGCGCAACAGCGCGCGCTCCGAAAAAGGTGCGCCTTCTGTAAAGCCTGTGATGCGTTGGACCGTTTCGGGCCGGGTGCGGGCAAGACCGTGCAACAGGAGTTTTCCAACAGTGTACCGGCCATTTTCGGTCACCGCCAGTGCGAGGCGGGCGCGACCGCTGTCCGGGGTCCGGGCGGTCATGCCCACGGCGCAGAAGGGAAAGCCCCGGTCCCCGTAAAACCCGAGTATGGCCTCCATGATTGCGCGGCCGCGCACCTCACTCATGGGCTCGCCCGGCCGCACGTCCGCGGCCAGGAGCAGGGAATCGGCCGGGAAGCGCGTGTTGCCGGTGAAGACGACCCCGGCGAGCGTGAGCTGCGCGCCTTCAAAGAGTGCCACCCGTGCGGTGTCCTTAGTATAATTGACGCTGAGTGAGCAGGCCGGAAAGCCCTCTTTGCGGCAGGCCGCGGCCACGGCTGCAAGCGACCTCCTTTCGCGGTACAGGGACTGCAGCCGGTCTTCCGTGAAATGGCGGCTGCCCGTAAAGTGCGCCGGAATCGTGGCCGGGTCCTCCGTGACCTGCAGGAGCAACGTCCGGTCCGATTCGCCAAAGACGCGGAAGGCCGCCTGCACGCGGATGCCGTGTCGGAGGTAGAGGGCGTAAAGCGTGTCCGCATCCGCGGAAAGCAGCGCGGAATCGTACGGAGCGCCCGCCCGGAGCCGCATTTTGGTTGTCAGGGTGTCGGACGTGAAATAGCGATTTCCTTCAATATCCATGCGCGTCACGGTCCCCTGGGCCCAGAGGCAGGCGGGCAGCAGAAACAGGAGGAGACCGAGACGCTTCATCATGTTAAAAGTACGCTTTCAACTGGGCGGAGCCGCGTTGCACGGCTTTGGGCGCGTTCCCTTCCTTTTCCCAGGTATAAGAAAAATCGAAGTCCGCGTTCTTTCCCGCGGAAAACTGTGACGACAGGGTGACGCGGTGATTGGTCCCGGGCTTGTTGCCCTCGGCCATTTCGTACAGCAGGGTGCGTTCGTCCGTTCGCACGCGCACAAACTCGTAGCGCGCCTCGGCCCGCCCCCGTTCCGCGAGCATGAACAGCAGGCCCGGTTTGACGCGGTAATACACGACGCGCAACGGGTGCGTCTCCGCGCGGTCTTCGGAGACGCCTGCGGCCAGGAGCAGGGGCAGCGAGAGGCGGCGGGTCAATTCCAGAGAAGCGTCCGCACTGACACTGCGGTTCAGGACATCGTAGTCAAAGAGCGCGGAGGCCTTGCTGCGGCGGACCCATTCGGCCGTTGCCTCGTGTTCGAGTGACCGCGGGGTGAAGGGACGATGGCGCAGGAGCAGTGAGTAAAGCAGGCCCTGCCACTTGTCCGCTTCGGACCCGGTTGTGCCGAGGGGCCGGAAATCGAACCGGTACCTGGGAAAAAGCCGCAGGCGGAGGTAGGCGTCGCGCGATTTCATGTCAAGCGCGAGGTCCTGTTTCAGCGAGAGCGCGTACCGGGAGCAGAGCGTGCCGTCCACCCGGCCCGGTAAAAAGTCGGGCAGGTAACGGAAGAGGGGAGGGCGTCCCGCGCGGTCGTACCCTTCGGGGTACTTGTCCTGCGTGACCAGAAGGTCGGTGTCAAAAAAAAGGTCCCGGGCCGCGCCTTTTGAATCACGGAGGCGTGCGAGCCGGCCCGGCGCCACGGAGAGGCGGAAGGCCAGCTCCACGGCGTTCACGTTTCGCGCCGAAAGGCTGGTGTCCGCAAGGGTGCCGGCAAAGCGGTAGTCCCCGCCCTCTTTGGGCACGTAATCGCCGGTGAGCGGGTCGCGTACGTGCGTGCCCAGTCCGGGCGGCACGGCCTCGTAGCGGTCCACGCCGGACTGTGAATGTTCGGCCGCAAGGCTGTAGCGCAGGCCCGGCTCCACGGCGCCCTCGAGCAGCGCGGCATCGGCGCGCAGGTCCATGAGATCGCTGTTGTAGCGGTTCCAGCGCGTCTGCTCCAGCCGTTGGCTGCGGCGGTTGGTGAGCGCGGCTTCCGCGCGCAGCCCGCCCGGGCCGGTGACGATGACGCGGTTGCGAAGGGTCAGCGCGCGCGCGGAGTCCATGAGTGTTTCCGGGGCTCCGGCCGCATTCTTTTCGTCCAGCCGCGCCGTGGCCCCGCTTTCGGTGGACAGGGCCCCCCAGACGTTTGTGGAAAGGCCAGCCATGTATTCCCGGTACCGGCTCTGCCGCATGCGGAGACCGCCCGCCTCGGCGTTGCGGGACTCGCCCGTGTAGGCCGCACTGGGCGTGAGCTTAAGGATGCGCCATTCAGCCCGTGTGTTTGTGCGCAGGAGCGTGCGGGTCTCGCGGCCCGTGTCCGCGCGCGCGTACTCCTGCGACAGGGTGACCCTGCGGCCGGCTGCGGGCGAAACCGTGAGCCGGGCCGAGCCCCGGTGCGCGCGGTCGGATTCACGCAGGAGGTAGCCGGCGTCCGCGGTCGCGCGGATGGACTTGACAGGTGCATACTCCAGGCCGCCTTCGGTGAGGTTGTGCGCGTCCGAAAGCCCGCCCGGGCCCGAAAGGGCCCAGACCTGCGAAAAGGTGAAGGTATTCTGAAGCGAGGCCGCGGGCGTGAAACGCGCCTGCACGGTCTCGTTGCGGCCGGTGAGCGTGAAGCGGCCGGGTCCGCCTTCGCCCAGAAACCGGCCGAACGCGAGGGAGGCCTCCTGAAGCGAGGCGCCGCCGAGGTTGTCGTTGTCGCCGCGGTTCGAGAGGGTGTTGCGGTCGTATCGGCTGCCCGCGAGTTCGCCGCGTACTGTCAAGAGTCCGTCCGCGTCGCGGAAACGGTATTGCACATGGCCGAGTGTGAGGCTGCCCGGAAGCGGCAATTCGCGTCCCGGTTCGTAGCTCCCGAGGCCCGGGCCGGCATAAACGTAGATGGTCCGGCGCGCGGCATAGGTGCCCGAGAGCGCGGGGTCCGTGGAATCCGCGATTGTGTCGGGCCGGTAACTGCCCTGGCCCGCGCCCCGGACCAGGAACTCCACGCTGTAATAAGGTCCCCGGGGAAAGAGCGCGGTGTCGCGCGGGGTTTTGTAGACATAATGGGAGTCCGGAAGTCCGGGCTCCGGGATGTACAGGTAAAAGCCGCGATAGGCGTTGACGCTGTCGCGCGAAAGGGGGCGGACGCCGCTGCCCGGCACGCGGGTGGAATCACCGGCCTCCTTCAGGAGCTCGCGGTCCCCTGCGGACAGGGGCATACGCAGGGGGTGGGCCGGGTCGTCCGCTTCATGGAACACCGAGCCGGCCAGCTCGAGTCTGCCGCCTCCGAACGCGGCCCGGCCTTCGGCCGCGGCCAGGGATTTTGGGAAGTCCATTTCGCTGTACTCGTATTCCGCGGTAATCGGGTTGTCCGCGGTTATTAGGCAGTTCTGGGTGAAGGTTATCTGTCCGTTACCGTAGTCGATGACATAATCCTGTGACTGGCCGCGTTTGCGGAGGCGGCCGTCCACGAAAATTCTTTCCGTGCCCGCGAGTACCACAATGCCGGGCCGGCCTTCGCGGCTGACCAGCCGGTAGGGCCCCTGTTTTTGTTCCTCGCCCTGCAGGGTCAGCGTGTGGAACAGGCCTTCGGCCATGGCAGCGGCCGCGAAAACGCGGTTGCTTCCATTGTGCGCCTCGGCCTGAAGTCCCTTGACTTTGCGGGTGAAGCCCGCAAAACGGCTCTCCGTTTCGGCAAGCTGAAGGTCGCCTAGGGCGCCCTTGGTGTGCGGGCTTTCGATTTCCACGAGCACGCGGTCCAGTTCGCGCACGGATTCGGTGTTGCCTTCGGGCTGGAACGGCATGTTCTGGTCCGTGAGCACGGCGCGCAACGCAATGTCGCGCGCAATCTCACCCTGGAGGGTGAGGTTGAGGGACTGGTCAATGGCAAAGCCGTTGCCCGACCCCATGGTCACGCCCACGGTCTTGACCCCGCCGATGGAGAGCGTGGTGTTTTCCTCTGCGGGCAGGGCCCAGGACGCCTTGGCGGCTGCGGCCGGCGCGTTTACGGAATCGCTTCCGGTGACGGGCGTCTCCTCCATGCGGCGGCGGGAAAGGAGGCTAGGGAAACCAAACGCGGATTCGCAGAAACGGACCGTGAGGGTGTCAATGCCCTGCCGGAGGTAGAGCAGTTCCAACCGGCGCGCCTCGTAGTCGACACGGTAATCGCTTTCGCGGACCAGGATGCGCCCTTTTCTTTCCACCTGCACCGAGCCGCGCTCAAGAGGCTGTTCCGTGATTGTCACAAAGGACGAGTCCGGCAGGACCGCAAGCTTGCGCATGGCCGGCACAAAGCCGGGGGCCGCGGCATGCAAGGCCGTTGCGGCCACGGCAAGGAGGAGGATGGATTTCAGGCTCATGGGTAGAGGAAGCGGAACGCGACGATGCGCCGGGTCGCGGTGTTGACAACATACAGGCGGCCCTGCCCGACTTTGAGCGCACCCGGGGAAAAGAGGCCGGGCGCGGGAAAAAGCGCGGAGTACACGATTTTGCCCGCGGGCGAAAGGAGGATCAGCTGTTTTTGCGCAATGTCCGCGGCCGCGGTCAGGGTGTCGCCCATGCGGTCCAGGCCCGACGCGGGAACCACGAGTGGTACCGCGCACACGCCAAGGAACGTACCGAAGCGGTCAAAACGCAGGAGCCGGCTTTTGCCTTCGTCGTAGAGGAAGAGGACGCCGGCCGTTGCCACGAGCGCTGCGGGGCGCAGGTTCATGCCTTCGCGTTGCGGGCGGCCCCGGAAGAAGGGAATTGCTCGCCCGTCAAGGCCGAGCGCAAGGACCCCTCCGGTCCCGCGGTCACATATATAGAGAGTGCCGTCGCTGCCCGCGGCCGCATCGAGCGGGGTGAAAAAGCCGTTGCGGTCCGTGTCCGCGAGGGGGAGGGCGTCAAGGATGTCGAGCCGCTCGTTCATGCGCACCAGCCGATGGTTGCGCGCGTCGCATACAAAGAGGTCAAAGCCGCTGCGGCGGGTGATGCCGCAGGGACCGTCAAACTGTCCCGTGCCGCTGCCCGTACCGCCCGAGATACCGAGAAGCCTTCCAGTGGTGTCGTATTTAAACACCGCGTTGCGATCCGCGTCGGTGACAAAGAGGGCATGGTCGGGCCCAAGGGCGAGGCCTTGCGGGTTTCCGGGCTCGCCGAACTCGAAGCGGAAGCTGAGTTCCGCGGTATACGCCATTGCGCACCCCAGGCAAAGCGCTGACAGCAGGAGCGTGAAACGGTTCACAACGCCCGTCTTTTTGTTAATTGAAGTCCAAAATCAGGAGGGTGACGTCGTCTTCGATGGGTGCGGTGCCGATGTGCAGCCGAAGGTCCTTCATGATTTCGTCCTGAACCTCGAGGCAGGGGATTTGGAGCGTGTTGCGCGCGATTTCGGTCAGCCGTTCGTAGGTGTACATTTCGCCGGTCACGTTTTCCGCCTCGGTAAGACCGTCGGTATAGAGGATGAGGCGCTGCCCTTTTACCAGGGGGAGGGGGTTGTCCTTGACCATGGCGTCTTCGAACACGCCCAGGAAGATGCCGTCCGCTTTGATGCTTGTGAGTTCGCAGGTGATGCGGTTGACAAGCAGGACGGGGTTGTGGCCGGCCGAGGAATAGAGGATTTTGCTTTCGCGAAAATTGATGATGGCGTAGAACATGGTGATGAAGTTGTCGTTTTTGATGTCTTGGTTGAGCGCCTTGTTTATTTTGTCGATGGTCTGCTTGGAGGACACGGGATTGGCGTAGGACTTGATGAGGATTTTGGCCATGGACATGATCAGTGCGGCCGCAATGCCGTGGCCCGACACGTCGGCCACGAGTACGCAGTAACAGTCGGCGCCCACTTCGAACACGTCGTAATAGTCACCGCCCACCTTGGTGGCCGGGATGTAGGTGGCCGCGCAGCTCAGGAAGTCGGTTTGGGGCAGCGTTTGCGGCAGGAGTCCCTGCTGGATGGTCTGCGCCTGTTCGAGGTCGCGGTTGATTTTAGCCTGCGCCAGTTTGAGTTCACGGTTGATTTTGTTGATCTCGATGTTGATTTGCTTGACTTCGGTGTGCGCCTTTTCCAGGTTTCGTAGGTCTGGAAGTTGTCGACAATGATGCCGGTCTGGTAGGCGAGCGTGGTGAGTACCGTGATGTCTTCGCTGGTGGCGAGTGCCGTGGCGCCGGGCTTGTCCATCCAGAGCACATACTGGCACTTGAAGTAGGGGCATGCCACGCAGCGCCGCCGCCGGTCGTCTTCGTCCCGGACCGGGAAGCGCAGGCAACTGCCTTTGATGCTCCAGCAGTAGGGGTTGGGGTTTTCGTATGCAGGGCACTCCTTATGCGTGCATTTGTGGAACTCCCAGCAGCGGCTGTAGATTTTTGTGACAATGGGGAGGGCCAGGTAGGACTTGGGCGACCAGACCGCAATGGGGTCGTCCGCGACTGCGGGGTCCACAAGGATGGGGCGGTTGAGAAAGATGGCGTCGACCAGTTCGCCGCCGTCCATGAAACCGAGCGGGACCCGCACATGTGTGACCGCAATGTCGTCCATGCCCATCCACTGAACGGGTTTAAGCGCGAACTCCTCGGGCTGTATTTTGAACAGTACCATGCGCTCAAAGCCCATGGTGCTGTTCACGCCGAGCATGAGGGTCTTGAAGACCGCCTCGAGGTTGGGCGTGGCGAGCATGACCTTCGTGATCTCGGTGAGCACCGAGGTGGCCATCAGTTGGGCCTTGAGCTGCTCGTTCTGCTGCGACAGAGTCTGGAGGATGTCCTGTTCGTCTTGGGTCATGCTGTCAGAGAAAATAACA
>JAZDKP010000130.1:0-3136 GCA_043802925.1 Fibrobacterota bacterium | reverse complement strand
GACGGCCTCGCTCATTGAACTCACCTGAAATTGAAACATATTTTTCAACTATAACACTTTCCAGCTTTGTATCCATCACCATGCCAATAAAATAACTTATTCATGATTAATATGGCATGTTTATTTTGGCGCAACACCTTAATAAATCCCGGTTAAACAACATATCCATTACCACCATCCTCTCCGAGGTCCTGAGTTCCTGGCAGCATTCCGTCTTTTTCGGAAAATACAGCATCAAGTTCCATGAACCATCCAGAGCCAAAACATGGAGGGTCCATGCCGACAGCGGCAAATTACAGCAGGTTTTTTTTAATATCCTGCAAAACGCCTGTCAGCACAGCCCGGAAAACAGCGAAGTAGGCATCCTGCTGAAAGTAACACGTGACAATAAAATAATCGTTAAAATCAGTGATGCGGGCTCCGGCATCCAGCCTCAGAATCTGGAGCATGTTTTTGAACCGTTTTATACGACACGCAAGGGCGGAACCGGCCTGGGAATGAGCATTGTCAGGCATATCGTTGAAATGCACAGCGGGACCATTGCGTTATATAACAACACCCCTTCCCCCGGATTAACCGTTGAGGTGAGCCTGCCACTGGCCGAAACTGTGGAAAGTGAGACAGAGTAAATTGTATGTAAAACAGGATTTGCAGTCGAAAACCCACCCCCTTTCCCCCTCCCTCCCGCGACGGCAGGGAGGGGGTCGGCCTATTGCAAAGATAAAATTGTTCAAGCAAATAAGAACGCAGTCAATAATTTACGACTTGTTTACCGAGAAGGATAATACCGAAATTCCATTAAATACCGGCAGGATGGCGGAATTCTTATTTATTAAGATGCCCCCTCCCTGCCGTCGCGGGAGGGAGGGGGAAAGGGGGTGGGTTAAAATAACGGCACAGCAAATTTTGTCCTGCACCCGATTAAGGCTGCTGGACTTTTTAAGAATATTGAAAGCCAAACGAATGAAGAAACTCTTTTATCACACTGGCGGAAACCGGCTTTTCCAAATAAAAGTCAGCCCCCATGTTACGCACTATCTCTCCCAGATGGTCATCGCCATAGGCGGTCATGGCTATGATTTTGCAGTCCGGTTGAAGTGCTTTTGTATTGCGGATGACCTCCAGCCCCTCAAGAGTGTTCGCGGGCGAAAGATTCAGGTCCGTAATAACCACGTCATAGGATTTTGTATTAATAAGCTCATTGGCCTCATCAAACGTACAGGCGGTATCAACTTTGTAAACCTTTGTCTGAAGAAGCTTTTGCAGACCAAAAGCAAGGGCCACTTCATCTTCAACCAGCAAAACTTGTTTGTTCTTCTGCAACATGCTGGTTTTCGTCCTTTAATCAACGCCCCTACACTGCTCAATCATGCGCCATTAATAAAAGAGCAAAAGCCCTGCCATTCAATGAATATTATCGTATCAATTATAATTAGATGGACGCCTTTTGTTCAAAAAGCTCCTAACATCAACCGAATCATTCTATTATGCGAGGCACCATGAAACCAAACATCCTTATTATCGATGACGACCCCGCGACGATTTTCGGGTTTTCTCATTATCTTTCCAATTCGGGTTACGAAATCGAAACTGCGCTCAGCCTCAAAGAAGCTGAAAGCAAACTGCTGATAAAAAAGCTCGACGCGGTCTTGATTGATTTGAACCTTCCGGATGGAAACGGTATGGACTGGATTGCCAAGATACGAAAAATGGATCCCGACACCCTGATAATCATGATTACCGGTTCCGGTGAAATTACCACGGCCGTGGAAGCCATGCGTAAAGGAGCGGACCATTATCTGGCAAAACCCGTGGACCTCGAAATGCTCCACGGGTTCATATCAAAAAGGCTTGAACTCGACATCCTCCGTCGTAAAGATGAAGCGCAGCGCCGGACCCTAAAGACAACCGAACCCTATTTTGGCAACAGCCCGGCAATTCAGAAAGTGTTTGAACTGGCGTCCCTTGCCGCTGACAACGAAGCCGTGATCCTGCTCCAGGGTGAAACAGGCACGGGCAAAGGCGTATTGGCGCGCTGGCTTCATGAACGGAGCAAAAGGGCCGCGGCCCCGTTTATCGGCGTTAATTGCGCCAGCCTGCGCGGCGAACTGCTGAGCAGCGAATTGTTTGGCCATGTCAAAGGCTCGTTTACCTCATCGGTCAATGACCGCCAGGGGCTTATTGAAGTCGCCAGTGGCGGGACCTTGTTCCTGGATGAAATCAGCGACATGGATTTGGGGGTCCAGGCCCTGCTGTTAAAGGCCATCGAAGAAAAGACCTATCGCCGGCTCGGAGAAACAAAGGAAAGAAAAAGCGATTTCAGGCTCATTTGCGCCACCAACCGTGATTTGGCCGAGGAAGTCAAAAAAGGTAAATTCCGCAGCGATCTTTATTACCGCGTCTGCGTATTTCCAATAAAACTGCCGTCACTCTGCGAAAGAAGCAACGACATTCCAGGTCTGATTGCCAGCCTGCTCAACGCCGGGAGTTCGAATGTGATTGACATCTCAGATAGCACCATTGAAATGCTCAAGCGCTACCCGTGGCCTGGAAACATCCGGGAACTGAAAAACATGCTCGAACGCGCCATGATACTCTCCCGGGGAAAGACGATTACTTCCGCCCATTTTACGGGGTTGGAGATCTCCAACGAACCCGTTCCTCCGACAGCGGAAAAAGGGAAGATTGAGAACATGGAACGCTCGCTGATTAAAGATACGCTTGAGCAATGCAGCGGGGACACCAAAAAAGCCAGCCATATACTGGGTATTTCCCGCGCATCGCTATACCGCAAACTTGTTAAAATCAAGGAATCGGCATGAAACCCCGGGAACTCACCCACCCTTTCCCTTTTTAAGCTGTCCCTTACCCACAAGTGCAGCGCCGCAGAGGGCGCTGCTTTATCAAGATGTATTTTTCGATTAAACGAGGCCAGAGACGGCCTCGTTGGATGGGCCGTCCCTGGCCCATCCTCAATAAAACAGTAAATGGATGATTAACCCAAGTTCGACAATCCCCATCAATTTTCAGAAATCTTTAGCCTAAAAGATGCGATATTTAATCGCATTCACGAATTGCCCTCTAAAAGCGCATGTAGTGTATAACCTACCCCCTTGTAATTGACATAAAGATTACT
>JAZDKP010000129.1:0-30671 GCA_043802925.1 Fibrobacterota bacterium | reverse complement strand
CGCGTCTCCCCCGGTTGCGATGATCCGGTAATTCCGGCCACGGGTCTTTTGTATCCAGCCCAAAAGCCCGGCAATCCCCTGTATAAACAGGAGCCGTGTCCCGGAATCCATGGCATCGCGCGTATTCCGCGCAAATACCGGCTGTTTTTTACCGGCTCCGACTTTTGGCAGCGCCGGTGCGTTGCCGGAAAGTACGGTGAACAGGGCCGAAAGTCCGGGCAGGATGAATCCGCCCGTAAATATGCGACCCTCAATGACATTGACGGTGAGCGCGGTGCCGCAATCGAGAACCATGAGGTTTTCATCCACGTAATCCGCTCGCGCGGCAACAGCGTCCGCGATACGGTCAAGTCCCAGTTGATTGAAGTTGTATCGGAAACATAATGAGGCGGGTTTTTTCTTCCGGACCGGGTTGATCGTAACGCCTTTTTTTTTCAGCGCGGCGCGGAAGGCGCGTTCCAACGACGGGTTTGCGCAGGCAACGTGCAGCACGCGTACTTTTTCCCGGCAAAGCCAGGACGCGGCAGCGGCCCGCGCGTTCTTTCCGTAAAACCGCGTGACAGGCCCGGGTTTTTCCCCACGGAAAGCGCAGAGTTTAATCCCGGAATTACCGAGGTCGCCAATCCATGTTTTTACCATCGCAACGTCCCGCTCATGATTTTCTCTTCTTTTCCGTATTGATCTTCTACAAGGAGTCCGCCGTCGCGACTCACGCCCCGGACCCGCACCGTGCGTTCATTGACACGCATCCGTTCCCCGGTAACGGCCAGCAGGCCAAGGTAGCGTTTAAAACGCGCCTCCGCATCCATATCCGCATCGTAGTACCGTAAGAAACATTCCAGGAACACGTCGTTCGAAATCGTCTTTCCTGTCAGTATCCGCAAGGAGACCGCCACCACCGCAAGGTCCGGGTGAAAATCGGTTTCCACCTGCCGCAGGTTCACGCCGAATCCGGCGATGACATTGCCGTCGAACGCTTCGGCCAGTATGCCGCAGATTTTTTGTTTGTCCACAACCACGTCATTGGGCCACTTGATGCCCGCCTTGGCCCCGAAGTCCCGGAGCGCCTCCGTGACGGCAAGCGAAACACGCACCATGAGGTCAAAGGGCCTTTCGGCGCAACGCGTATAAAAGAGCGTGGCCCAGAGTCCGTGCGTGTTGTCCGAGTCCCAGGTGTTTGCGCCGCGACCACGGCCCGCGATCTGCCGTTCGGCCGTCACAAGCCCGGCGCCCGTAAGCCGGCCCGTGCGAAGGCCCTCCCGCGTCCAGGTGTTGGTCGAATCAACCGTGCCGAGTGTGTGAACGGTCCGCATGAAGCAAAAACAATTCAGAACCCCGCGCCAAGAGCCGCGGTAAAGCCGGTCACCTTTTCGTCCGCGGTCGCGCGGTTGTCACCGTTATGGTCGTAATAAAAAGCCTCCCAGCCGAACGAAGCGGTCAGCCGGCCGATGAAAAAGCCCTGCGCCGTCACGCCGTAGGAAGTGAAGGGATTGGGGATGAGGGGCGAAAAGGCCTTGCCCGCGTAATACCCGCCCGCCGCGATGCGGTAGTGGGCCTCGAGCCAGGGCAGGTGCTTGTTCAGCCCTTTGCCCACATTGATTCGGAAGTCAAGCAACCCGTTGTTGTTGCCGTCAACCTTGGGCCGTTGGCCCGCACGGCCCGAGGCGCCCATCGACGTGTCGACCCCGCCGTAATGGAGCAGGATGCTTTCAAAGTCCGCGCCCACAGTGAGCCCGCGCAGGGGCGTGCCATGGAGCCCGGCATTAAGGCCGATGGCCGTGTTTTCTTTCTGGAGCGCGGACACGAGCACCTGCCGTCCTGTGACGGCGCCGGTGCTGTCGCGCCGCAGCATAAACAGGTTGTCCTCGTAAAAGGGACCGAAAAAGCCGCGTGGAAAGGTGTTCTTGCTGATGAACGCCTCAACCCGGCCGAGTACGCGGCCCCAGGTGACTTCACCGCCCGGCAGCGAGAGGCTGTACCCTTTCAGATTGCCATAGTTGTCACCCAGAAAAAGGCCGCAGAATTCGCCGTAGAGTTCGACGCGAATGGGCTTGACATTAAAGACATAGACCGAAAAGTCGAACTGACCGAACGAGACCGCGCCGGAGGAGGCAAAGGAATCCGCAGGCACGCCGGACGGCAAGGGGTGGCCGCCGCTACGGAACCCGAAATCGGAGTTGTTGAGGTCCAGCGCCTGGCTGTTTTCCCGGACAAAGGCCACGCCGAAGCCGCCGGTGGTGTCGATGGATCTGTATTGGAATCCGAGCAGGTGAAAATCCGCAATGGAAGAAGTGAAAAAATCCACGCTGTTGTAGTATCCCTGGTAGTGCGCGAAGAGGCCGAGGTTGCGGACATTGTCGTTGTACACGCGATTGGAGTACTCGCGCAGGGCCAGGCCCCGGCCAAACGTCAGGCCGTCGATGTCGCCGAGATGCACAAAGCTCTGCTTGTACCGGAAATCCGCGCTGTAGATTTTATCGAGCAGGCCGCGGGCGCCCGATGCATTCATGGACATGGCGCCCAGTGAGTCCGCGGTCACGGGCAGGTTCAGGACAAGGCTCGCCCGCTTGGAGAAGAAGCCGGGCCGGACAAAGGCATCGCCGTAGCCCGTGCCGTTGTAATTGTGCATGGAATAGAGGGCCGCAACACGGTACGAGTAGTCGAGGAGCGGGTCATAGGGGGTCAACTTCCTGTACATACGCTGAAAATTTTCCTTGTCTTCCTCAATTTTCCGTAAGATTTCATCCTTGTTAAAGAGCTTGATGCTCTGCGGCTGCTTCGCGGCCCCGGCCGCGGTATTGGGCTTGATCTGCTCCTCGCGCGCCTCAACCGGCGCCAGGGACTCGGCCACCGGGCTTTTTTCCATTTCAAGACCCGTGCGCTCGATTTCCTTGTTGATGAACTCGGAGCCGTAGAACCGGGTGAGCACCGACATCTGCTTGCTGGAGATCCGGCGCGGAGGCGCGGGCTGTGCGCCGGGCGCAATCGTGGAGGTTTCGCCCGACCGGAGCGGCTGGTCGCCCTGCACCGAGAGATTGCTGACCGTGACATCGCCCTTGAAGATGTGGAAGGCCGTAATACCCGTGGCCTCGTCTACCGTGGTGTTGAAGCTGGCCTTGCCTGCGCGTCCTGTGGCCGTGGTGGAATAGACCACATACCCGAGCGCACCGGAGATGTTGGAATAGACCGACCCGGAAAAAAGGGTAATGGAGACTTCAAAATCACCGCCGGCCTTTTCGACAAAGTTGACGAGGAGCCGACTGTTGGCGCCCATGAAGAGGATATTGTCGTTCTGGATGCGGATTTCACAATTGGACTTGAACGAAGTCTGAAGCACGTCGTTATCGTACAAGTCTGTCTCAGACTTGAGCGGATCCCACTGGCGGCTGCCTTCGCTTTTGATTTGCGCGCTGCCGTCCACCCGGGTCACCTTGATGGAAAAGGAGGCCGCCGCGGCCAGGGCCGCTGAGAGGAGGACAGGGAATATCAGTGACTTCATGGTTCCTTCAAAAGGAATATAAGCCTCTTTCCGCCCCTTTTTCAATGCCGCTTTTTAGCCGCGTCCCAGTAGCGGTCCAGGTCGGCCAGGGGAAGGTCCTCCATGCGCTTTCCTTCTTTCTCAAGCGCAGTCTCGATGTCACGAAAACGCCGGTTGAACTTGGCGTTGGTGCGGTAAAGGGCCTCTTCGGGATCCACCGAAAGCCGGCGCGCCAGGTTAACGACAGAGAAAAGAAGGTCACCCAACTCTTCCGTCATCCGTTCCGGATCCTTTCCGGCCACCTCTGCTTTAAGCTCCGCTGTTTCTTCCGCAATTTTATCGAAAATAGGCGCGGCTTCGGGCCAGTCAAAGCCGGCCTTGGCAGCCCGCTTTTGGATTTTCAGCGCTTTGAGCATGGCGGGCATGGCCGCAGGAATACCGTCAAGACGCGATTTTCTTCCTATATTCCCTTTTTCCTTCCGCTTGATGGCCTCCCAGTTCGTGACCACCTCATCGCTGTCGTGCACGCGCGTTTCACCGAACACATGCGGGTGCCTCCGCGTCAATTTATCGGAAAGGACGGCGCAAACCTCCGCGAGGTCAAATTGTCCGGCCTCACGTGCCAGCTGACAATGGAAGACAATCTGGAGCAGGAGGTCCCCGAGTTCCTCGCACATCTTCGGGGCGTCCTTTTCCAGGGCCGCCTCGTAGAATTCAAAACATTCCTCAATGAGGCATTTGAGCAGTGACGCATGCGTCTGCTCGCGGTCCCAGGGGCAACCGTTGGGCGAACGCAGCCGGGTCATGATGCCGGTAAGCCGGGTGATTTCTTTTTCGAGGGACAGGACCGTTCCTTCTTTTCCAGCCGAAGAGACGCTCATGACGTCAGCTCCGAGACGTCCCCGCTTCCTTCGCGGAGAATAACGGGAATTTCGTTTTCGAGACTGATGACGCTGGAGGGCGCGTAGGATATTTCGCCGCCGTCGATAACCATGTCAACCGCGTGGCCAATGCGCGTTTCGATGGTCTCCGGATCATTCAGCACATCGTCCGTGTCGATGCGGATGCCGCATGAAAGAAAGGGGTGGGCGCAGGCCGCATAAAGTGCTTTTACGATATTGGAGTCCGGCATCCGGATACCGATTGTTTTCCGCTTTGACAGCGTTATTTTTGGAAAAATGGACTTTCCCTTGAGGATGAAAGTATACGGACCCGGCAAATGGCGGTTCATGATTCGGTAGGCGGTCGTAGAAACAAATGCATATTCGCTTATTTTTGAATAATCATAGCAAATACAACTAAAGAGCTGTTTTTTATCTGTTCTTTTGATATTATATAATCTTTCTACTGCTTTCTTATTGAAAATGTCTGCGGCCAGGGCATAGCTCGTATCTGAAGGATATGCTATAACACCACCATTATCAATGATTTGAGCGGCTTTGTGAATAAGCCTTTCCTGTGGGTTCTTTTGATGGATTTGAACTATCGGCATAATGTAATAAAATAATATTGTAATTATATGAAGGGAGATAAAAATCATTAAGAATTTCAGGTTGAATGTCGATAAAGAAATGTAATCTTCCATTTTGGGAAAGGGAGCAATTATGGCAGGTGGAATGTCGGTTGGCGGTCTCGCCTCCGGGCTTGATACCTCTTCCATTATAAACCAGCTGGTCGCGCTCGAACGACTCACTGTGACCCGGCTCGAAAAAAAGCAGGAAAGCTTCAACCTGACGCTCTCCTCCTGGGGCACGCTCAAGTCCGACCTGACCACGCTCAAGACAAAAGGCGAGACCCTGAGTGAAGCCGACCTTTTCGACAAATTCCAGGTCGCATCCTCCAACGAGGACATCCTCACGGTCGAAGGCCGCGACAACGGCAACCCCGGCACGTTCGCCATCCAGGTTTTCCAGACCGCCAAAAGCGAAAAGATAATGTCCAAAACCTATGCGTCGCAGCTCGCGGCGCTCGGGATTTCGGGCGAATTCAAAGTCAATGTCACTGCGGAATATAAAAAGACAAATTCCGCGGCCACGGACGTGGCCATCACCATCGGGGCCACGGATTCGCTCAAGGACGTGGCCAATAAAATCAACGGCGCGGCCAACATCGGCATTTCCGCGTCCATCATCAAATTTTCAGCCACTGAATACTCCATGGTCCTCACCAGCAAGGACACCGGCTCGCAGGGTGCCTCCTACACCGAAAGCGTGAACACGGTCCTGCAGGACCTGGGCGTGCTCAACGCGTTGGGCAACAAAGGCAACGCGGCCCAGGTGATGCAAACCGCGGTGACCAACACCAGCGGCGGCCCGGCCATCACGGCCGCCACGCTCATCTCCGCCATTGACGGCTCGGCTGTCACGCAAAACGACACCATCACCATCCAGGGCACGGACCGCAACGGCAATACGCTCCGGGCGCGCCAGTTCATCCTGGGTGACGCAGCCACGCAGACTGTGGGTGACTTGCTCAAAGAAATTGAATCCGCATTCAACGGCATGGTCACGGCCTCGGTCGACGCCGCGGGCCGGATTCTCGTCACGGATAAAAACGAAGGTAAAAGCGCGCTTTCAATCAACATCACGGCCAACAACGAGGGCGGCGGGAGCCTCGATTTCGGCGGGACCATGAACGTCAATACGGCCGGCAAGAACGGCATCCTCCAGACCGGACTCGACGCCTTTTTCAACGTGGACGGCCTCTACCTCAAGTCCGCCACCAACACCGCGGACGACGCCATCGAGGGCGTGACCGTAAAAATGAAAAAGGCGGACCTCACCGAAAGCGTGACCGCCACCATCGACCGCGATTACGACGCCATGGTCAAGAACGTCCAGGAATTCGTGGACTCCTTCAACCCGGTCACCAAGTACATTGACGAACAGTCCAAGGTCAAAGTCACCCAGGCCAAGAGCGACGACCCGTCCACGCAGAAAAAGACCGACAAAATCGAAAGCGGACCCCTGGCCGGTGACTCCACGGTCGGCCGCCTTAAAAGCGAGCTCAGGAACATCCTGACGCGCCAGCACGAGGAACTCAAGGGCGCCAGGTATACCTCCGTGGCCAGCGTGGGCGTGACCATCGACCAGTACACCGGGGAATACAAGGTCGATGCCGACAAATTCAAAAAAGCCATGCTGTCCGATTATGAAAACGTGAAAAAGCTCTTTGTCATGACCGGCGAAACCGAGGACGCCAACTTCCAGTACGGCGCCTCCACGGTGGACACCAAGTCCGGCCGGTACCGGGTCGATTCGGATGCGAACACCATTTCCCGGCTGGACCGCGATGACAACGTGGTGGCCACATACGCGGCCGTGCGTGAGGCGAATATTCTGCGCGTCAAAGAAGACGGCGCGGCCAAGGGGCTCGCCGTGACCGTGCCCGCCACGGGCAATACGGTCCTCACCTTCTCCAAGGGGCTGGGCCTCGAACTCGGCGATTACATCAAAAAGATCACGGATACCTACGACGGTTATATTTCGCAGCGCACCAAGACCATCGAGACCCAGATCAAGGATTATGACACCAAGATTGCGGACGAAGAGGACCGGGTGACGCGTTACGAGAACAAACTGAAGGTCGAGTACTCGGCGATGGAACAGACCATGTCGCGCCTCCAGAGCCAGAGTGCGCAAATGCAATCGGCATTACGGTAACACTACCCATAACGAGGTGACGCATGAACCCCAACACCGCCTACACCAGCTACAAGACCGCCAACGTCAACACCACGGACCAGGGCCGGCTCATCATCATCTGCTACGATGTGGCCATCAAGTCCTGCGTCCAGGCCAAAGAACTCATGGAGCAGAAGAAACCCGTGGAAAAGGCGAAAAAGCTCTACAAAGCACAGGACGCCATCACCGAACTCATGATCGCGCTCAATATGGAAAAAGGCGGTGCGTTCGCCAAGCGGCTTTTCTCGCTGTATGACTATTTCAACTGGCGCCTCTCTGAAGCCAATGTCAAGCAGAGCACGGCCATGATTGATGAAGTTTTACGCCATCTCAAAAGCCTGCGCGAAGCGTGGCTTGTGGCCATCGAGAAGGTGCGCAAGGAAAAAGCCCCGTCCCTGGCCGTGGCCGAGGGAACCCTGCAGCCCGCGCTGCGCCTTGTCGGGTGAACCATGGATCAAAGCGCCCAAACGCTTATCGCCGCGCTCACGGAAAAATACCAGGCGGTCCGCGCGCTTTCTGACTGGAGCACGCTCAAAACCGCGACGGCCATCGAACAGGTAAACGCCCTCCTGGATAAGCGTGCGGCCCTTCTCTCCGAAATCGCCGCGCTCCCGTCCCTTTCCTCCATTGACCTCTCCGCGCTTCCGTCATCCCTGAAGGACAAATACACCGCCCTCGTCACGCTGATTCGAGAAATCACGGAAAAGGATCAGTGGATGATGGACAAGATAAACGGGCGGATGAACGAGATTCGCGAGGAACTGAAGGCCAAGAGCCTCTTCCGCAACCGCGCTTTGCCGGGCTACATGCGCCAGAAATTCGCGCTGGTGTAAATACCTGTTATTGTTATCCTCGTATGAACTTGGATTTATTTACCATTTGCAATCAAAGGCACATCGATTCCAGCGCTTAATTCTTTGATATAGCTTTCATATGAATAATGTCTGTGGCGTTTCTTGCCTGTAATTTCATTGACGATACCAAGTTTTTCCAGAGTCTTAAGCGCCGCGGTCACTGTCATTTGTGTCAGCCCTGTCATTGCGCTGACTTTTTGAATGGTGTTAATCGGTTTGACCTGCATTGCATGGTGCACCTGCATGACCGTCCCCGAGACACGCCGAAGTTCGCGAATTCGTTCCCTGTCGTTTTCAGCAAGTTTTAGAAGATTCCGGGTAGTGGCCACGGCCTGTTCCGCTGTTTTCTCGACAGCTTCTGCAAAAAACTCAATCCAGGCCTCCCAATCACCTTCCGTCCGTACTCTTTGCAGCAGCTCATAATATTGAGTCCGATTTGCCTTGAAATACAGACTCAAATACAGAAGCGGCTCCCGTAACACGCCCTCCGAGTATAGCAGCAGGGTTATCAGCATCCGTCCGAGCCTTCCATTTCCATCAAGAAAAGGATGGATTGTTTCGAACTGGACATGGGCGAGGGCCGCTTTAATCAGAACCGGTGTCTGGTATCCGCTTTCATGAATGAATTTTTCCAGGTCTGCCATGAGGGCCGGGACTTCGTCCGGGGGTGCGGGAACGAACCGTGCGTTACCGGGCCGGGTATCCCCCAGCCAATTCTGCGACCGTCTGTATTCGCCCGGTTGTTTGGCCATACCGCGGCCGGATGAAAGAAGTATGGCGTGAATTTCTCTGAGCACCCGGCCGCAGAGAGGCAAGCCTCCGTGCAGCAGCTCCAGTCCTTTTTCCATGGCTGCAACATAATTGGAGACCTCTTTGACATCATCCACCGGGACTCCTGGCGTTTCATCCAGCTCAAACAATAGTAAATCTGAAAGGGATGACTGCGTTCCTTCGATGCGAGATGAAAGGACCGCCTCTTTACGCACATACATGTAAAGGAACAAAGAAATGTCTGGAAGCAGTGTGCTGATACTGTCCAAGCGACCGAGAGCAAGGTTGGCCTTGTCAAGCTTCCACTGAAGTTCGGAGGTCAACACAAGCAACGGCATTGGCGGAAGCGGGTTTGGAATAAAGGCATTGACAACTTCACCGGAAGTTGTGGTTGTTTTATAATGACCCGTAACTCTTTTTTCCATAAGAACCATGCCTTCCTTGGCTTTGAAACAGCCTATATTATAATTAGAAAGCGTGTTATTATAATATAGATGATAAATTATAGCTAATCAAGATAATAGTGGAAACTATCATAAAAATAGGTTACTTTGGTCAAGGCAATGTAAAACATAATAAGAATGTTTATTATTATAATATGTGTCTCGAATTATAATTAGCAGTTGCGACAACGGCATATGGGGTGGGGGTGAGTTTGTTCCTCACCAAGCTCCCGGCCGATACCTTCCCCTCAAACTCCATGATAACGACCCGGTTGGTGTGCACGCCTGTTTCCGCTGTGCCTTGGATAGACTCCATTCGCAGCACGCGCGTTCCATCGAGGTAGATTCCCCTCTCGGGCGAAAAAAGCGATACCAACGAATTGATTTCAAAATCATTCCGGATATCCACGACCCCCCGTGTATCCGACAGCGTCTCGCGGATGACGCCCACAAGCGTCCATTCGCGGCTGTAGGCTTGCGCGGAATAGTTCTGCCGCCCTTCACCATACTTCAAGTCCCGGTAAAAGCCGGTCGTGTATTCCCTGTGGCTCACCGTGGAAAGCGCCTGCGTCCATTCATCGCGCACACGGAATGCGGGGCCCTCGGATAGAATCGCATCGAGTGCGTCACGATAAACCCGCGTGACCACGGCGACGTAGTGAAGCCCCTTGTTGCGGCCTTCTATTTTGAACGCAGTGACCCCTGCCTGCACAAGTTCCTGCAGGACAGAAAGCGCACAGAGGTCTTTGGAGTTTAGGATATAAGTCTCGCCGTTTTCTTCGGCAATAGGAAAGGTTTTCCCTCCCCGTTTTTCAACGAGCGCGTAGGGCCAGCGGCAGGTGTTGGCGCAGTTGCCTTTGTTTCCGCCCCGTCCGGCCAGGTAATCACTGAGCAGGCAGCGGCCGGAATAGGAAATGCACATGGCGCCGTGGACAAAGGCTTCAAATTCCAACGAAGCGTTCGCGCAGATGCTTCCGATGGCCGGGATGGAAAGCTCGCGAGCCAACACGATGCGCCGGACCCCATGCTCCTGCCAGAAGCGAGCCGCCGCATGGTTCTGGACGTTTGCCTGCGTGGAAAGATGGGCCGGGATGCCGGCCTCTGCAAGGGCGTCCAGGAACCCGGGGTCGGAAATGACGGCGGCATCCGGTGGATTTTGCTTGAGCGCGGCAATATCCCGAAGTGCGGCATCGAGTGATTCTTCGCCAATGACTGCGTTCAGTGTTACATAGGCGCGTCGGCCGGCAGCGTGAACAACATCGATGGCACGGAAAAATCCGTCCCCGGCAAAATCATCAACTCCCGCGCGCAGGCTCCACTGTCGCGGCCCGAAATAAACCGCGTCCGCGCCGCTGTCGAGTGCGGCACGCAGCGTCTCGAAAGAACCGGCCGGGGAAACCAGCTCAAGTTTCAACTCACCCCCCTCCCCCCCCTCTCTCGCAGAAAGAGGGGGGCTCTTGATAAAGTATAAAAATATACCAATGAAAAAAGTTTTAGATTGTTTGGTTTAAATCCAAGCCCCCTCTCTCTGCGAGAGAGGGGGGAAGGGGGTGAGTTAGAAAACAAAATGTTTAAATCCCTTTAATAAGCCTGGTGGGTAAGTTGTTACCCTTCTCTTAAAATAACTATTTTTGAGCCATGTCAAACCCACGGAAAAAAGTCGCGGCCGGCCTGAAATACTTCTGGCTCAATTATCTGGGCCGCGAGCTCCAGGGCAAAGCGTTTCGTTTTCTGACACGTGCCGCCTCGTTGGGACAGAGCATCTCCTTCAACGAGCATATCCGCGATTTCCGGCGCGTCCTCGTCCTGCTGCCCGACAACCCGTATGAGATTCTCCTCACCCAGAAAAGCCTGATCGCGCTCAAAGACCACCATCCGGACATGACCCTCGACGTTATCGCGGAATCGGTGAACCGGGACGTGGTCAAGAGCAACCCCTGCATCGACAACGGCTACTTCTATTCAAAACACGAATACCTCTACAACCACATCTCCTACCGCGAGCTTATCCGGACCCTAAAGGAACGAAACTACCAGGCCTGTTTCATCTTCAAACAAGACGTCTCGCCGCTCGACCTTATCGTGGCCGCTCAGTCAGGCGCCCCACTGCGCGTCGGATTCGCGGGTGGCGACGCCGCGCCGTTCCTCAACCTCACGGTGCGGCCCCGCAAGGACATCGAATACGAAGGGGACAAGTACGAGTCCCTGGTCCGCACCCTCGGTGTCCGCACAAACCGCTCCCGGCTCAAATGGGACATCGCCAAGACCACGGAGCGGGACGTGGAGGGCCTTCTGGTCGAAGCGGGCTACCGGATTGACCAGCCGCTCATCGGCCTGAATATCTCTCCCGGCATTTCGGGACGTTCCCTGCCGCCCGACCTCATCATCCGCCTGGCCATGGAGCTGCGCAAAAATTCAAACGCGGAAATCATCCTCTTCCACTCGGGCGCGCGTGAGGCGGCCGATGTAAAGGAGCTCGAGGAACTCAACCGCCACGTGGTCCCCATTTCCGAGGACAAAATCTCCTTTGCCGCAGCGTTTGTGTACAAATGTGATCTGATTGTGTCGCTGAACAACCTGATTTACCAGCTGGCGATTATTCTGGACCGCCCTGTGGTGGGATTGTTCGAAAACCTCGAGCACCGGCGCTGGGCCTTGTTCCAGGCCGGCAAGGCCGAAATCGTAAACGCCGCCCGTTTGCGCAACCTTCGCGCCGAAGATGTCCTTGCGGGCGTCAGCCGCATCCAATCGAGTACGAAAGCCTGAACGCGTCCTCGTAGTGCCGGATTTCCGGCGCCTCCCCCGAATCCAACTGCAGCGTGACAACATCGAACCGGCAGGCGTGGTCCGTGATTCCGCGCAATGCGAGGTACGCCGCGGCCATGCGGCCCACTTGCGCCTGCTTGCGTTTGTCCACCCAGTAGCCCGGATCGCCTGCGGCCCGGGTCAACGCGGTCTTGACCTCCACAAAGACGAGGGTCCCGGCCGGGTCGTTCGCGATAATGTCGATTTCCCCGTGACGGAGGGTATAATTACGTTCAAGGAGCCGGTAACCCTTTTCCACCAGATAGCGGGCGGCCCGTTCCTCGCCGCCCTTGCCGAGGTCGCGGGTGTGCGGCTTCACCGGTCCGCCGGGGAATGCCAAAAACGCAGTTCGCTGAGGCAGGCCTCGGAACGCGCGCTCCCGGGATAGCTCTCGAGCACCGTGATGCCCACGCTCTTTACGGAAAGAGCGGCCGGGAGATTCAGGACCTGCCGCTCGGGCGTGTCCTCAAGGTCCCCGACGTACTCGCTGCGCGCGTCAAAAACGAAGCGCACCTTTTTAGGCCGGGCGGACTCCGCATACGCGTCGGACGCGGTGTTGTCACCCGCGATGACGTCGATGCGGTTGACGGGGCGCGCACTTGCGAAATGGACGGCAAAGTGCGGCAGCAAGCCCATCCCGTGCCAGGCGGTCGCGGGGTTGTCGTCGCAGGCCCGCTCCGGGCCGCCCTCGCCCACGAACTTCTGGTAGGTCAACGCCGGGCCCGCAAGCGGCCGCAGGGCCTGCAGACGCTGGTAGAAAAAGGCGCCCGCGGTCATCAGTAGCAGCATGAGGAGGCCGCCGGCAAGGACCGGCTTCCACCGGCCGCCGGAGACGCGCGCGTTGCGACGCAGATAGGCGCGCCTAAGTTCGCGCCGGCGGTCGCTGCTGCGGCGGTCCACCACACGCTTGTCGTTGCGCACAACCGGCGGTTTCTTCAGGTTGCCCACGTGCTGCATGCCCCGGGTCCTATCGGGCTCCCCGTCGGACAAAAGCCCCTCGCACGTGTTAAGCGTATCAAGGTCGGCCAGGAACTCGTCAATATTTTTGTACCGGACCGCGCGATCTTTTTTAAGCGCCTTCAGTATCACCAGTTCGAGCCGCTTGGGCAGATCGCGCCGGTGCTCCGACGGGGCCGTCGGGTTTACGTTGACGTGTTTATAGGCGATGGAAAGCGGGTTGTCGCCGGTAAAGGGCGGATTGCCGGTGAGCATCTCGTAGATGACGATGCCGAGTGAATAGATGTCGGTTTGGGGATTGAGTTCAAGGCCCTCGGCCTGTTCGGGCGACATATACTCGGGTGTGCCCACGACCACGCCGGTGCGCGTCAGACCCGTCTGCTGGTAGATTTTGGCGATGCCAAAATCGGTGAGCAGCACGCGGTTGTCCGCGCCGATGAGGATGTTCTGCGGTTTGATGTCGCGGTGGAGTATGTTGTGCTCGTGCGCGTACTTGAGCGCACGGCAGAGCTGGCGGGTAATATCCAGCGTTTCCTCCACCGACAGCGTCTTCTCCTTCCCGATTTTCTGTGCCAGGCTGATGCCTTCCACATAACGCATGGCAATGTACATACGCCCGTCCTCGGTGCCGAAGTCGTAGATGCCCACGATATTCTGGTGCTCAAGCCGTGAAACAGCCGTGGCCTCGGTGGTGAAGCGGGTGAGGAATTCCTCATTGCGGGAATACTCTTCGGGCAGAATCTTAAGCGCCACCATACGGTTCAGCGGCTCCTGGATGCCCTTGTACACATCGCCCATGCCCCCCTTGCCAAGGACGCCGACGATGCGGAACTTGCCGATGCGCTCCGGGATATTTTTTTTCATGTCAGCGTTTCAGGTCCTTTCGTTTCTGGAAATAGAGCGTAAGCCCGATAAATACCGGGATGAAGGCCGCGAGAATCAGCAGATCGCCGTCCCAAACGAACCCCTTGTCCCACACGGAGATTTTCTTGAGAAGCCCGTAAGACCAGCGGCAAATCATGGCGTTGGAAACGCCCTGGCTGAACGGGATCATATTGTCGATATCGACCACGGTCCCGGAAAAAAGAATCTGCGGGATGAGGACAAGGGGCAGGACCGCAAGCGCCTTGTCGGTCGTATCCACGAGGGCCGAAATAAAAAGGCCCATGGACAACCCCGCGATGGACGAAAGAAAAATGACCCAGAACATCATAAACACACTGCCCTCAATGTGAACGAGCGCGCTGACCCCGGCCACAAGAACCAGGCATTGGATGAGGCACAGGGAAAAGAGAATCGCGATTTTTGAAAACACGTAGGGCACCACTTTGAGGCTCACCACGCGTTCGCGTGCGTAAATGTGCTTTTCCTTGGTAATCTCCTTGATGGAATTGATGCAGCCGAACCAGATGGCGGTCAACGAGAAGCAAAACAGAAGCGACCAGACGTTGCGGTAGTTCAAAAACACCAGCACGAGGAGAAGCGCGATGACCGGCGCCTGGCCCAGGAGGAGCGTCACGTTGACGCGGTCCTTGAGGAGGATGTGGAGGTAGCGCCGGGAAAGCGTCTTGAACTGCCGCCAGCGTGAAAAAGCCGGATTAAAGAAAATCATGCTCTCAAAGGGGTTGGAGGCCCCGTCCTTGGTTTTTTCGTCCGTGCCATCGGCACTGCGGGCGACCTTGAGCCGGCCCACAATGTAGTCCTTATAGAAGATGGACCCCTTGAACCGCTGGACCCAACCACCCTCGGGCGGGTACGCGAGCCGGTTGTAGACATCATTCGGCTTTTCAACCTTGAAATAGCCAATGAGGTCGCCGGGCGGGCCGAAAAATACGAGGTCGCCTTCGTAAATGATGGCCACCTGGTCAAACAGCATGATTTCATCCAGGTCGTGCGTGCACATAATGACCGTCTGGCCGCTGTCCGCGATACGGCGGAAGAGCTGCATCATCTTCTGGGCCAGGCCAGGGTCGAGGCCGCTCGTGGGCTCGTCGAGGAAGAGAATGGACGGTTCGGTGAGGAGCTCCACGCCGAGGTTGACGCGCTTCTTCTGGCCGCCCGACAGGTTGTGTACGGGCGTGTGCTTCCGCTCTTCAAGCTCAAGGATGCTGAGCACCGTGTCCACGCGCTTCCGTTTTTCCTCGTGATTCATGTCCTCGGGAAGCCGGAGTTCCGCGGCAAAATAGAGCGAGTCAAAGACCGTAAGCTCCGGGTGCACGATATCTTCCTGCGGCACAAAACCGATGAGGTTCTTGAACGCGTTATAGTTCTTGTTGAAGTCCATGCCATTCAGCGTCACCCGGCCCGTGGTGGGGAGCAGGTTGCCGTTCATCACGGACATGAGCGTGGACTTGCCCGCACCCGAAGGGCCGAGGATGCCCACAAACTCGCGCGGAAGGATGGAAAGCGAGGCGTCGTGCAGGATTGTGTTGCCCCGGAGGGTCTTGGACACGTTGACCGTGTCGAGGCGCACCACGTCTTTTTCATTAAGCTGGTAGACCTTGCCGTCCGCAAACAGGAACCGGATGGGGCCGATCTGGAGAATGTCGCGGTTCTTGAGGAGTTTCTTCTCGATGCGCCGTCCGTTGACAAAAGTGCCATTGGTGCTGCCGAGATCCAGCACCACGTAATCGTTTTCCCCGCTCTTTTCAATGCGGGAGTGGCTTCGTGAGATCTGCTGCAAATCGAGGATGACGGTGCAGTTTTTGCCGCGGCCGATGAGCAGCGAAGTGTGAAGGGTCAGGTCATATTCCGCGACAAAGTTCCCTTCCGGCTTTTTGGTGGGGAACTTGAGGGAGACGCCGTCGGGCGAGATAAGGACCTGGAATTCAAAAATGCCGACAAGGACGCGATCCTTGTCGCGGAGAACCTGCCGGGTGATGCGACGGCCGTTGACCAGTGTGCCGTACTTGCTATCAAGGTCCTCGATTTCAACGGCCGTGTCGTTCAGCCGGTTAATCTGGGCATGAAAGCGTGACACCTGCGGGCTGTTGAGGTACAGGTCGTTGTCCTCGTTCCGGCCGATGGTAAAAACCAGCTGATCCGGTTCCAGGCGGAGGGTCTTTTCTTTTTTCGTTTCCATGGCCATGGCGTTTTTATTTCACCCTTCCGTTTCGCGGGAAAGGATTTCAAGGAGGCGTGCGGACGACTCGTCCAGGGTTGTATTGACGAGGGTATACTCGTACTTGCCCTCTTTTTTCGCGAATTCTATTTCGGCGCGGGCCACGCGCAGCCGTTCCGCCACGGCGTCCGGCCCTTCCGTGCCGCGGCCTTCAAGCCGGCGGCGCAGTTCGTCCGTGTCGGGCACGGTGATGAAAATCCCCACCGCGTCAGGAAAGCCCCGATCCAATTTCTTTTTTCCGTACACGTCAATATCCAGAATGACGCTCCGTCCCGCGGCCAGGTGATCCAACAGCGGTTTTTTGGGCGTGCCGTAGTAGTTGCCGTACACAACCTGGTACTCGGCAAGTTCGCCCGCTGCAATCATGCGCTCAAACTCCTCGCGGGTCTTGAAGTAGTATTCGCGGCCCTCGGCCTCGCCCGCACGGGGCTTGCGCGTGGTTGCGGACACGGAAAACACGAGGTCTTCCGGATGCGCGGCGAGCGCCCGGCGAATCAGCGTACTCTTCCCCGCGCCCGAAGGCGCGGAAAGGACAAAAAGACGCGGACGCGTCATGCCTTCTTCTCGCTCATCATAAGGCGAAGAACGTTTGCGATGGCCTCCGTCGACTTTTCCGAAAGCGCTTTAATACCGGGCGCCGCCTTTTTTGCGACCGCGGACCCGGCGGGCGCGCTGATTTTGGCGTACAGGTCCGGGTATTTTCGCTTTTCCTCGCGAAGCCGGTCAAAACGCGACTGCCGCTTGTCCAAGGGACCTCATCCTTTCTTTTTGACGGAATAGGGGATTTTCACGAGCGGGTCGAGTTCTTCCTCGCGTTTTCGCTTGCGATCCTCCTCCTCCTGCTGGCGCCGCAGGATGGTCTGCTTAATCTTCTCTTTTTCCATGACCAGCTCATATTCACGCGAAAGGAGGTACTCCATGCGGAGCAGGATACCCCCGAGACCTCCCAGCGTCTTGACGATGACGAGAAATGCCACAAGCACCACGGCCAGGCCGAAAAAAGCGTACAGCTGCATGAGACCGGTGGAAATCATAATTTTAAACTCCTTAAGCGAGGATGGATTGTTTAACTTCAAGCGCCTTGTCGCGACCCGCGAGTTTTTCAAGAAGCGCAAGCGTAAACGGTACGGCCGTGCCCGCGGCCCGGCTGGTGACAATGTTGCCGTCGATGACCACCGCCTCGGACGAAAGAACAGTTTCGGGCATATCCTTTTCCAATCCCGGATAAACCGTGGCCTTTTTACCTTTGAGCAGGCCCGCGGCATAGAGCACTGTGGGCGCGGCGCAGATGGCGGCGACCAACGCCTCTTCCCGGTCGAGTGCGATAATCAACTCGCGCAAGAATGAACTCTTGAGCAGGTTTCGGGTACCCGGCATGCCGCCCGGCAGCACCACCCCGTTCAGGGTCCTGCCATCCACAGCGGACAGCAGCATATCGCACTGAAGCGTGATGCCGCGCGCACCCGCAACAATTATGGCGTCAAGGCCTGCAACAAGGACCGTGACCCCGCCGCGCCGCAGGATGTCGATGACGGCCACGGCCTCAAGCTCCTCAAAACCCGGGGCCAGAGGGACCAGAATGGTTGACATGCATGCCTCCTTTAAAAGGGACTGGAAACGATTTCGATGCGCCGCTCCGTGTCAGAAACCGTTGTAAACCGCACACGGACCGTGTCCGCGGGCAGGA
The DNA here is from genome assembly GCA_043802925.1 of Fibrobacterota bacterium. Classification (GTDB taxonomy): domain Bacteria; phylum Fibrobacterota; class OXYB2-FULL-49-7; order OXYB2-FULL-49-7; family JAEUSG01; genus JAZDKP01. Next base: position 12,872 of record JAZDKP010000129.1, on the reverse strand, counting down.
ATGACTCGACCTTGTCGGCCCACTCGATAAAGCAGAGATGGCCGCCGGCCAGGATGTCCTCAAACCCCAGGCCGAACAGCTCACCCGGGCTTTTGAGCCGGTAGGCGTCAATATGGGCCACGCTGCGCGCGCCCCGGTACCAGTTGACAAGCGCATAGGTCGGGCTGTTCACACTGTCGGTCACGCCCAGGGCGCGGGCCGCGCCTTTGACAAAACAGGTCTTTCCGCTCCCCAGGTCACCGTAAAGCGCGGCCACGGGCGCGGTCAGTTCCGCGGCAAACGCGGCACCCGCAGCCTGGGTATCTTCCGGGCTTCGCGTGGTCCATTCGCGCGCGGTCACGGCCGCGCTTCCATTTTTGCGACCGGCAGCTCAACCACAAACGTGGTACCGCGTCCCGTCACTGTGGACTCCACATAGATACGGCCGAAATGGTAATCCGCCACGATGCGCCGCGCCAATGCGAGACCCAGGCCCCAGCCGTGCTTTTTGGTGCTGAAGCCGGGGTCAAAAATGCGTTTCAGGTTTTCCTTCCGGATACCGTGCCCGTTGTCAGTATGCGTCAGCCGGATCCGGCCTTCGCGGACCAGGTGCCGCGTTTCAATTTCAATGACGCCCTCTTTCTTTTCGATGGCGTCCATGGCGTTCTTCATGAGGTTTTCGAGGACCCAGCCCATAAGGTCCTTGTTGAGCAACACGGGCGGCAATTCGCCATGGTTGGCCACAATCTGAATGGTCCGCTCGGATTGGGGCAGCCGCTCCCGGAAGTAGGCGATCATTTCGCGCGCCACCTCGTTTAAGTCACCGGGCGCGAGCGTGGGCACCGTGCCAATCTGAAGAAAGCGGAGAAAGCGTTTGTTGAGCTTTTTGACGTCTTCGGACGCCTCGCAGAGCAGCGAGTCCATTTCAGGATCCAGGCCGCTTTTTCCGGTAAGCCGCAGACGCATCATTTCAATCCATCCGTACAGGGAGGAGATGGGCGTACCCAGCTGGTGCGCGGTCTCCTTGGCAAACCCGATCCAGAGGTGCGCCTGCTTGACAAGGTCGCGGTTCTTGATCCCCATGTAGAAGGTGATGGTGAACATGACAAGGATGAAGATTTCGGCTGCGGGAAAGAGTGGGAAATAGCGCACCCAGGCCGAAAGCAGGTAATAGACGCGCAGCGTCTTTCCCTGACGGAAGGCCGGATTGATGAAAAGAGGCGGCTGGGACGCCCGAAAATCCTCAACACGGTCCTGGAGCGCCTTCTGCGCCGAGAATGAAGAATCGCCAGGAAGCACGAGTTCGCCGGGAAAAAAGAAATAGCCGGGATAGCGGATCCGGTTCCATACAACCGGCTCGTTTTGCGGCGTGACAACCACGTAGGGGACTTCGAGCGCATCAAGCCAGTCGCACGCCTCGGTGACGTCACGCGACGCCTCGAGACGGCAGCGTACCGCTTCGGCATACAGCCGCCCCGCGCGCTCCTCGGCGCGGTAATGGACAACGCCCGTGCCGGCGATGAGCGTGAGCGCCATAAAGAACAGGAGCCAGCGCCCTTTGTTCTCACGGAAATCCAGGAATATCTTTGACCGGCGTTCGCGCATTTATTTCTCTTTTTTAATGGCGTCCGCACCGTTAAGATAGGGCCGCAGCACGTCCGGGATGACGACCGACCCGTCCGCCTGCTGGTAGTTCTCAAGGATTGCGACAAGAATACGCGCCGTGGCCAGGCCCGACCCGTTGAGGGTATGCAGGAACCGCACCGTTCCCTCGCGGTCACGATAGCGGATGTTGGCCCGCCGCGCCTGGTAATCCTCGAAGTTGCTGCACGAGGAGACCTCGAGCCAGCGCTGTTCGCCTTCGGCCCATACCTCTAGGTCGTAACACTTGGCTGCAGAGAACGAAAGGTCGCCCTTGCAGAGCGCCAGCACGCGATACTTGAGCCCCAGGCCCTGAAGCAGCGCCTCGGCGCAACGCGTCAGACTCTCGTGCTCCTCGTAGCTTTTTTCCGGCTCGCAAAACTTGACAAGCTCAACTTTGTTGAACTCGTGGACGCGCAGGAAGCCGCGTGTGTCCTTGCCCCAGGCGCCCGCCTCTCGCCTAAAGCAGGCGGAATAGGCCGTGTAATGCACGGGCAGGTCCTTGACGTTCAGGATTTCGTCCCTGAAAATATTGGTGACCGGGACCTCGGCCGTGGGAATGAGGAAAAGGTTGTCCTCGTTGATGTAGTACATCTGGTCGCGGAACTTGGGCAGATGGCCCACACCTTCGGCACATTCCGGGGTGGCAAGGAACGGTGGAAAGACCTCGGTAAAGCCGTTCTTTGTGTTCGTCTCAAGAAAGTAGTTGAGGAGCGCCCGCTCAAGCTTCGCGCCCATGCCCTTGTACAGCACAAAGCCGGACCCCGCGATTTTAGCGCCCCGCTTGAAATCAAGTACATCCAGCGTCTCGCTGATTTCGATGTGGTTCTTAAGGGGGAAGCTTTTAGGTGTTGTCACGCCCCATTCGCGCACTACCACATTGTCGGCCGCACTTTTGCCCTCGGGCACGGAATCGTGCGGCAGGTTGGGAATCACAAGCAAAAGCGAGCGGATTTCACCCTGGACCGCGGTCTGCTGGAGGTCGAGTTCTTTGATGCGGTCGCCTACCTTCCGCGTCTCCTCAACCAACGCGTCCGCGTTCCGCCCCTCTTTTTTCGCCTGGCCGACTTCCCTGGACACGCGGTTCTTGTCCGCCTTGAGCGCTTCAACCTCGGCGATGATTTTTTTCCGCTTTTCTTCCAGCGCAAGCAGGCCGTCGATGTCGACCGACTGGTGTTTGGATTCCGCACCGCGCCGGACGCGCTCGGGATCCTTCGCAATTAGTTTGATGTCAAGCACGCGTCGCCCTCCAGTAAAAGTGTGATCTCGTCGATCAACAGCATTCCCTCGGCGGTAAGCACCAGCCGGTCCGGGGTTTCCACAAGCCAGCCCTTGCGCAACAGGCGGTCCACGGTCCGCCGGCCTCCGCACTCTCCCTTGTCAATGCCTGCGCTCGTTCGGAGCTGGAGCATGATGCGCTCCATGCGCCGTTCCTTGTCGCTTAATGTTTCGGTGAACGCTTTTTTCATGGGATCTTTGACATAGGTATCGAGGCCCATGACATTGGCCCAGCGCCGGTTTCCGATTTTGGAGTGCGCCGAGGCGCCGAGGCCCACGTAGTCGCCCTCGTGCCAATAGTTCCAGTTGTGGCGTGACTCAAAACCCGGGCGGGCGTAATTGGAAATTTCGTAGTGGTGGTATCCGTTGGACGTGAGCGTCCCGTGCGCGGTGAGAAAATGGGCCTCATAGGTTTCATCGTTGACGCGGGTGAATTCGCCCTTTTCCTGGCGGTGCGCAAGCGGTGTGCCCGGCTCCACGGAAAGTCCGTAGACGGACAGGTGCTCCACATTCAGCGCGAGCGCGCGGCGCAGGTTGTCCTGGAATGCGGACGCGGTCTGCCCGGGCAGGCTGAAAATGAGGTCCAGGTTGATGTTTCCGAACCCCGCGTCACGAAGCGCCTGCACGGACGCTTCGGTCTGCTCCGCGGTATGGATGCGATTGAGAAAATGGAGATCCGTTTCGCGGAACGACTGCGCGCCCACACTGATGCGATTAAAGCCCATGGCGCGCCACGCCGCGGCCCGCTCAACAACGGGCGAACCCGGGTTGCATTCGAGCGTTATTTCCGCGCCCTCCTTGAACTGCACGCGGGTTTGGAGAAGCGTTAGCAGCTGTTCGAGCGCGCCGGCCGGAACCAGGGACGGGGTGCCGCCGCCCACATAAAGCGTGTCCGCGGGCACGGGTGCGGCCTCTTCGGTGAACGTGGAAAGAACCTCCCGGTCGAGGGCGGAAAGGAAGGGTGCCATTTTATCAAGCTTTTCCACGGAATAAAAATCGCAGTACCCGCACTTCCGCGCGCAGAAAGGAACATGGATATAGATACCCAGAGGCATGGCCACACTCTCCCTAATTTCTATAATTATATATAAAAATAAAATTGTAGATAAAGGAAATTTAACTATATTTTTGAATCATTATGCGGCCCTTGCTTTTCCTTGTTTTTTCACTGTGGGCTTTGCCCGGGACCCTGTGCAGCGCCCCGAGAATCCTTTTTGACAAGGACCTTCTGGATATGGGGGTCCTTGTCCAGGGCGATGTAATGCGCCGTTCTTTCACCTTCAGCAATACGGGCGATGCAGCGCTTCAAATATCCAAAGTCAAAGCCTCCTGCGGTTGCACCGCGGCTTCGGTGGATCATTCGCGGGTCAAACCCGGCGGCTCCGGAACGCTTTTCATCACGTTCGAGTCCGCCAAGTTCCCGGGAATACACAGGAAAACGGTGACCGTACTCTCCAACGATCCCGAAAATCCCCAGGCCACAGTGGCTTTTACCGTGGAGGTGAGGGAAGCGTGGTCTGTCACGCCCCCCCATTTCACTTTCAACGCCTCAAAGGACGGCCTTTCAACGAACGAACCTTTTGTGGCTTTTGAAATGACAAACAAACACACGTCGGCTATCCGCCGGGTGAGCCTTTCCTCGCCTTCCGCGGAAATATCTTTTGACCAGGTCTTTCCCGTGACTAACGCGGGCCTCAAGACCGGCAGTGTCTTCCGGGCGCAGGTCTTTGCGCGGCTTAAAGGAAAAGTAGAGGAAACGCGTTACACCTGGGTGGACGTGCAGACCGAGTTTGACGATGGACGAAAATTGGAAAAAAAGATTGGAGTTTCCATAAAAAAATGCAGGTAAAAAAAATCATTCTTGAAACCGCGGCAATTTCCGCGGTCGCGCTGCTCATCGCTTTTACGGTAAACACGCTTTCGCCCAGGGGCATTCCGCTGGTAGGACAGTGGAACGTGGAAAAGGGGGTGGTGGACGCGGGCGGAAAACAGAGCGTGGTGAGCGGCAAGCGTGAAATCGAGCTGCCCGAAGCGCAGGCGCTCTTTGAACAGGGGACGCTCTTTGTGGACGCGCGCGGCATGGACGAATATAACACAGGCCACATCAAAAACGCGGAATCCCTGCCGGTATCCGACTTTTACGCACGTATCGCGGATTTCAAGAAGGCCCATCCCGACCCGGGCCTGCTCATTGTGGCCTACTGCAACGGCCGCGAATGCACCGACAGCCACGAACTGGCCGAAAACATGAAGGAAATCGGCTATACCAACGTCAAGGTGTTCATCGACGGCTTCCCGGCCTGGGAGACCGAAAAACTTCCAATAGAAAAATAAGATGCCACTGAAAAACGACAGCTTGTTTGAACGCGTGCGAAAACGCGAAACGCTGTATAACGGTTGTTACCTGAAGCTGGAAAAGCTCACCGTGGACTGCGGCAACGGCAAAACCGGTGTGCGCGAAATTGTACACGTGCGCAACGCAGTGGCCGTGCTGCCCGTGGACGCACGGGGCCGCGTGACGCTTGTACGCCAGCACCGGCCCGCCATCGGCCGCACCATCCTTGAGGTCCCGGCCGGGGTCATGGATCCGGGCGAGTCCCCTGCGGCCTGCGCTCGTCGTGAGTGCGCCGAGGAAACCGGACTCCGCCCGCGCAAATTGACAAAGCTAATCTCTTACGCCCATGCCGAAGGGTACTCCACGGGCTTCATCACTCTTTTTCTGGGAACAGACCTCAAAAAGACCGGCGCGCTCAAGCTCGATGCCACGGAATGTGTGGAGCCCGTGTTGATGACGTTTGAAAAGCTGATGTCGCTGATAAAAAAAGGAACAGTTATTGATTCCAAGACCCTTTTGTCTGCCCTGTTGAGTCGGTCCCTGCTTCGCAAGGGCCGCCATTTAACCAAAAAGAGGAGGCTTTCATGAAACGGATCGGAAAACTGACAATGGCCGCGATGTTACTGGTGATGCTGGGCCTGGCCCTCAGCGCTTGTGAAAAACCCGACCAGCCCGGCGACACCGGCGGCGGTGACAAATCACGGAACGAAATAACGCGATAACACCCTTTACTCCCAGCCCCCTTCTTTCGATCCCCGAGCGGAGTCGAGGGGAGAGAAAGAGGGGTGAGTTAAAAAAAGAGCCGGTTCATGGGAACCGGCTCTTTACATTCACGAACAGTGACGTTCGATCTTATTTCTTGTAGAGCACGACGCTGCCTTCGCCATTCACCGCGGGGGTGTAAACGTTGAGCGTGACATCGTTGTCCGTGGTGGTGCTGACTGCGGCAACAACCAGTCGGGCGTATTTGCCAGTCGCGGAAACCAGTAGATAGCAGTTGCCCACAGCGGGCCGCACGAGGGCACCCGTGCCGCCAACGCGGACCGAGGAACCAGACTTGAAGATATATGCACCCGCACCACCGGCGGCTACAGCTGTCTTGTTCACTTGCGCAAAGGCCGCAGTAATCTGGGCGGTATCGAGAAGCGTGGACGCGCTGGCCAGGTTGATGATGGCCGCGCCGTTTACCGGGGTGATAAAGGCGGAATCATTGTTTGTTGCGGCTTCAAGAACGAAGTCCGCACCGCTTGCGTCGGTATACGCGGTCTTGATGGCATCGTCCACGTTCACGAGCGCGACAGGGGAAACGTCAATGTTAAGACCATCATTAATCTGGCCGGCCTGGCTGCTCTTGATGACAACAACAGAAGCCAAATTACGGGGATTGAAAGTGACCGTCAGCTTGGTGCTAACCTCGCCGCTCTTGTTGAACGCGGCAACTTTCCAAGTGGAAATAACATCCTGATCTATCGTCACGACTTTGTTGAAAACGGTATCATGGGCCGGTGAAAATGCCGCTGTCAGATCGATTGTGGCAACAGAATCAGTGCCATTCGCTCCATAAAGGATGTAACCGCGAAAATCGCTTTCGTTGTTGCTGGCGTTAATCATAATCTTGGCCGTGGTGGCGGAAAGAACAAGAACAGATCCCGATATCGGCGGAGTCAGGACTGCCGCACCGACCGAATCCTTCGCATCAACCGGGTTGGTGCAGCCCGTCATGGACATGCCGCCCAGGGAAATCATGGCCACCGTGGCCAAAAGAGCGATAGCTGTGCTGAGAAGTTTCATTCATACCTCCATTAAGTTTGGTTTATGGTTAGGAACGTGACTCGTATAACCTGATTGGTTTGTAAAGAATCAACAATATCCTTGAATTAAAATCAGGAATCTATTAATTTTGATTAAATTTAAACATTATAGACCTTAAACGCAAGAATTATCTCCCCGACTTTAGCAAAACCTCAATTTTACAGGAAAAACCATGAAAAAACCTCTTAAAATCATTGGAATTACGGCTGCGGTCCTGGTCCTCCTGCTCGTAGCCGGCATGGTGACCCTCCGTATCCTCTTCCCGGCCGAAAAGATAAAGGCCATGGTCCTGCCAAAAATCTCCGAAGCCCTGAATCGGCCCGTGACTGTAGACGGAGTCGGCTTTTCCGTTTTCCCCCGGCTGGCCGTTACCCTGAAGAACCTCGAAGTGGCCAACACAACGCGCCCCGGCTTTGACAACAAAGCCCCGTTTGTCCATTTGGGCGGCTTCATTATAAAGCTGAACTGGAAAAGCCTCTTTATCCGGAAACTGGACATTAACTGCATCGCTCTCGACGGGCTCCAGATACTGGTTGAAAAGAACAAAGAAGGCTCCTTCAACTTTGAGGACATGTCTCAACCCAAGGATTCGCTTACTATATTGAAGGAGAACGTGGCGGCCGAAAAAGCGGCCAAAGAAAAGAAGGAGTTCAAGCTCCCGGCAGATTTTAATTTTGAGCTGGAATCGTTTGCGCTTACAAATGCGAGCGCAAAATACGTGGATCTGCAGACCGGAACCACGGTGTTGGTAAAAGACATCAACCAGGAAGCCGCCTTTTCCGTGGATTCGAAGATGGCGGACATCAAGACGCAAGGCAAACTCGTCATCCAAGGCATCCGCATCATTTCAAAGGATGTGCCGAAGGACGTGAAAGACCTGACCGTCACCGTGGCACATGACCTCCAAGTCGACCTGCCGGGCCAAAAGCTGATGATAAATTCTCTCACCCTCGGGCTCCAGAAGTTTGCGGTGACGTTGACAGGAAACGTATCGGATTTCATGAATATCCCGGCCTACCAGATCACCGTGGAATCAAAAGACATCTCCATCGCGGACCTCTTGCGCGAAATTCCCCACTCACTTGTACCCGAAGTCGCGGACGTGAAAGCCGAAGGTTCGTTCAAACTAAAGGTCACGGCCGTTGGAAAAGCGGACCCTGCTAAACCCGAAGCCCTGCCCTCGGTCCAGGGCGCACTTTATGTCCGGAACATGAAAGCGCATTACTCCAATTTCCCCAAAGCGCTTGACCAGCTTGATGCGGACATCCGATTCACGGAAAACAGCCTGCGCGTGGCGCCCTTGAAGATTATCTCGGGCCAGGACCGCGTAGAAGTCACAGTTGCGATGGACAACTTCAAGGCTCCCAAAGTGGACGCGAACATCAAAGTATCAGTGAACCTTGCCGGCATCAAGGACCTCGCCCCCCTGCCGGAAGGCGTGTCCGTGAGCGGCAGCATCGAGGCGGACGTGAACGCCAAAGGCCTGGCCGACCCCAAAGACCCTTCCAAACTTCAGCTTTCAGGCCGCGTGGTCCTGAACAATGTAATTGCAGTGACACCCGCACTCGGTAAACCGGTCAAAGTCACCGGATTGGCGACACTCACGAACCAGGCTGTTGTTCTGCAGGACCTGAAAGTGCTGATAGGCGGCTCTGACATCGTGACTAACCTCAGGGTGACCGATTTCCTTGGCCTTGTGCTTGCAAAACCCGGTGAAAAGGCCGCACAGATGAAAGTGGAGCTCAAGGTCGTGTCCAACAATCTAAATCTTGATGAAATCCTCGGCGAACCCGCAGCCGAATCCCCGGCGCAGACCGAAGCCGGGCCCGCCACGACCGGCGACGAACCCCTTGTTTTGCCAGAATTGCCAAATGTTGTGGTTGATGGAACCGTAATTGCGAAAAAGATCACGCTTAAGAAAATCGACGTCACGAACGTGAACACGAAGCTGAGCGTACGGCCGACAGCGATTGACCTTGGAACTACTGCATCATTATATACGGGAAGCATCACGCACAAGTTCCGGCTTGACCTCCCCTCCACGTCCAAGCTAGCGTTCCAGAACACCTTCAACACGGAACGCCTGGAGGCCAATGATTTCATCACGCGTTTCAAGGACCTGGTGAAAACGGACGGAAAATCAAGCCCCTTTATCCGGAAGATAAAGGAAATGGATGGTGTCCTTTACGGGAAAATGTCGATGAAAAGCAGTTTCGCCTCAAACGGCGGTAGCGTGAACCAGATTAAGAAAAACCTCGTGGGCGAAATTCTGCTCGATGTCTTTGACGGACGGCTCACGCCCAACAGCATGCTCAAAACCGTTTTCTCAAGCGCGGAAAAAGTGAACGAGGCCTTCAAACTCACAGGCCAGTCCTCCCCTTTCGGCACGGTTGGTAACATGGAATTTAAGAAGATGCACAACACCATTCGCGTCAAGGATGAGACAGTGTCCATGGATGACTTCACATTTGATTCAAAGGAAGGAAACTGGAACATCAAGGGCACCGTGACCTTTGCCGGCGCGCTCGATTTCAACCTCGCCGACAAATTGACGCAACCCCTTTCCGGCCAGCTCCTTTCAGGCCAGGAAAAAGCGGGCGGCGCCGCCAAAAAAGGTGTGACTGCTTTGAGCAACAAGCTGGGCGCGGCTGGAGCTATCGTGAATGCCGCAGCGGATAAGGGGTTCGAGGCGGTCTCCATACCCAAAGACCGCGAAGGCCGCGTGACCTGCAATCTTGGTCTCGTGGGCTCCGTGGATTCGCCAAAGCCAAAGTGGAACGGATTCGGCGCAGCGGGCGACAAGGCGGGCGGGGAGGCGCAGACCGCAAAGAAGGAAACCCCAAAACAGCAGGTGCAACAGCAGGTCCAGAAAGTCCAACAACAAGCGCAACAGAAGGTCGAAAAGGCGGCCGAACCCGTGAAGCAGCAGGTGCAGCAGGGCACTCAGAAGGCCAAGGACGTGCTGAAGAAGAAGCTGCGGTTTTGATGGACTAATTTCAAACGGGAATATATATTAGTAAAAAGAACGATACGAACTAAGAGGGAGATATTCATGAAGAAATCTGTAATCATTCTCACTGGATTCCTGTTCATTTTCATCATTGCGAACTGTTCGGAACTGAAAAAGGCCCTGGCTGTTACGCCGGAAACGCCAACTCAGGATCGGATGAAGGGTACTTGGAAGGTCGTAGAAGCTTATGACGAGCTGGACAGTTCTATTCAGACAAAAATATCTTTTCCGGTCGCAGCGTTCAGCTTTCAGGACTATGATGGATTTCAGTCAACAGCCAACCCCTTGGCCATGTATCTGGTTTATGGAAACAGCAATTTGGTTACAGTCATGTCTGATATTGAGCTGGCCTTTGATTATGCAAAATTGTTGGCGAACGGTACGCTTCCGACAAGCATCGGTGATTGGATTTTCAATGCCCCTACCGATAAACGGTTTACGTTGAAATTCCGGCTTTCCGGTTTTCCCGGACAAAAAGCCATCAAAGATGTTTTATCACTGATTCCGGGGATCAACAATACGTTTCTCACCGACAACATGACGGTTTACCATCGTTTCGAGAAAGTCAAAGTCGATTTTCTCGATGGGACGGCCGATACAATGGTTTTGACTTTAGATGATTCCACGACAACATCATATTACACACTGAATGCATCCGAAGACAAGACGCCATGGCTCGGTTGGATGGGACCGTTTCATAAGTGTCATTTCAAGCTGGCGCGGGTATCCATTAGCCTTGATTCTCTCGTTCGCACAATCCAAACTCCGCACCTGTAAACTCACCCCCCTCTCCCGCCCCTCGACTCCGCTCGGGGAACGGGAGAGGGGGGTGAGAACGGTGAACTAAAAAAGGCCCGCCCCATCAAAGGGCGGGCCCATTTTTTTTATTGGCGCCGTGAATTACTTGATGGCGCTCATCTTGATTTTGGCATTGATGTCATCGGCGAGCGCGCGCAGGTTGGCCAGGTCAAAGCCCGATGAGCTCATGCTGCAGAGCGCCACACCGCGCTTGGCGTCGATGATACGCGCGTCAACCTCGATTTTACCGGCCACCACGCTCGCGGACCCGATGAGGATGAGCTCAGCACCGGCCATCTGGGCCGCCTGCATGGCTTCACTTTGTTCGACCACGCCGCTCATGGCCATGGACTTTTCTTCCATGATCTTATTGAGCTGGCTGCGTTCAACCACGTCGAATTTTTTGGAATTGATGAGCTTGGTGATGAGCATATCGGAGAGGGCCTCGGCGACGTTGTACCAATCAGAGTAATTGGTGGAGTTCTTGAACGGAAAAACCGCGATCAACTTTTTGGGCCCTTCAGCACCACCATTGCAGATTTTCTCAAGGATGAGCTTGATGTCAGCTTTGATGGCCGCGTTGGACAACGCCATTCCAACGGACTTGGCGTAGCTGCTACCCTGGCCCTTGGCCGCTTTCTGGAAGGCCACCACGTTCTTGTTGTCCTGCAGCAGGGCAAAGGCCAGCGTCACGTCGGACTTGACAAAGGTATTGGCTTCGGACAGACCTGTGACCGTACCGGCCTCTTTGGCCGTGATTGCCACCTGCACTGTATACTCGCTCTCTTTATCTTCCATGACGTCATACTTGGTGAGAAGCTTGATGGCCTTGTCTGTGAGGTCCGCGGAAAACGCGCTCAAGTCCGCGGGAACCCGGACTTCGATTTTAGCGTAGCAGGGGTTGGACTTGACTTTATAGGTGAAGGTCTGGTTGGTCGCCTCGAGTACCTTCTGGAGGTTGGAGCTGACCGGAAGTTTGAGGGCCGCGATAAAACTATGGCTGCCAACGGCGGTATTGGCGTTTTCGCCGAGGCTGAATTCCGCGGTGCCTGCGTCATCGGTGAACTTGGTCATAATAAGCTTTTTCATGTCATCGCGCAATTCCACGAGTGTGCCCGAAACCGGCGTGCCGTCAGCCGTGGCTTGGATTGCGAAGGGAATTTCGGGCACCATGCCAACGCTGAGCTCCTGGTTGTCGCCCGCAGTCTTGGCGACCTTGATGGAAGCCACACACTTTTCGTAAAGCGCGGAGATGTCATTCTGGGATACATCAACCTTTTCAGCATCCGTGACCTGCGTAGCCGCGGACAGGAGCGTGCGTTGTTCCATGATGTCGAGGATGTCCTTTTTCGCGGCGGACAGTTTCTTGAGCCCCTGCCCGATTTTACCGGCCGTGATATCGGTTTTGGCGCCGGTCATCATATTATTAAGGTCTTTTTTCAGCTCCTGGATCTTTGTTTTGGTGTTAGAGACGAAATTGGCCTTGTCGAGGACCGCGAGGGCATAGAACAGTTTGCCCTGCTGCGTGGTCTGTACAACCTGAATGCCCTGCACATCGCCCGAAGTGGTGAGCATGGCGCGTGATTCGGATTTGGAGGAAAAGTTTTCGGATCCGTTGATGGTTGAAGACGACATTTGATCGAGGATCGTGGAATTGACCGAGACCGAGATCTGCTTTTTGACCTCAATCTGGGCGTTATTCTTGGCTGCGTCCATGCCGCGATCAGACATGCCCACGCCCACGAAATACATTTCGTTGGGGAATTCCGCGGTTTTACCCGTGGTGACCCATTCGTTAGCCCCGAATGTGAGGGCCGCCAGCATCAAAACCAGCGAAAAGGCGGAAATGCGTTTGAACATGCGAAAACCTCCTGTTAATGATACGAAGAAAATAAATTTTACGCAAAGGGATATCCAGTCCGAAACCCGTCACCCATGGGATAGAATGGGACTGAAATCAAACGTCAGATTTGTTCCTGTCCCGTTTCCATATAATTGGATTATTCAGGATATAGATGC
>JAZDKP010000128.1:0-3494 GCA_043802925.1 Fibrobacterota bacterium | reverse complement strand
TCCAGAATACTGATGTTTTTTCTGTGGATGGGTATTTTATCGCTTTCCGTATTGTCCGCAGAGCGCCTTTTCTGCGGTTTTGAACAGACGGAATTGGCTTCCTGGCATCTGACCTCCTCGGATGCGGGGAACAATGATCTGATTTATGATGGTCCTGAATACAACCAGGCCTATGTCGGCTGGCTGACGAGCGAGAGCGTCTCGGACGTAACGCAGGGAACGCGGGCGCTCTGCCATGAAATATGGGCCAGTACCCCGCCCGTTGCAAAACTTTTCCGTTTCCATGCATTCATGTGGCAGGACTGGACCTGGCTGACGAACGCGAATTATGTCAATGGCGGTCTCGCAGGGGCCTGGGATCCCACGCGGACGACATACCATGAGTATTTCGGTAATGTGGAATGGAACGCGCGGCGCTTTGGCCCGCTTGTGAATCTGGTGAATACCGTGGATCGTCTTCCGGATTCGCTTCGGGACTGGTCGGCGTTCGATTATCTCTACGTCGATGTCAAGTCCACTGCGGCCCGCATTGCACTGTGGATTTATTATTACGGTAAGGATCGGCCGTCGCACCGGCGGACTTTTATCATTAATCCGGGTAATTTTGTCACGCTCCGGGTGCCAATAAAGGAAATGGCTTGGATCGGCGGTTTGGATTTGAGCAGTATCAAGAATCTGCGCGTCGAGTTGTGTAACGCGGAAGGGCCGACCAAGATATTCATCGATAACATCCGTCTGGTCACCGAGGATGTTGTCCCTGCGCTAACCGTATTGGACGATCCCGCGCCGATAACACCCTGGCTGTTGACCTCTCCGCACCAGGCGCCGCGTGATCAGCCGATACCGGTTGTCAATATACCTTCCCGCGTCACCGGTGAAATTGCCCCTGCGGAACCTGTGATCGTAGCTTCGACCACGACCAATGGTTCCAATACGGGCCGGGCCAGCACCAACTTGGGAAATGGTATTTCCGTATTTGACAATAACCACATTAGCCTGATCGGTTCGTTGGCTGCTTATGCGCCTTGGTCCACTACGTTGCTCACGGACCGTGCCTGGATCGTCTCAACCGATGGCGGCACCACCTGGCATTCAGACGGCTCCCGCCCAGAGCCCCGTGTATTTTCAACCACCTCGAGAGGTTCCTACAGTTGCTGGGGCCAGAGCGATCTTCAACTCCGGGGTTCGGATTATCTGATGCCCATGGGCTGGTGCGGTGATTATGTGGGAAATGGCCACATGGAGTACCACCATTTTTACAAGGTTGTCCCCACGAACGCCGGTTGGCAGACTTACCCTCGGGTGGATTATACCGCCATTCCCCAGAACTGGACAGCTGTGATTGCCATGGATCAGGTGACCGGCTGTTTGGGCGGCGTCAGGCTGGCCTCGCTTCCCAGTGGCCGTCTTTTTATGGTCACTGCGGACTTTAATCCTCAGGCGACAAGGCAATGGGGGTTCCTTACGAGTTACAGTGATGACGGTGGCATGCGCTGGCAATTCCCGCAGGGCCGGCCTGCGCTCTATGTGCCCGGCGACAACAATCCCTATAATGCCACCAGCAATGTGCCGACGTGTCTGTTGCCTTACAAACACAATCAGGCCATCGTCTTCTATTGCACGAACGGCGACATTTATCATTCGGTTCACAACGGCTCTGCCTGGGGCAATTTTTCAAGGTTCATGGCCGGTGGATGGGTGCGTGATATTTGCAACGGCGTTACTTACAAGGACAGCACTGTTTTTCTTTGCATGAGATTGAGCAGCAGTTATTCCCAAGGACCCGGTTATTCAATGGTCAAACGCGTAGGCAGCGGCAGCGTGACCGAACAGGTGGTGGCGCTCTCGTCGAATATTAAATATGGCAAAGTCACGCTTTGCGGGGAGCGGCTCTGGTTTACCTGGCTTGACACTGTGGCTAATGCTGTCTATGCAAAGAAATACTTCATTCGCTCCGACACCTGGGGCGATTCCGTGAAGCTGGTGCAGGGCACGGGAAAAATAAGCGGCGTCACCGTCTCGTCCGTTGCTCCTCCGGCGTTTTTTCCGCTTGCCTGGTACGAGGCGGATGTGTCGGATTTAAAGGTCCAGTTCCTTCGCGTCCCTGTCGATTCAGCTGAAAAAGCGATGGACACCGATTTTGACGGCCTGGACGATGTGACCGAAGCAGCTTATGGCTGCATAGTGGGCAATGCAGACACGGATGGTGACGGTCTCTGGGACGGCCAGGAGGTCGTGCTGCTCGGGACCAACCCGAACAACACAGACTCTGACAACGACGGCGATAATGATGCTTTGGAATTGTACCATTATACGGATCCAACGAACGCCGCCTCCAATGTGTCGGGCAACACGGCCCCGTCTGTGGATGTGGTACGTACTGTGGCAAGCAGGGATGTCCGCCTGGACGCTGGCAATACCACGGACGCGCAATCGGATTTCCTGCGCTATTTCTGGGACATCCGCGATGCCGATGGAAAAGATCATTACGTAGAAGGCGCTCGCGTGAGCCTGACCACCGGACTTCTGGGATACCGGCTGACCGTGGATGACGGGCAAGGCCACCAGAGTGGGGTGGAATACGGTACTGCGCCTGATTCCACCTGGGTGCCGTCTGGAAAAGAAGGTTCCCGGACCCGGCTCCCGTATCGTTATGAGCTGACGGTTAGCCCCAACCCTTCCAACAACGTTGGCATGATTCAATATTCTCTGTCTGAAAAAGGTAAGACCGCTTTGGCGGTATACGATCTCCGGGGCCGTCTGATAGAGCAACTGCTTTCAAAACAGGAGATGCAGGCTGGGCGGCACGTCCTTGCCTTCCAAGGGAACACCTATGCGGCGGGCGTCTATTTTCTCCGTCTCACGTCCGGCAAGGTGAATCTCACGAAAAAAATCGTGGTGCTGCGTTAAGGCAAGAAGAGGGTCGCGGAGGACAAACCACCGTCGACCGGTGGATTAAGGTGGGCGGCATGGGGTTAACCGAATTTTTATGAGCGAATAAAAAAAGAGCAGAATTAGAAAAAAAACAGTGAGGGCAAGATTTATCTTGAACTCACATCATAGAAGGAGGGCCCATGTTTCGTATTCTCCTGTTGACCTGCCTGTTGCCTGCAGTGCTCTTTTCACAGGCCTGGCTCGATCCGGCCAGTTTTCCCAATGCCACCAACTGCGACACTTCGGGGCTCATGGCGCCTTTTGAGGGCCATTACCGCGGTGACATCAAGTACAAAGTCCGCACCACGCCTCCGGTCCCTGGTTCCATTCCCCAGCGGTACTACGCGCCGGTCATCGACGGCCTGCTCGAAGACTCCATCTGGTGGTACGCCGAGACGCTCATCATCAACAGCTGGGAGGATGCGGGCGCTGCAAAGGCCTGCCAGGACCCCCGCGAGTACAAAGGCCCGCAGGACATTCACGCCATCTGGCGCTTCTGCTACAACCATGACGGCTTTTACGTGGGCGTCGAAACGCACGATGACATCCACGATGTGGAC
>JAZDKP010000127.1:0-17205 GCA_043802925.1 Fibrobacterota bacterium | reverse complement strand
TGCTCGACGAGTGGGCCGCCGCGGACCCGGGGTTGCTCGAATACTTCGGCGGAACGTCGTTGGTCAGCATGTCGCACGGCCAGTCCATCCTTGCCTTTTTCCGCGCGCGATTCAAAGTCAAGGGCTTGTACCTTCTTGACGAGCCCGAGACCGCGCTGTCGCCAAAGCACCTCATCGCATTCATGGGACTGGTGCGGGAGACCGCGGCTGCGGGCCATGCGCAATTCATCATCGCCTCGCATTCGCCCATCGTACTCGCTTGCCCTGGCGCCGGGCTCTATGCGTTTGAGGAGGAGCGGATCGTTCCCGTGGCTTACGAGGAGACCGAATATTTCCGTGTTTACAGGGATTTCTTAAATGACCGAAAATCGTTTGGAGCTTAGGAACGGCCGTTTTTTTGACGTCCGCGAGGGATGCTTTCATCCCGCGGGTGTACGGCTGATTCTGAACGAGGGCCGCATCGAAGCGCTGCCCGGGCTTCCCGGGGAGCCCGAGGCGTTTGGTGGGGCGGCCATTGACCTTCATGGGAAATACGTTCTTCCGGGCCTCATCAACACGCATTGCCATACGGCCCTGACATCGCCAACCCTCATGCCGGACCTTTTTTCATTCATCAATTCCCGACGTCTGGCAGGCACCCAGCGCGCGCTCAACATGGAGGAGTGCGTTCTTCGCGGCATCACGACCCTGCGCGACGCGTGGGCCGGCGACCTCCGGCCCGTCCAGAACCTGCGCGGGCGCATCGCCTCTGGCGCCATTCAGGGGCCGCGCATTCTCCAGTCAATCGTTCTTTCCCCGACCGGAGGCTACCTGGCGCCTGCCGCTGGATTTAAGGGAAATGTGGTGCGTACATTTGCAGGGCTGCCGTTCGTGGATTACAATTCGGCCCACAGCGGTGTCATTGTGGTGCGGCCTGACGCCGGGGAAGCGGAACTCCGTGACGCTGTGGACCGCGCCGTGGACGGCCGTGACGCGGACTTTATCAAGGTGGCGGAGCAGAGCGAGGATATCGTGCATTTCAAGCCGGGCGCATCGTATTTCTCGCAAGCGCAGCTCGCGGTTATCGCGGACCGCGCACGCGCACGGGGTAAACGCACGACCCTGCATCAGGTGACGCGGGCCGGTTTCAGGCGGGGCTTAGCTGCGGGTATCGACTCCCTTGTGCATCTGCCGCGCGATGCGCGCCTGGAAGAAGCGGACCTACGTGCTCTTGCCGCTTCGGCCGCCCTGGTGGAACCCACGCTTTCCATGGCGTTCTGCACGGCTTGGAAGGTGCCCGGCGACCCCAATGCGGAACTGGAGGACATGGCCAAAATCACCCGGTTCCGCGAGGAGCATCTTGAGGCGCTGGCGCGCGATTTCTGGCTCCCGGAGCTTGTGCCCGCGGTCCTGCGCACGCTGCAGGCATTCTGCAGCGAGGACTTCCGTGCGTTCGGGCTCGTGGATCTCTCATATCGTTACCGGTATTATTCCCGTGTCGTGAATTTTGGGACCGAAAATTTCAGACTTCTTTATCACGCGGGTGCGCGCTTTGCCATGGGCAATGACGGCGGCGTCCCGCCCTGCACGCCGGCCATGCTCGGGCTTGAGTTCCCGCTCATGGTCCTTTTTCTCAAAGACATTTGCGACCGGATGGCCTTTAATATCCCGGACTTCATCCGCATGGCCACGCTCCAGGGTGCGGAAGCCCTGGGTCTTGAAGCCACGCTGGGCAGCATTGAAAAGGGAAAGCGGGCGGATTTGGTCGTCTACGGCGACAACCCGCTCGAGACGCCGGAGCTCATCGGCAACCGCGCGGACGCGGTTTTTTTGGATGGCAAGCTTATTGTCAATCGCTGCGGATTGGGCGTTGAAGGATAGTTTAAGTTCGACGCCCGGCATTGCAGCTTTGCTTGACAGGAAATGCAGCATGAGGTTAATTTAAATAAAAACGGGCCTTCACTCAAGAACGCGCCGAAACTATCATTGGGTAGTCAATGAAAGGGGACGATATGCCGTCAAAACTCAGGGCCATCTTTTTGATTATTCTTTTTCTTGCCCTTCCTTTCTGCCTTTATGCGCAAAACATATTATCTCTTTCGAGCTTTGAATCGAGTCAAATGCAAGCATGGGGATGGACCGGAAATCCGCCAGGCGGCAGCATTAATGGCATCGACACCATTTGCCAGGGAGATGTTACGGATGGCGTATGGGCCCTTGGCCGCAGTTTTTCGGCCTATTCTGTGGCGACCTACCTGGTAAGCTCCTCGTTCCCAACGAACCAGAATCTATTCTATTCCGGATCCAGTTTGGTTTTCAGTACGTATCGGCACTTTCAGCAATGGTTTCCGACAAATTGGAGCGGCTACGACCGTTTACGCGTGGATATCAAAAGCGTCACGGATTCCTGTCTGGTTTTGGTCATGCTAAGCGACCCTTTAAGCTCTCCAGTTATAACCCGGCAATACTCTGTGCCTGCCGGCAACTGGGTCACCCTTGAATATAACCTCGCTGCGGCAAATGCGCAGGTCAACATTCCCCTTTCATCCGGCAACATCGCCAAATGGGGTGTTGATACGCTAAAGGTGCGGCGCCTGAATCTCGGAAACATGGCGAATATGTTTATCAGTGTCATTCATTTTTACGGCAATCGCGAGCAAAAACTACTTTTAGACAACATGCGGTTGTTGCAACCCGGGGCAACGGATCCGTCAGCACTTCCAGTCTTAACCGATAATTCGCCATTTTGTGACATCCAGGAGCTCCCGTATTCCACCCCGACATGGACGGCTCCTTACAGCGGCACCCTGTTCCAGCAAAAACTGGATACGGTCCGGATTGATTCCCATAATGTCTGGTATTTTAATCCCACGGCCAATCTTTTTGTTGCAAACCCTTACGCGATTCATGCGGCGGACGACAACAACATGGTGGTTGATCTCGGTTGCGCCAGGGTCATCAAAACCGGAGACGGCGGCAAGACCTGGACGAATCTTCTCAACAAAAAAAATCTTGCGTCCGATGTAAGCCACGAGTCAGGGGCCATGGCCAGAAGCGCCATGGGGAGCGGCGCCGGACCCGATTTAATGAGTGTTTATGTGGGCCAATGCGCAGGCGAGGCTTCTCCAACCGCTATGTTTTTCCGGTATTTAAAGTTCAATGGCACCAGCTGGGACAAGTGCGCCCCCGCCATGTTTACGCCGAATTCCTATCATTGCCCGGAAGTCATGGTGAACATGATAAGGCTGGATAACGGGCGCATCTGGGTCGCGGACAATGAAACAGGGTTTAACGGTCAATTTTGGCTTCGTGCCTCCTATTCCGATGATGATGGGGCCACATGGCGTACGAGCGATGCGTCGTTGCTGAAGGATGTGGAGAAAGAGCGCACTTACGGCGTACGACAGGGGTACAATGTCGGTGTCCCGGCCTGGATCGATAATTCGCCCGCATGGAGTTTCAATTCGGCCTCATGTCTCGGCACCATTTCCTCCTCAATCAACCGGACCCGTCCCCTTTTGGTTCATTACAAAGGCTCGGTAGGCTGTCTTTTCGCGGATAACAGCGAATTCCTACGCTTTTCATATTTCGAAAACGGGCAATGGTCCACTCCCGTGCGCATATTGGACGCTTCCGGCTCTGTGCCGTTCGCCGCCCTGACCGCGGGATCAACGGATGACACCGTTTACATTACCGATAATAACAACCGGGTTTACCGCTATGTGAGCGGCGCAAACGCGCAAGATATCACTCCGCCCGGCGGTCAGGGAAGGGTGCTTTCATTGAGCGGGAACAAACTGGTCGATATATGGCAGGAACGGGTCGACAGCGGGACAAGCTGGTATTATTCGATAAACTACACGATTTACGACTTGACGAACAAAACATGGGGGCCCATCCAGGCTCTTTCACACGAACCCGGAATGTGCCAACTGACAACGGATATGTTTGCACCGCCGAACTTTGTCCCAATCGCTTGGGCCTATAATCTTTACGGCACGCCGAGCTATTTAAACTGGATCAAAGTGGCCAAGATTCCAACGGCCGACAGCGGCTTCATAAAGGTTGAACGTTCAAGGGGAAAAGCCGTAAAGTTTGAGCTCCTGCAAAGCTATCCGAATCCCGCGTCTGCGGCCACCACCGTTGCCTTTATTTTGGAATCCCCGCGGAAGATGGAGCTTCGCCTTTACAGCCTGAACGGGAAACTGCTGTCAACCCTGGCCTCGGGTACGTACGGAAAGGGAAAGCACCGCATCCTCTGCCCATTCGATTCCAGGATACCGGCGGGCGTTTACTGCCTCCGGCTGGAAAGCGGAAAATACGCAGAGACGAAGAACGTCATTGTCATGCGATAGCGGATAGAGGTGTCTATACCGGTTTGTTTGTAATCATTCCAGCCATTTGCATAGGCACTGGATACCCTGCAAACAGTCGGAACAATACGTTTCCAGAAAATCCCTGCCCAGGGGTTTATTGAGAGGCACCCGGGAGGCACCGGCAAGCGCCTGAGTGCCATCGAAATTAACATAAGCAAGGCGGGCCGTCAATTCATTGGCCGACCGTCCGAAATCACTGCCGGGAAGAAGGGCCACCCCGGTATCCTTCAGAATTCTATTGCATAAATCCTTACTTGACAAGCCGCCTTTTTCTCTCTTAACGCGTTTGCATGATGAAAAGTCGGGAAACAGGTAAAAAGCGCCGGATGGCTGGATCACCTGCACGCCGTGTTTGGTAAGAACACCCGCCACATGGTTGCCCAATGTTTTCAACACGCGCCTGGATTGGGCCAGGTATTCCTCTATCTCGGGCCCGCCTTGGAAGGCGTTAATGGCTGCGTACTGAATGGGCGCAGAGACGGAGGTATAGGTCTCGCTTGCCACTGCGGTCATGGCATTTCTCAGCCATTCCAGCGCTTTTGGAAAGGCAAACGTGCCCAGGCGCCAGCCGCCTGCGCCGCACCACTTTGATAATCCGCTGGAAATGATGGTTCCTTCCGGATAAAACCGCGCAATGGAAACGTGCGGACCCGAATAATGGAACTCCCCGTAAATTTCGTCAGAAAGAATGAGCATTTTGTATCGACGGGCCACACGGGCAAGGGCCTTGAGTTCGTCCGCCGAATAAGTGGTACCGGCCGGGTTGGACGGATAATTCAGGACAAGCAGCCTGGGGCATTTCGGATCCCCGGCGCACATGGTTGCCAATGCTTCAGGCTTTAGACAAAAACGGTCTTTCGCGCAAGTGGGAAGATAGCATATGCGCCTGCCGAGAATAGCGGCCTGGGGGGCATAAGAGACCCAGGCCGGCGTGGGAAGGACGAGATCCCCGTAATAACAAAACTGGAGAAGGAACATGAGTTCTTTTGAGCCTGGCCCGATGAGAATATTATCATCGTTGAATGACAGGGACTGGGTGCGTCGGTAATAACCGGCCACGGCCTCTCGTAATGGTTCAAGACCCGCGACGGGAAGATAGTCCTTCTGGTATGCATTGGCTTGAAGTGCGGAAACCACCGAGGGCGGCACAGGAAAAGGGGACTGGCCGAATCCGAATTTATATACACGCCGGCCTTCGCGCATCAGGCTTTTGCTCATTTCGTTAATGGCCAATGTCGCCGATTTCGAAAGGCCCCGCACGTTCAGGTTTAAATGAACATCGGGCCCTATTCTTTTTCCGTCATTATTATTCATGATGATTTCCTCGTTATTGTTTAGCGCAACACGATGATTTTCTTTGTTAAATTTGTTTTGCCAGATGTGAGCCGGAGAAAATAGACGCCCGTTGCATACGTGCTCCCTCTGAACGCAAAGACGTGCCGCCCGGCCTGCATTTCCCGTTCCGAAAGAAGCTGTTTGATCAAACGGCCCCGGAGATCGTATACCGCCAGAGCGGTCTTTCCCTTCTCAGGCAGAGAAAAGCGAATCATGCCAATGTTATTCGAAGGGTTGGGGCTGACCGTCAGCTCGCAACGATGGGGGAGCAGGACCCGGGAGCCTTCTTTTCCAGCCGATGGCACCCAAGTTGAGTCGGGCGCAGTACCGTATTCCACCACACTCTGATGGCCCTGGCCGTCGTCCACGGTCAGCCGGTATCCCAGAAGCCCGGTGGTCAGGCTCACGCGGGAGCCCTCCACGTAATGGTCGTTTCCGTCCGCATCTCGAATGTCCCAGAAATAGCGCAGAAAATCCGATTGCGCATCCGAGGTATTGCCGGCGTCCAGGCGGACATCCCTGCTCGTGACAGTGCGCACCACATCCACCGACGGTGCAGTATTACCCGACACGTTGGAGGCCGCGTTCGTTGGATCGGTATAGTGATACAGTTCCACGGCGTCATTGTCGTTGTCGTTGTCGGAGTCCGTGTTGTTCGGATTGGTGCCGAGCAGCGTGACCTCCTGGCCGTCCCAAAGGCCGTCGCCATCGGTGTCAGGGTTGCCCACTACGCACCCGTACTGGACTTCGACCGCGTCGTCCAGGCCGTCGAAGTCAGTGTCCATGGCCTTTTCGGTGGAATCGATAGGAACTCGTAGGAACTTGATTTTCACATCCGACACGTCCTGCTCGTACCAACCGAGCGGGACAAACGCCGGGGGAGAAACGGTCGAGACAATCGTGCCGCGGATTTTACCGGTTGCCTGCACCAACTTGATGGAATCGCTCCAGGTGTTGGAACGGATAAAATATTTCTTGGCGTAAATGGCGTTCGCCGCGGTGTCGACCCAGGTGAACCAGAGCCGCTCGCCGCATTGCGTTAGTTTACCGTATTTGAGAGTCGGTGACAGGATGACCACCTGCTCGGCCGCGCTGTTGCTGCCCACGCGTTTGACCAACGAGAGGCCGGGCCCTCCGGTGTAAGAACTGTTCAATTTCATGCAAAGAAACACGGTGCTGTCCATGTAAGTAACACCGTTGGATATGGTGCGCTTATAACCGCTCGACATGAATGAGGAGAAATTGCCCCAGGAAATTTCGTTATGTATTGAATAATAAAATATTCCGCTTTGGTCGTAGAAAAGCATAGCCTGATTATGTTTGTAAGGAAGCAGATAGGAGGGGCTGCTGTTGACGCTGATGTTGTGGGGATCGCTGTTTGCCGGCGTATACAGGGCGGACCGGCCCTGCGGGAATTGCCAGCGTATGCCGCCGTCGTCGCTGTAACTCGACATGAGGGCCCAGCCGAGTATGGCCTTGGGATTCCAGTCCGCCGTGATCATAAAAAGACGGCCGCTGGGAAGAGAGGCTAATTTGACACCGCTCTGACAGCCGCTCGATTGGTCCATGGTGATGATGGCTGACCAGCGTTGAGGAACAGCGGTATAGTCCACCATGGGATAGGCCTGCCAGCCCGCGTTCGTGGGGACCACCTTATAGAATTCGTGATATAGCATGTGTCCGCTGCCTGGAGAATAAGAGCCGCACCACCCCATAGGCATTACATAGTCCGTACCGCGCATCTGAAGGTCGCTTTGACCCCAGCAGTTTAAGGAGCCTCGGTGCGTGGTTGAAAAAACGCGGGGTTGTGTGCGTGACCCGTCCGAATGCCAGGTGGCTCCGCCGTCCGTGGAGACAATCCAGGCTCGGTTCGTGGCAAGCGTGGTCGCCCATGGTACATAACCGCTCATTTCGCCAATAAGACTGATATGGTCGTTGTCGAAAACAGAAATAGCATTGCCCAGGTTCCCGCTTGACCGGTCCGTGTTGGCTCCGGTGGGAGTCGAGGCCACGATAACCGGAGCCGAGGCAACGATTTCACCGGTGACACGCGTCGGCACATCCACGACCGGTATTGCCTGATTACGCGGCGGCTGGTGGGGAGAGGTCAGTAACCAGGGCACAACCGGGGTCGTGTCGTTCACCACGGCAAGCGAGGGGGTGGCGTCCGCGGTCGCCAGGCGGATGTTGTCGATGAAGATCTTGGTCGGCCCTTCCGCATTGCAGAGTTCGATGCGCAAATTCTTGGTGTTGCTCAAATCCAGCCCGCCGACCCAGGCCATTTCCCGGATGGGCACCCGGAGCGTCACATAATTGCCGGCATCGACATTATAGGTCCGCCGGTGCGACGGCCTGTCCTTGCCGAACAGATAGACCCATAACGAAATACGGGCGGCGGTCGACTTTACGTCAATATAAAGACAATCGAAATCTGACCAGTCCCGAAGCGAATCCGGAAGCCGGTCCACGGTACCCATCAGGCTCACAAGCGGACACATGCGCCGGGCGTTCCATTCCACATTGCCGAAATACTCATGATATGCCGTCCGCGTGGAATCCCAGGCCCCGGCGCCACCGCCGTTGATATAATCCGCGTTTGTCAGCCAGGTCCAGTCCTGCCACAGGGGGGCTTGGAAGCGGACGAGTTTCGCACTCACCGGGTTGTTTGACCAGATTTCATGGCAAAGCGCCCGCGTTCCTTGCGTGACATCGGAAGCGCTTTCGCTCGTGAGCCAGGCCACATAGGGCTGATTGGATGAGGAACCGATATATGTCAGGTCACCGTCCCCGGCATCCGCGGATGTCAGCGGCCAGGTGGCCAGCTCGGCTTGCTCAAAACCGCAGAAAAGGCGCTCTGCGGACAAGACGGAAAGTGATAAAACAGCCATCCAAAGAAAGACCACAATTGCGCTATATTCCGGCTCTTTCCATTTTCTTTTCATGTTGTTCTCCTGTTACAAGCGTAACAACTTCAGGGTCTGCTGTTGGTTGCCAATCTTTAGCATCGCGTAATATACCCCTATTGCGAGATGTGCGGCGTTCCAGGTCACCTCGTGAGCCCCCGCCGCTTGTTTTCCCTCTGCCAGCACGGCAACACGCTTCCCGTCAGCCGCAAAAACAGAAAGAGAAATGTTGGTATTTTCGGCAAGACGATATTTCAACACCGTTGAAGCACTGAAAGGATTGGGATGGTTCGCCGCAAAGAAAACCGGTGAGGAAGCAGAGGTGCTTTTCGAAACAGACGTGCTTCCCTGAAGCAAGAAATTCGTTGGTATTTTCAGGAACTTTATCTTGGGCGCAGGAGCAGAGGCATCGTCCCATTTCTTGTCCATCCATACCAGCGGGACATAACCAGCAGGGGAAACGTGCGGTGCCGATAAAGCCAGATTATTGCAGCTGTCGTCTATGATTGTTCTGGGTTCCAGCCAGCGGTTTTCCACGCTATTATAGGCGATGCATTTTATCGCGCCGTCATACGTATAGAAATTAAATACCCAGTCACCGCAAACGGTATTAACAACATTATGCACCTGATGGGCCCAGGCAGGGCTGGAAATCAGAATTGTATCTTTCCATGCCGTGCCGTCCCAACGGATATCAAGAAGATCAATCGTCCCTTCCTGGGTGCATGGCGTGATTAGGTGGACGTACCTTTCATCGGCGGTTGTTCTGAAAAGTAGAAGATTTGCAGCGTCTTTTGCTGGGCGTTTTGCATAGGCGTCGTCGATAGGAGTCACTGCGCTCCATGACGTTCCGTTAAAATAGCTGTAGCGAAACCGATAGTTCCCCTCTGTCCAGATAGCCATCACGCCACCCTTGTACGGCACTACCTGAGGAGCATTGTTCATGCTCCAACCGGATGGATTAGCCTCCCCGACACCGACTTGACTCGTTCCACCGCCTAAACCTTGAAAGGTCTGGCCTCCATTATAGGTAATCAACACGTGGGGGCTCTCATAACCCGTACCATTCGTCCATTGATAAGCAATAATCGTGGTGTCCTCGCTGATGGTATATCCGCCAAATCCCGTGTAACTGCAGAAATAATTCTCCGAACCGCCCATCCTGTCGTCAATCAAATAACAATTTGAGAGCGATACGCTGCCCGACTGATAGCTTGCCCTTACAAAGTACCTATGCACCGGAACGGCCAATCTTCCCTGACAGCCGCCGGTATAAACCCAGTTCACATTTCCATTAAGATCGCCGTAAGTGCCGTGCATATGGCCCGGGTGTCCGCCTGTTTGATAGGTGAGGGTAAGGGAGTTTGACACGTTCTGAGTTGTCCAAGACATGCCATTCTCGGACGTCGCCAGAATCTGACCGTAGATGACGACAAGAAATTTGTCATCCGGCGTCACCGCAATATCTCTTGAATAGGCGCCGGCAATAGGTTGATAACTAAAGGTCTGCTGCACGATAACAGAGGGTTCCGGCAGCGTGATCTGCGCCATTATGGGAAATGAAAGAAACAAAGAGATGATGATTATCATCCTCATAGGACCCCTCCGGTATTCAAGTAATTCAGGCTTATTTCATAACCACAATCTTTCGGGTCAATGATTTCAGTCCATTCGTGTAACTTACAAAGTATATCCCTGTAGAATGTTCGGAGGCCTCCCAGGAGAAATCAGCGTTTTGTGTGCGGCGAAGGGAGAAGTCAAATGTTTTAACCCTTTTTCCGGCAATATCAAATATCTCCAATTTCTCCACGCCCCCATCACCCATCACTTTGCTCCTCATCAGGCGCAGGTTGATTCTGGGATTGCATGGATTGGGATAAACACGGAGGGCAATATCGCCAGCAGCCTCCTCCGCCTGACGATTAATCGCAACAACGGGAGTCTCCATCCCTTTTATTGCCTCTGGCACCTTTACGCGGAGCGTACGGATGTTGTAAGGATCCGTCGTATAACTCCAGGAAATAGGAACAAAGTTGACCGGCGAAACTCTCGGCACGCACAATGTCTTGATGACGCTTGCCTCCGTGGTGACCTGCGTTGCCGTGCTCCACGAAACGCCGTTGAAGGTCCGGTATTCGATTGCCGTATCTCCGACAACGGTGAAAAGCATGAGATTGTCCGTGTTTTTGATACGCGTCAGCATGCCGGAAACTCCGTCCAGCGATGTCGTGAAATTTGCGCCATCCCATTCGAGGACCGCGTCCGGTATTTCAACGGCGATGTAAACCTTTCCATCCGGCGTTCCGACCATGGACTTGAGATCCGTTCCTACGGGAAGCGCAACAGGTGTTGCCCAGGCCGAGCCAGTGGCGAAACGGTCCCAGGGTATTTTATCGGACGGACTTTGGGCCAGGTAATCGGCGTACAGGGCGTCAAAAACCGGCTGCTGGAAATAGGAGAAATAAACGGCTTTTGTCTGGGAAATATGATACCAGGCAATGGCCGCGCCGTCATTGCCGTAATCGGCAATGTCCGGGTAAACCATGCCCGTGCAGACTGCGCCGTTTATCTTCCCGTTGTTGCCGCCGTGCTGCCAGGTCAGGCCGTTATCGTCGGAGAATTTCGCCGCCACTGTCTCATTGTCATAGCGGGTAAAATGGTCCCAGACCGTCCATATCCGACCGTTTGCCGAGCGTATGATTTTCGGTGTCGGGCAATACCGGATGTCCCGGTCCATTACTATTTTAGGGCCCATGGTCCAGTTCGTCCCGTCAAAAGTGAACCGGCGGAACCATAAATCGCTCGGGCTCGGCTGTCCGCTGCACTGCAGCATATAGGCGCAGAGCACTTCGCTCTCGTAAGCCGTGGTACCTTGTTTTCTACAGGAAGTGGAAGCACTGGCAAAACGGGTATAGGTCTCGGCATCACTGCCGTCAGTCACACCTGGAGCCCGCAAATCCACGTTGCGCCACGTATCACAAGCATCCGCGCTTGCCCGGAAGCTTAACGGGGGATTGCCGGTAATCATTTCGAGTCGGGTGTTGTCGTAAGCGTTCATACCGCGGTAGTCATGTTTCATGGCATCGTTCCAGCTCGCGGTTGTGCCCACGATTGTCTTGACTGGTTCACCATCCGCAAGCGTGGAAGTGTCCCGCGGGACGGAAAGGGGAGTGAGAGGCGTGGGCCGGGTGGTGTTGCCGTTATTATCGGGCGGTTCGGGCAATTGGGGCCATGGTGTGGCATCCGTGACAAGCGTGTAAGCCGGAGTAACGCCGCTTGCGGGAGCAAGACGGAAATTATCGATGTACAATTTCGTGTTATTTCCGATTTTTTTCACCAGAACAGCAAGGGAAACAACATCGCTGGGATTGAAAAGATGCCGGGCTTTTGCGGAATCAAGATTGTATTCACAGGTAACCCATGTTCCGGCGGGGATACGGTAGTTTCTTTTCAACGCATATGGATAAGGAGTCATGTTGTCTTCCAGATGGAGTTCAATAATTGCGGTATCGTCAGAGGACTTCATGTCGAACCATAGCTTTGAATAGGAAGACCAGTCCGTACCAAAATAGGTTCCATGGGGCCACCCGACCGTTTTAATGAGAGTACCGTAACGATACAGTTCTGAATATTCAGTCGTGCTTGTTTTAAAATAGTTTACCACCCAACCGGTGGCATCAGGGCCCAGATCATGTATCGAAGAAACAGAACCTTCGCTGTATTGATCCGTGACCAAAGGATAGTACTTCCATGTGGTACCAGAAACATTGTCGGAGGTTTCCCATCCAAACAAGCGAAGCGTGCCGGGTTCAGCGCTAAACAAAGACAACGCCCCAATACTGATGATAAATAGAATGATAAGTTGTAACATTGGTTTGAAAAAGACGTTTCCCATATGCCCCCCTGTTTATATTTAAGTAAGATATAATATGATAAGCAATTTATCTACTAATAAATGGAATACAATTCATCTTATTATATTTCAGGTTATTACGATAATATTTTTCAAAATATAATAGAAAAACAAATATGCGTCATACAATATCAAACAACTTCATACGCTAGGCAGCATATCTAACTATATAACAACGTGTTATGATTTGTTTAAACTAATTGTAATATTGTAACAAGAATTTGACTTGTATTTTCAGATAATATTATGTATTTTTGTATTGTGTCATACGCTCGGGTCATACATCTGGTCATCCGGCCATACATTAAACAAATATGAATATTCCTGAAATACTGTTAAAATATCATCCTTTAATATCAGAGGACAGCTTGCCCCTGCTTCTCTATGATAAACAAGGAAAGATTTTATGGTGGAATAAAAAATTATACCATGCACTTGGGTATAAATACGAACAATTAATAGGACATTCCATTTCCGAACTTGTCTGGGTCCTTCCTGAATACAAACCGGATGTGTTGTCCCGTTTCTTCAATACAGGAAGAACAGGTTTTTTCAAACTCCTGTTAAAAAAGGACACCGGCTTAAGCGACGTGGCGGAAAGTACCGCCTATTTCATGGGAAACCTTCATTCGGTGGAATCGAAGGCGGACATCATCGCGCTCGATCAGGAAAATTATATCGCTTTTTTTGACATCGGCATCAATGACCGGGTCGCCTACTTTAATAATTTCTCAAGCGACCTTTTTGCCATGCTCAATGCCGAGCATCATCTCATCGATTACAACCAGCAGTTTTTCGATAAATTCTATAGGCTCATGGAAGGCTCGCTCAACTATAGAGGAAAATACATCGGCGCTTTCTTCAGAAAGAATGATTGGGAACTATTTAAAAGAAATCAAACCGATAAAAAAGAATATCTTGAGGAATGCATCCGAAATTCAAACGGGCCCTGGACGCCCGCTTATGCTGAGGATTTTAGAGACAACACCCATGAACAGTGGGAATTCGATCCCACGGGAAAATGGACAACGGACGGCGATGAACTGCATGGCGAGACAAAACAGGGATTTTCGTTCTGCCTCTTAAAAAGAGCCGTGGACGTGTCCGCGCAGGACGTCAGAATCGAATTCTCCGTAAAATGCAGAAATGAATTTAAATTCGGATGCTTTATTGCAGGGCGGCACGAACATTATACGTTTTCACCTGACAGCAGCGGCTATTATCTGGGGGTCGGTCCTGAAGGCATGGTTGTAAAAAGATGCGGAATGAAAATGATCGAGAAGCCGCAACAGGCACTTCAAGCGGATTGCTGGCATAAAGTCATTCTTGAAAAGACGGGCGGAAAAGTGACCCTGGATATCGACCCTCAGTCCCGCGTGGAATTTCTCGATTTGCAACCCATTGCCGATCCCTCCCTAAACGCATGCGGACTGGCCTGCGGAGCGAACACGTCGTTTAAGGACTTCAAGGTTTCAAACCGCATTTCCACGCTGCGGATCGGTTCCCATTCCGCCTTTGAGCGGTTTGACATGCATCTGGAGGATTTCCCGGAAGAGATATACGAAATCTCGCTTTATCCGGGCTCCTACAACCAGAAACCTGTCGAGATAATGCATTTAAGAAACATCACCCGGCTCAGAAT
Source organism: Fibrobacterota bacterium (assembly GCA_043802925.1). Taxonomy (GTDB): domain Bacteria; phylum Fibrobacterota; class OXYB2-FULL-49-7; order OXYB2-FULL-49-7; family JAEUSG01; genus JAZDKP01. The sequence continues at coordinate 3,057 of JAZDKP010000127.1, read as the reverse complement.
GGCGCAGGAAGAGCTTAAAAATAAGAACCGGGAGCACAAGCGGCTTTTGACGAAACATCAAGAGCTTCAACGGAGATTGGACAGCGAAGCCGATGCCATAATGATCGGAAGCGGCAGCATCATGGAAAAGATCCGCTCCATCATCCAAAATACCGCGGATACCCAGGCGAGCATTCTCATCACGGGCGAGACTGGAACCGGCAAAGATTTGGTGGCACGACAGCTCCACCTTCAAAGCAAAAGAGGCAATGAACCGTTTGTCAAAGTCGACTGTGCCTCGCTGCCGCCCCTGCTTCTTGAAAGCGAGCTTTTCGGATACGAGAAAGGCGCCTTTACCGGAGCCGCGGACAGAAAAACAGGACGCTTTGAAGCCGCGGGCCGCGGCACGATTTTTCTCGATGAAATAAGCAACCTGGAACTTTCGCTGCAAACCAAGCTTTTACGGGTCCTTCAAGACCGGAAATTCGAAAGAATCGGAAGCAATATCACGTTAACCACCGAGGCGCGTATCATCAGCGCTTCAAACCAAAACCTGGATTTATTAATCGAAACGAACCGTTTTAGAAAAGATCTCTACTTTCGAATCAATACCATCATTATCAATACGCCCCCTCTTCGAGAACGCATCGGGGACATCCCGGAGCTCACCCTCTTTTTTATCAAGGAATACTGCGAGAAACACCCGCAAAGCATTCCCGAAATAACCCCACAGGCGATGCGCCTCCTCTGCAGGTATCCCTGGCCGGGAAACATAAGAGAACTCAGAAACGCGGTCATCTTTTCCCTGCTTCTGGGAAACAAGCGTTTCATCGATGTCCATGATCTGCCCGATACCATTCGGCAGTGCAATACGCACACCGGGATACCGAAGAAATCCGGATCCGGCCCAAGAATCGAGCCGCGCGATTTATCCGCAGGACAAGTCAAAGAAGCCTTGAATAAAGCCCAGGGAAACATAACCCTGGCCGCAGCGGATTTAAATATCGGGCGGCAAAGCATATACCGATTAATGGAAAAACACGGTTATTTGAATAAAAACAGGGGCCACAAGAAAGCGCTCACACTCAGACAGGAGACCCTGTTAACGTTTATACAAGAAAATGTTAACGTTGATATTAATAAACTTATCACGCAGTTTTCAGTTTCAAGAAAAAGCATCCAACGCGACCTTCAATGTATGTTAGACAAGAAAATGATCCTGCGACAAAGAACCGGAACGACCGTGGAGTATGTCCGTCCCGCTTCCGCATAGCGGCAACAAATGTTTAGTAAAGCTGCGGAAAAATCTTGATGAGGCTGGTATGGTCCAGAAGTTCCTTGATGGTGGGATTCGTGTTTTCGAGTCGGAAGAGGACCCCGTGCTCTTTGCACTTTAACAGGATGCCGACGATAAGGCCGATGGACATGCTGTCCAGGAAAATGACCTTGGTTAAGTCCATGACGATTTCCTTTGGTTTTTTTCCGATGGCGATAGAGGCGGTCTCAAATAATTGGATGGTGGAATGTTCGGTCCCGGACAGTGAACCCATGATGGTGAAATGGATGCCCTGCTCGGTCTGCTTTTGGGTGATTGTCATGGCTGGCTCCTTTTGTCGTGAAGAATAAAATATTACAGGGTCCGGGCCATGTACAAGGCCGGTCTGTCAGTGCATGTTTTGCGGAATGCTTCCAGAAATTCCGTCCGTTCTTTTGAAAAGGCCAATTCCTTTACATTGCCGGAATCTATCAACCGTTCTGCGGTGCGTAGCAACCGCGAAACAGACGCGGTATCGGGGCTGAAAAAAAGAATGCATTGGAGGAGTTTTTTAAGTGCGATCCCGGGCGGGAGGGGATACGCAACAGTCCTATCCATCTTTTTGAGGAAAAAGAGCGCGGCCAGCCTTGTACGGAGTGCGCGACGCGGGCCGCTGTATTCACCCTGGAACGGGGTCCCGTACAGGTAAAACGTCCCCTTTTCCCTGCGCATTGCCGCCAGTTCGTCCGTGAGCACGGCATGGCCGGAGAGCAGCTTGGCAAGGGTGGTTTTACCCGCGCCCGAGGGGCCGGCAAAAGCCCACCCCTTGTTTTTATCCGCAATAGCCGAGGCGTGAAGCAGGAAACCTTCATGGTATGGGAGCAGGGTGGCGTAAAAGATGCGAAGGAAGGCGTTGAATACGAATCGGTCCCGGACAATCGAAAGGCGGCCGGTCATCCGTTTGAAATTGAACCGGAAGGACATGTCCCCGCGTTCAGCCTGTAGGCTGTTGCCGCGGCTGACCAGCCGGGGCCTTTTTCCGGGGCCGCCCCGTTTCAACATGAGACGCACCTCAATATGTGCGCAGGGCTTTTTGTTGCGGCTGATAAACGGGGCAAAGGCCTGTTTCAGTGGTTGCAAAAAAGGAACGGGCAGCATAAAACGCACGGGGAGACCGGCGATGCAGAAGGTCAGCGGAGCGCGTGCAAATATTGAAGTCATAGAAGTTGTGACGATTGTTAAAAATAAAGAGTCTTTTCTGTCGGGTCTGTGCTCCAATTTACGGGATTGTTCCGGATATAATGCCGGATACTGTTTAATGAATTTTCATCGCGGATGATGTGTTCATAATAATTGCGCTGCCAGACTGGGATTCCTGGCGTGTTTCGAATGCTATTGATTCGGCGTGCGGAAAATGTTTTAAATTGCCTGACAATTTCTGGTAACGAATGGGATTTTAATGGTTTTTTGTGGGGTACGGGTGCGGATAATATTGGTGTCAATTTGTCTGTAGGGACGGGTTCTGTAGGGGCGGGTTCTGTAGGGGCGGGTTCTGTAGGGGCGGGTTCTGAACCCGCCCCTATAGAACCCGCCGGACCGGTCGTTGTGTTTTTTTCACCCGTTTCCGAAACAATCCGGATTATCCCATGCACATGGTTTGGCATGATTATAAATTCATCCAGTTGGATATTGTTCACATGATTCAATAAATCGTTCCATGTAAATGCAACGAATTTACCGTATTCGTTCAAGAACGCTTCACCATTACGAATATCTCCGAGCAGCATCGCAGATCGGTCGTGTATGCATACCGTGATAAAGTA
>JAZDKP010000126.1:0-25289 GCA_043802925.1 Fibrobacterota bacterium | reverse complement strand
CATTCTCTGGGGTTTTCTGGCCTTTCTGCTCAACTATGTGCCGAATGTCGGCTCCACAATCGCCGCCGTTCCCGCAGTGCTTCTTGCTCTTATCCAATTAGGGATAGGCAGCGCCGTAATGGCAACAGCAGGATATATGGCTGTTAACTTCATACTTGACAATGCGATTGAAACGAGGCTCATGGGGCAGAGGCTTGGACTGTCCACGCTGGTTGTCTTTCTCTCGTTGATTTTTTGGGGAAGTCTGCTTGGTCCGGTCGGCATGGTTTTGTGCATACCTCTTACCATGACCCTGAAGTTCGCATGCGAGAACAATAAAGGCACACAATGGATCGCGGTATTGCTCGGGCCGGAGGCGCCCGCCGAAAGCATTCCACCGGTGTCGAAGCGAGCCGGAAAAGAATAGAAGCAAAATGTTTAAAACATAAGGAGTTTGCTATGAATGACAAACGAAACGCATACGAAGAAAAACTCGTTGCGCAGTTTGACGAATGGAACGCGCAGATCGCCCTGCTCAAGGCCAAGGCGGACAAGGCCAGGGCCGGGGCGAAGATCGAATACTACAAAACCATCGAAACCTTGCAGCACAAGCAAAATGAGGCCAAGACAAAGCTGCACGAGTTGAAGACCGCCGGAGATGCGGCATGGGAAGACCTGAAGACAGGCGCAGAAAAGGCCTGGGCTGAAGTCAAGACGGCCTTCCACGAGGCGATTTCGAAGTTCAAATGAGCCGGGCCGTTCCTTTTCGCTCATGAGACAAGCATTCTCATTAACGAGAATTAAGGACTGCATTGTGGCTGATTCGTATCTAAGAAGTGGTTGTATGTGGGTAAAGGATAAACGCGATCACATTTCAGGCATGTTTATTGCGGTATAAGGGTTTGGAGCAACAATTTCTTGGATTTTATTGAAATTGAACGCAATTTTCATTTAAGAAGGAGATACCCGTTATGAACGTTCCCAATCCTTTAACAAAACGCAAAATGAAAAACCATTCCAGGATGTTGTCAATACCAATGCTGCTGCTCATGATTATCGCCGGCTGCGGAGACAGGGTCGGCATCACTTATCCTCCGGTTACCACGACACCCGCCGTAAGTTCAACAAATCCTGCCAATAATTCAATCAATGTGCCTTTTAACCAGAACCTAACCGCAACTTTCAGTGAAGTGATGGACTCTTTTACGATTACCACCGCAACGTTTACCCTTATGCAGGGGAGCTCGTTTGTTTCTGGTACGGTCTCTTATACCGGCACAACAGCGACGTTTGAACCGGCCAGCAACCTCTCACCCAATACCGAATATACCGCGACGCTGACCACCGGCGCTAAAAATCTTGCAGGCAACGCACCGGCAAACAACTGCGTGTGGACTTTTACAACAGGCGCAGCCGCGGCCATTACACCACCCACCGTAAGTTCCACGGATCCCGTTAATGCCGCAACCAGTGTGCCTTTTAACCAGAAAATAGCGGCAACGTTCAGCACGGCCATGGATGCCGCAACGTTTACATCCGCAACATTTACTTTAAGGCAGGGGACCACGTCCGTTTCGGGCTTTGTGTCCTATTCCGGTACCACGGCAATCTTTGCGCCGTCAACCAATCTTGCGCCAAATACCGCCTATACGGCCACGATTACCATCGGGGTCAAGGACCTGGCGGACAATGCCCTGGCAGGTAACCATGTATGGAGCTTTACAACAGGCGCGGCAGCGGTCGTCACTCCCCCCACCACCAGTTTAACAAACCCTGAGAATGGCGGCATAGATGTGCCTTTTAACCAGAAAATTGTCGCGACTTTTAGCAAGACAATGGATGCCGCGACGTTTACCTCCGCAACCTTTACTTTAAGGCAGGGGACCACATCCGTTTCCGGCTTTGTGTCCTATTCCGGCACCACGGCGACGTTTGCTCCGGCCGGCAACCTTTCACCCAGTACGGTGTACACCGCTACGATTACAACCGGGGTCAAGGACCTGGCCAATAATGCTCTGGCAAACGACTATGTTTGGAGTTTTACAACGGGCATAGCCGCGGTCGTTACGCCGCCCACCGTCAGTTCGACGGACCCCGCTAATACCGCCATGGGTGTGGCTTTTAACCAGAGAATCGCCGTCACGTTCAGCACGGTCATGGATGCCGAAACGTTTACTTTAGCAACATTCACATTAATGCAGGGGACAACGTCCGTGTCCGGCTTTGTGTCCTACTCCGGCACCACGGCGATTTTTGCTCCGGCCAGCAACCTCTTACCCAATACGGTGTACACGGCCACGATTACAACCGGGGTCAAGGACCTGGCGGAAAATGCCCTGGCCGTCAACCACGTGTGGAGCTTTACAACAGGCGCTGCCGCGGTCGTTACGCCGCCCACGGTCAGTTCGACGGACCCGGCGAGTGCCGCAATCGATGTGGCTTTTAACCAGAGAGTCGCCGCAACGTTCAGCAAGACAATGAATGCCGCGACGATTACCACGGGCACCTTTACCTTGATGCAGGGGACCACCTCTGTTTCAGGTTTTGTATCCTATTCCGGTACCACGGCAATCTTTGCGCCGTCCGTTAATCTTGCGCCAAATACCATATATACGGCCACCATAACAACCGGGGCAAAAGACCTGGCGGACAACGCCCTGGCAGCCGACTTTGTGTGGAGCTTTACAACAGGAGCTACCGCGGTCGTTACGCCGCCCACGGTCAGTTCGACGGACCCTGCAAGCGCGGCCGTCGGAGTGGCTTTTAACCAGAAAGTCGCCGCAACGTTCAGCAAAACCATGAATGCCTCCACAATTAACACGGCAACCTTCACTTTAATGCAGGGGGCCACATCCGTGTCCGGTTTTGTCTCGTATTCCGGTACCACGGCGCTTTATTCACCGGCCGCCAATCTTGCGGCCAATACCGTCTATACCGCCACGATTACAACCGGCGCCAGGGACCTTGCGGGCAATCCGCTGGCAAGCAACCTGGTCTGGAGCTTTACAACCGGTGCGGCCGCGGTCGTTACACCGCCCACGGTCGGTTCCACGGACCCGGCCAATGCCGACACCGGTGTGGCGTTTAACCAGACCCTTGCCGCAGTGTTCAGCAAGACAATGGATGCCACAACCATTACCACGGCAACCTTCACATTAATGCAGGGGACCACGCCGGTTTCCGCCTTTGTATCCTACTCGGGTTTAACGGCGCTTTTATCACCGTCCAGCAACCTCACGCCCAATACGGTCTATACCGCCACAATTACAACCGGCGCTAAAGACCTGGCCGGTAACGCGCTGGTGAGCAATCTGGTGTGGAACTTTACAACAGGCGCTGCCGCGGTCGTCACACCGCCCACGGTCAGTTCGACGGACCCTGCGAGTGCGGCCGTCGGAGTGGCGTTTAACCAGAAAGTTGCCGCAACGTTCAGCAAGACAATGAACGCCTCCACGATTAACACGGCAACCTTTACCCTCATGCAGGGGACCACGTCCGTTTCCGGCTTTGTGTCCTATTCCGGTACCACGGCGCTTTATTCACCGGCCAGCAATCTCTTACCCAATACGGTGTATACGGCCACGATTACAACCGGCGCCAGGGACCTGGCCGGCAATGCGCTGGCGAGCGACCGAGTGTGGAGTTTTACAACAGGTGCAGCTGCGGTCGTTACGCCGCCCACGGTCAGTTCTACGGACCCTGCAAGTGCGGCCGTCGGAGTGGTGTTTAACCAGAAAATTTCAGCACTATTCAGCAAGACCATGGATGCCACAACGATTACCACGGCCACCTTTACCCTTATGCAGGGGAGTACGCCGGTTTCGGGCTTTGTGTCCTATTCGGGGGTAACGGCACTCTTATCACCGTACAGCAACCTTACGCCCAATACGGTCTATACCGCCACCATTACAACCGGCGCCAAGGACCTTGCGGGTAACGCACTGGCAAGTAACAGGGTGTGGAGCTTTACAACAGGCGCAGCACCGATTGTCACGCCCCCTGTTGTGCGTCTGACCGTCCCGGTAAATGCCGCCTCGAGTATTGCGTTAAACCAGATAATCACCGCAAATTTCAGCAAGCCGATGAACACATTAACGATCACAACATCGACATTTACCCTGAAAAAGGGAACAACGTCGGTTTCCGGCTTTGTGTCCTACTCCGACACAACGGCAACATTTGAACCGTCAAGCAATCTCCTGGCCAATACCGTATATACAGCCAGAATTACAGTCGGGGCAAAGGATTTGGAAGGTAATGCGCTGACAAAAGACACAGCCTGGAGTTTTACAACCGTCCAAATGTGCACGGTCACCGTGATTGCCGTGAATGGGTCCGTGGCAAAGAATCCGAATCTGGCGAGTTATAATCTTGGAGCTGCCGTACAGCTTACCGCGACACCGGCAACCGGGTATAACTTTACCGCCTGGAGCGTGGATACCACGGGTTCCACAAATCCGTTTACCGTTACGCTCAACAACAATAAAAACTTTACCGCTAATTTTACAATCAAGACATACACGCTAGCCGTGGTTGCCGTGAATGGAACTGTAACAAAAAATCCGCTTCAGGCAACCTATGATCACGGAGATACCGTTGCGCTTACCGCCACGCCGGCGATTGGATACACTTTTACCGGCTGGAGCGGGGATGGAAGCGGTACGGCCAATCCGCTGGATGTCGTCATGAACAGCAATAAAAACATTACCGCAAACTTTATCGTTGCCCCGTATCGCGTGACATTGGTGTCCAATCCGGCAAACGGCGGAAATCTGTACGGAGCCAGTTCCTATAACCCGGGCACACTGGTGACGGTGGTGACATCGTCAAAAGACGGATACCGGTTTGTGAACTGGACCGCGGGCACCAGCGCGGGACCGGAAGTGTCGACCAATGCGAGCTATACGTTTCCAATCAGTCAGGACACCACCCTGGTTGCCAACTTTGTACTGGGTATGGCGTCGGTCGACCTCGGGTCTGCGGGTGACTTTGCGGTTCTGGCCGGCTCCGGAGTCACCAACACCGGAGCGAACATTTTAACGCATGTGTATGGCGATGTGGGTTCGTTTCCCACCAGCACCATGAATATCATAGCGGCACGGGTGACCGGCACGCTTTATTTGACCGCGGATCCGATTGTCAGCGCCGCTAAAGACGCCCTGACCACTGCTTTTAACGACGCCCAGGCAAGGGCCCTCGATGCCATCTCGCTGCCCGGACAGGTAGGCGGACTTACCCTTGCCCCGGGCCTTTATGTTAACGGATCCTCGAGTGGAATATCCGGCACCGGAGCGAACGCGATTTTAACGCTTGACGCCAAAGGTGACGCGAACGCCACCTGGGTATTCAAAATGTCGACCACGCTCATCACGGATCCCGGCACCAGTGTTGTCCTGGCCGGCGGCGCACAATGGAAAAACGTCTATTGGTCAGTGGGCTCTTCGGCAACGTTTGGAACGAATTCCATCTTTTATGGAAATGTCCTGGCCGACCAATCCATCACCATCACCACGGGCGCGGTTTTGCACGGCAGGGCGCTTACCCGGATTGCCGCAGTGACACTGGACGGCAATATTGTTGACAATCGATAAAGGCACTGCATTCATAAAATGAACTTACTCATCAATTAAAAGGAAGAATAAAAATGAAAAAGCTGTCAATAGTACTTGCCTTGATGTTAACGGTAGGCATGGGCGTCTCTCAGGCGCAAATCGTAACCGAAACCTGGATTGCCGGTTCTGGTTTAAGTTTTCCAAGGTTTTACTCGGTCAACATCACGGCTTTGAATTCTGATTATGGCGTTTATCTTGCAGTCCAACGAAACTTGTCTGCGAATATCGGTTTAAGATTAAAAGGCGCGTATTCGCACCTCGAAGGGGAGTGGGCCGATGCCGCTTCCAATAAGTTTGTGGAATCAACAGGCCTTATAACAGGGGATCTTGATTTGCTCTATTATCTGGTTCCTTGCGCACGACTGTCCCCTTATCTGTTTGCCGGACTTGGCGCCAATTATAAAATGGTCACGAACGCACAGCCCACATTTCTGGATGATACCCGGGTCGGGTCTCAATTGAATATCGGCGTGGGAAACGAATTCAAACTGAAACCGCAATGGAGTATCGTCGCGGAGTTCGGTTTTCATATTACCAGCAATTCAGCGCTCGAAGGTACGATTGTCCCGGCCGAGATGAACGGACGCGACTCCTATCTGGTTCTTAGCGCTGGCGTCAATTACTTCTTTGGCAAAGGCAAGCCGTCAAAGCTGTGCGATCCCTGTTGTTCGGCACCCGCCGCTGAAACGAAAGACCTGACCGACTATGCCAAAATCGAAGACCTGATAGTGAAGCATATCCCCAAAGAAGTCGTCAAAGAAATCACGACAAAGGAAATGGTGGTTGACCGCTATATCATGGCCATTTCAAAGGACCGACTGGTCCTGGTCGGCGTGAATTTTGCGTTTGACAAATCAGACCTTTTGCCGGAATCACACGCAGTGCTTGATAAATCCGTGAAACTGCTGAATGACAAGCCCAGCGTGAAGTTTGAGGTCGAAGGATACACGGATTATGTGGGCAGTGACGAGTACAACCAGGAACTTTCGGTCGAGAGAGCTCAGGTTGTCAAGGCGTATCTGGTGTCCAAAGGCATAGCTCAAAACAGACTTACTTGTGTGGGTTTTGGTAAGAATAATCCACTGACGGAAAATGATACAGCGGCCGGCAGGGCCATGAACAGAAGAATCGTGTTTAAGATCATTAAATAATATTACCGAACAGGACCACAAATGAAAAAACTCAGCCGCTATTCCAGAATACACAAGGCGATATGTTTGATGGCATTGCTCCTGGTTGTCATTACCGCTGGATGCAAAGAAGATGTTGCGTCAGTAGCCGGTCCAACGGCAATTGTTATCCCTCTTCAAACGACCGTGCATGCAGCGGTCAACCTCCGCTCAACCGCGGGTTTTGCGGTTCTTGCGGGTTCGCTGATCTCCAACATTCCAACCTCCGCCATTACCGGAGATGTCGGATTGAGCCCGGCGGCCCGTTCGTTCATCACCGGTTTTGGTTTAACCGAAGTCACCGGGGCAATATACGCTTCGGATGATGTTGCCCCTGCGGGAGTTCCCGCTATGTTAACCGCGGCGAAAGGGGATTTGACTACAGCATATAATGATGCCGCTGGACGCACAGCAACGGATATAGTGCTTTTGGCCGGAAATCTCGGCGGACTGACGCTTACGCCCGGGCTTTATAAATCGAGCGGATCGCTTGAAATATCGTCAGGGGATCTTGCCTTTGATGCCAAGGGCGATGCCAATGCCGTGTTCATCATTCAGATAGCGTCGACGCTTATGGCTACATCCGGCCGGCAGGTTTTTTTAAGAAACGAAGCCAAGGCTTCAAACATCTTTTGGCAGGTCGGCACGTCAGCGACTTTTGGAACGACCGTTATCTTCAAGGGAACCATAATGGCTGATCAATCCATTGCGCTGAATACCGGGGCAACCGTTGAAGGCAGATTGCTGGCACGCATCGGCGCGGTTACGTTAAACGGTAATACGCTTGTAACTCCTGCGCCGTAAATAAGTGGAATTTATTAAGCAATATAAAGATCTTAAAACTCTAAGGAGATTTACATGAAAAGCAGCACAAAAAGTCAAACAAATGTCTTAAACCGGCGGGCGCGCTTCCTTGGCGCGATGCTGATGGCTGCCGTAATGCTGCCTGCCATTGCATTTCCTCAGTCGCCGGCAATTGTCGTCCTTGGAACGGCTGACAGTTTTGCGGTCCTTGCCGGTACTTCAATCACCAGCGTCAATGCGACCCAGGTGATCGGGAATATCGGGGTGAGTCCGGGAGCTACGGTGACAGGAACTCCAACACTGGACGGTACAATACACTCGAATGATGCTGTCGCAATCCAGGCGCAACTTGATTTGACCGCTGCGTATGACGACGCGGCTGTGCGATCCGCCAATCGGGTCACGGTGGCCGGAAATATCGGCGGGCAAACACTGACTCCCGGCCTTTATACCTCCACCAGCACACTGGCAATCTCTTCGGGGGACCTCACGCTCGACGCTCAGGGCGACCCCGATGCGGTCTTTATCTTTCAGATGGGATCCACCCTCACCACGACCATCGGTCTCAAGGTTATCCTCATTGATTCCGCCAAAGCGTCCAACATCTTCTGGCAGGTCGGCAGTTCGGCGACGCTTGGAGCGAACACGGTCTTTAAGGGAAACATAATGGCTTTGACCTCCATCAGCATCGCGTCCGGCGTGAATCTGGACGGCCGGGTGCTGGCACGAAATGGCACGGTCACATTGGATGGCGATACCGTTACCAGCCGTCCGGCGACCCTCGTTGTTGTTCTTCCGCAAGCGCCCGTCGTCCTTGGAACGGCTGACAGTTTTGCGGTCCTTGCCGGCACTTCGGTCACCAGTGTCAATGCGACCCAAGTGATCGGGGATATCGGGGTGAGTCCGGGTGCTACGGTGACCGGAACGCCAACACTGGACGGCACCCTGCACGCGAATGATGCGGCCGCAATCCAGGCGCAACTTGATTTGACCGCGGCGTATGACGATGCGGAAGGACGAACGCTGGGTGCGATCCCGATCGCCGGAATTATCGGCGGGGACACACTGACCCCCGGTCTTTATACCGCCGCCACCACACTGGCAATCTCTTCCGGGGACCTCACCCTCGACGCCGAGGGTGACTCGGATGCTGTCTTCATCTTTCAGATGACGACCACTCTCACCGTCGCTGACAGTATCAACGTTATTCTCATGGGTTCCGCCAAGGCTTGCAACATCTTCTGGCAGGTCGGCAGTTCAGCGACGCTTGGAGCGAACACGGTCTTTAAGGGAAACCTAATGGCGTTGACCTCCATCAGCATCGCGTCCGGCGTGAATCTGGACGGCCGGGTGCTGGCACGGAATGGCGCTGTCACATTAGACGGCGACACCATCACCAGTCGTCCGGCATCCATCGTTGTTGTTCTTCCGCAAGCGCCCGTTGATCTTGGATCGGCTTCCGATTTCGCGGTCCTTGCCGGCGCCTCGGTTACCAGCAGCAATACAACGTCAATTATCGGCGATTTAGGGGTGAGCCCGGGTGTTACGGTGAGTGGAACTCCAACAGTGGACGGCACGGTATACGCAGGTGGCAGCATCGCGGACCAGGCGCAACTCGATTTGACGAGTGCGTATGACGACGCGGCCGGCCGGACCGTTGGCGCGGTCACGGTCGCTGGAAATATCGGCGGAGACACACTGACCCCGGGCCTTTATACCTCTTCCACCTCGCTGGAGATCTCTTCCGGTCACCTTACGCTCGACGCCGAGGGAGACTCGGATGCGGTCTTTATCTTTCAGATGGGGTCCACCCTTACCACGACAATCGGTCTCCAGGTTATCCTGATTGGCCAGGCCAAAGCTTCCAACATCTATTGGCAGGTTGGCAGTTCGGCGACGCTGGGAGCAAACACGATCTTTAAAGGTAACATACTGGCTTTGACCTCCATCACCCTGGAGGCAGGCGCAATTCTGGACGGCAGAGCATTGGCACGGACGGGCACCGTCACATTGGACGGCAATCCCGTCACCAGCCGTCCGGCCACGCCCACCGCCATTGAAAATGGATTAGCGGCTGAGGTGTTCGCACTCTCACAGAACTCTCCGAATCCATTTAATCCGTCCACAAAGATTCAATACAGTATCAAAAAGGCGGCCCAGATTTCCCTCAAGGTTTACAATGCGCTGGGCCATGAAGTTGCCACACTCGTAAACGGCCGTCAGGAAGCCGGCAGCCACACGGTGCTGTTCAATAGCAAAAAGGGAACGCTCAGTCTTTCGAGCGGTGTATACTTCTGCCGTCTGGAAGCCGGTTCCTTTGTTTCAATGAAGAAATTGGTCCTTATGAAGTAATTCGTATTGATAACAAGACTGGTCGTAACTAAAAAAGGAGATGTTCATGAAAATCAAAACAAAGAATACAACGGCTGTCTTAAGCCGTTGGACGCGCTTCCTCGGAGCCATGGTGACGGCGGCTTTGATGCTGCCGACCGCTGCCATGGCTGAACCGCTGGCACCCGTAACCCTGAGGTCAACCGCCAATTACGCGGTTTTGGCCGGCTCATTGGTCTCGAATGTTCCGACGTCCGCGGTCACTGGTGATATCGGTTTGAGCCCTGCCGCGGGCAGCAATATAACCGGGTTTGGCTTACTCGAAGTGACCGGGACAATATACACGGTCGATGCCGCCGGCCCTGCGGGTTCGGTGACTGCAGCGACGGAACTCACTGCGGCCAAGGGAGATTTAACCCTCGCGTACAACGACGCCGCAGGACGCACACCGATACCGACGGGTCCTAATTTGGATCCCGGATCCGGAAATATCGGCGGGTTAACCCTTGCTGCCGGCCTGTATAAATTCACGAGCAACGCTTTGATAACGGGGTCTGACCTCACGCTCACGGGCAGCGCAACGGATGTCTGGATTTTCCAGATAGCGTCCTCTCTGACCGTAGGCGACGATATCGAAGTCGTTCTCGCCGGCGAAGCCAAAGCTTCCAATATCTTTTGGCAGGTCGGCACGTCCGCGGCCCTTGGAACGACCTCAATCTTCAAGGGAACCATACTGGCGGATCAATCCATCTCGATGAACACGGGCGCAACGCTGGACGGCAGAGCGCTGGCAAGGATTGCCGCGGTTACACTTGCCTCCAATACCATCACCTGTCCTTCACCGAGGGTGCCCATTTCGCCGACGCCCGTTGCCCTTCGATCAATTTCCGATTTCGCGGTTTTGGCCGGCTTTGCGGTCACCAGCATCGGTGTTACGACCGTTATCGGTGATCTTGGGGTGAGTCCGGACTCCGCAGTGACCGGATCTCCAACAGTGTACGGCTCAATACACGCGGGTGATGCTGTTGCGGCCCAGGCGCAACTTGATTTGGATACTGCGTATAATGACGTGCTTGCACGAAGCGGCGGTTCAATGCCCGTCGCCGGAAATCTCGCCGGGGACACGCTTGTCACCGGCCTTTATACCTCCCTTTCCTCGCTCGATATCTCCTCCGGGAATCTGATACTCGACGCCCAGGGTGACACGAACGCTGTCTTTATCATTAAGATGGCGTCCACACTCACCACGGGAACCGGCAGCCAGGTTATTCTGATTAATGGCGCCAGGGCGTCAAACGTCATCTGGCAGGTCGGCAGTTCAGCAACGCTTGGAGCGACCTCGGTCTTCAAGGGAATCATACTGGCTTCGGTCTCCATTTCCATGGCGTCAGGCGCAACGCTGGAAGGCAGGGCATTGGCACGGACGGGCACCGTTGCATTAAATGGCAATACCATCAGCAGTCGTTTGCCGGAGGTCACTGCGTCGCCGGTGATTGTTGACCTTGGAACGGCTGACAGTTTCGCGGTCCTTTCCGGCACCTCGGTCACCAGCGTCAATGCCACGGCAATTACCGGGGATCTTGGGGTGAGTCCGGGGACTACGGTGACTGGAACCCCAACCATGGACGGCACAATACACACGAATGATGCCACCGCAATTCAGGCGCAACTCGATTTGGACACTGCGTATGACGATGCGGCCGGACGAACCGTTGGCGCGCTCATGATTGCCGGAAATCTCGGCGGGCAGACACTGACCCCCGGCCTTTATACGTCCACCAGCACACTGGCTATCTCCTCCGGGGACCTCACACTCGACGCCCAGGGCGATCCCGATGCGGTCTTCATCTTTCAGATAGCGTCCACACTCAGCACCGCAACCGGCACGCATGTAATCCTGAGTGATTCCGCCAAAGCCTCCAACATCTTCTGGCAGGTCGGCAGTTCGGCGACGCTGGGAGCAACCTCGGTCTTTAAGGGAAACATACTGGCTTTGGACTCCATCACCCTTGAATCAGGCGTAATACTGGATGGCAGAGTCCTGGCACGGAATGGCGCAGTCACATTGGACGGCGATACCATCACCAGCCGACCGGCGACCGTCATTATTGCTCCTCCGCAAGCGCTTGTCGCCCTTGCAACGGCTGCTGATTTCGCGGTTCTTGCCGGCACCTCGGTCACCAGCAACAATGCGGTGACATTGACGGGGGACCTTGGCGTGAGCCCGGGTGTTACGGTGACCGGAGCTCCGATCGTGAGCGGTACGACACATCTGAATGATGCTATCGCAATCCAGGCGCAACTTGATTTGACCATTGCGTATGACGATGCGGCCGGTCGAACCGTTGGCGCGGTCACAGTCGCCGGAAATCTCGGCGGAGACACACTGACCCCCGGCCTTTATACCTCCACCTCCTCGCTGGCGATCTCTACCGGGGACCTCACGCTTGACGCCGCGGGCGACTCGGATGCGGTCTTTATCTTTCAGATGGCGTCCACCCTCACGACGAGCCTTGACCGCAAGGTTATCCTGATTAACGATGCCAGAGCTTCCAATATCTTCTGGCAGGTCGGCAGTTCAGCGACGCTTGGAGCAAACTCGGTCTTTGAGGGAACCCTACTGGCTTTGACCTCCATCACCCTGGAGGCAGGCGCCACGCTTAACGGCAGGGCGTTGGCACGCACGGGCACTGTCACACTCGACGGCAATACCGTTACCACTCCTCCCGGGCCGATCACCGTTGTCGAAAATGGATTAGCGGCTGACGTGTCCGCGCTCTCACAGAACTATCCGAATCCATTCAATCCGTCCACAAAGATTCAATACAGCATCAAAAAGGCGGCCCAGGTTTCCCTCAAAGTCTACAATGCGCTGGGCCATGAAGTTGCCACACTCGTGAACGGCCGTCAGGAAGCGGGCAGCCACACGGTGTCGTTCAATAGCAAAAAGGGAACGCTCAGCCTTTCGAGCGGTGTATATTTCTGCCGTCTGGAAGCCGGTTCCTTTGTTTCGATGAAGAAGCTGGTCCTTATAAAATAGTTCGCATGAATACCAAAAAAGGTCTAAATTTTAAGGAGATTTTCATGAAAAGTAATACAAGAAACTCAAGCCGATGGATACGCTTCCTCGGAGCAATGGGGATGACGGCTTTGATGCTTCCTGTTGCTGCTATGTCTGATCCGCTGCTACCCGTAACCCTGGGTTCAACCGCCAATTACGTTATACTTGCCGGCTCATTAGTATCGAACGTTCCGGTTTCTGCGATCACCGGTAATATCGGCTTGAGTCCGACCGCGGGCAGCAGTATAACCGGTTTTGGTTTAACCGAAGTAACCGGGACAATATACACGGTTGATGCCTCGGGCCCTCCCGGTTCCGTGGCTGCAGCTACGGAGCTCACTGCGGCCCAGGGAGATTTAACCATCGCCTACAACGATGCCGCAGGCCGGACACCGGTACCGACTGCTTCTTTTTTGGATCCCGGTTCCGGAAATATCGGCGGGTTGACGCTTGTCCCCGGTCTGTATAAATTCACCAGTACGGCTTCAATAACGGGGTCTGACGTCACTCTCACGGGCAGCGCAACGGATGTCTGGATCTTCCAGATAGCCGCTGATCTCAATGTGGGCACCGGTATCCATGTCGTTCTTGCAGGGGGCGCGCTGGCCGCCAACATTTTTTGGCAGGTCGGCACATCAGCGACTCTTGGAACGAGCTCGGTTTTCAAGGGAACTATAATGGCGGATCAGTCCATCTCGCTGAGTACAGGGGCAACACTGGATGGCAGGGCGTTAGCACGGATTGCCGCGGTCACATTGGCCTCCAATGTCATCACCCGGCCGCCGGTAGCGACCGCTGTTGAGAACGGGTTGGCGCCACAGGAATTCGCGCTATTGCAGAACTATCCGAATCCATTCAACCCGTCTACAAGGATTCAATACAGTATCAAGAAGGCGGCTCAGGTTTCCCTTAAGGTCTACAATGCGCTGGGCCATGAAGTTGCCATGCTCGTGAACGGTTGTCAGGAAGCCGGTAGCTACACCGTGCCGTTCAATACCAAGAAGGGGACACTCAGTCTCTCGAGCGGCATATACTTCTGCCGTTTGAACGCCGGATCCGTCGTTTCGATGAAGAAGTTGATCCTTATGAAATAGTTCCTGTTACCGTTATCGCGGCTATCTTTGGCAAAGGTCAAGACATAAAACAGAGGCATGGGAATGTTGGCAAACAGCACGCACGATTCCGCGAAGGATGACAGTTCCGTGTTGAAAGAAACAAACACCTGTCAATTGGAAAAGCTTCTTTGCAATGACGCCATCCACCTGGATCTTGTGTCCGCCTTTGCCGGAGACCGGCCGTTGTCCGAATCCGAGGAAACCTTGCTGGCTGAACTGAAAATAAGCCATGGGCAGTGCTTTTATTCGGACCTGCTCTATTCGGTCACGCACCAGTCCTTTCCCCCCGAGGACGCGGAAGAGGTATGGAACAAGATTCTGCGGCACAAATACAGCATGTCCGTGTTAATGAAGCGGAATATCCGGATTACGGTCGCTTCCCTGGACTACCTTTCAAACCTCACCTCCGAACTGGAGGGCGCAACGGTCATTGGTGAAGAGCAGATAACCGACATTGTTCAGCTGACGTTGCATGACGGCTTGACCGGACTTTTTAACCATGCTTACTGTTTCCAGACGATTGGCGTGGAATTGGCACGTTATACCCGCTACAAGACGCTTGTTTCGCTCATGATGATCGACATTGATGATTTCAAGGAACTCAATGATCGGGACGGTCATCAGGAAGGAGACAGAATTCTGGCCCTGATAGGATCCATTATTAAAACGACCGCACGGGAGTTGGATGTCTGCTGCCGTTATGGCGGGGAGGAGTTTGCGTTGATTCTGCCTTCCACTGATGCAACGGAAGCCGGTGTGCTGGCTGAAAGACTGAGGACTGAAATTGCCTCAAGACTTCAAGGTGTTTTACCGGTAACAGTCAGTATCGGCGTGGCATCGTGCGGAAAAGAGATTCGGACCCCGCAAACCTTTGTTAAAAAAGCGGATGATGCGTTGTATCAGGCCAAACGAAACGGAAAGAACCAGGTAGTGGTCAGCGCTTGAGCTGAAACAAGGGGAACACCGTTCGCCTGTGCGGAATGATTTCGTTTGTAATAACTTCCGGTCATCTTATAATGGGGTTATTACCTTATGAAATTTGACAATACTTCCGAAAAATTCCAAGGACTATCCGCCAATCAGGCCGCGGTCAAATTACGTACCGAAGGCCACAACAGCCTGCCCTCTTCAAAGCCAAGAAACATATTCTCCATTGCGCTGGGGGTTGTCAAAGAACCCATGTTTGTGCTATTGGTCGGCTGTGGCACCTTGTATATGGTTTTGGGCGATATGCGGGAAGGTTTAATGCTTCTGGGTTTTGTCTTCGTCATCATGGGCATTGAATTCTTTCAGGAAAAGAAGACGGAAAAAGCCCTCGATGCACTCAAAGACATGGCAAGTCCCAGGGCTTTGGTCATCCGGGACGGCGTAGAAACAAGAATCGCTGGTTTTGAAGTGGTCACGGACGACATCATTGTGTTACAGGAAGGCGACAGGGTTCCGGCGGATGCCACCGTGCTCCATTCGGTCAGCTTGATGGCCGATGAATCATTACTGACAGGAGAGCCCGTACCCGTCAGAAAAAGCGATTGGGATTGGTCTCAAAAAAACATCCAGCCCGGGGGCGATGATTTGTCTTTTGTTTATTCCGGGTCCATGATTGTCCAGGGCAATGGTATTGCGAGGGTCAGCAACACCGGGATTAATACCGAAATTGGTAAAATCGGCAAGGCGCTCGAGGGCGTAAAAGAAGAACCCACCCGGTTAAAGCATGAAATGGGATCGCTGGTAACGAAACTTACGATAATTGCCGCAGTACTCTGTGTTTTGGTTGTCGTTGGCTACACACTGACCAGTCAAAGTCTGGTGAATGGTTTTCTGGCGGGAATAACACTGGCGATGTCCATGTTACCCGAAGAATTTCCGGTCATTCTCACAGTATTCATGGCCCTTGGGGCATGGCGAATGTCAAAAATAAAAGTTTTAACACGAAAGCCGTCAGCCATAGAAACGCTGGGTTCGGCCACCGTGCTCTGTACCGACAAAACAGGCACGCTGACCCGGAACAAAATGACGGTTACAAGTCTCTATAACGGAAAAGACTTTCTAACGGTTGCAAAAGACAGCGAATTTAATTCGGAATTCCATGAAATAATTGAATATGGCATTCTTTCCAGTCAAATGAATCCTTTTGATCCCATGGAAAAGGCAATCGCCAGCATGGGCGATTTGTACCCTCAAGGGACGGAACATATCCATAAAGACTGGGAAATGATCAAAGAATACCCTCTTTCAAAAGAACTGCTTGCCATGTCGCATGTTTTTTCGTTTAAAGGAACAGCGGAAAATATTATTGCATCCAAAGGAGCGCCTGAAGCAATTTTCGATTTGTGTCATTTGGATGAAGAAAACAAAAAACGACTGTCTTTGGCCGTTGAAAAACTGGCTGCAGACGGATTAAGAGTGTTAGGCGTGGCAAAAGCAAAAATCAACGCAAACAATCTGCCCGAAATTCAGCACGATTTTACTTTTGACTTTATCGGTTTAATCGGGCTGGCCGATCCGGTTCGTGATAATGTTAAACAAGCGGTCAGCGAATGCCATAAGGCCGGTATCCGGGTCATTATGATTACCGGAGATTACTCTGTAACCGCCAAACATATCGCCCTGGAAATAGGTCTTGTAAATCCTGAACAATGCATTACCGGTCAGGATTTACAGGCAATGACGGAGGATGAATTATGCGAAAAGATAAAGGAAGTCAATATTTTTGCCAGGGTGGTCCCGGAACAAAAACTTAAAATCGTAAACGCTTTAAAGAAAAACAATGAAATCGTTGCCATGACAGGAGACGGCGTCAACGACGCCCCGGCCCTTAAATCGGCTGATATTGGAATCGCAATGGGAGAGAAGGGAACCGATGTCGCACGGGAAGCGTCCTCGCTGGTACTCATGGACGATAATTTTTCATCGATTGTGGGTGCCATAAAAATGGGACGGCGGATATTTGACAATCTCCAGAAAGCTTTTGGATACACGTTTGCCATCCATGTGCCCATTGCCGGATTGTCCCTGTTCCCGATATTGCTGGGTAATTTTCCTATAATATTATGGCCCGTGCATATTGTTTTTCTCGAATTAATCATTGACCCGGCATGCTCCATCATCTTTGAAGCCGAAAAAGAAGAGGTGAACGTAATGAACCGGCCTCCCAAAAAAATCAATGAGCCGTTTTTCGGAGGAAATAAAATCCTGTTCAGTTGCCTGCAGGGGGCCGGTATCCTTATGACGACCCTGGCTGTTTATATCGCGGGTCTGCACCTGGGGTATGAAGCAAAAGAAGTGCGGGCCATGGTATTTGCCACATTGATTGTTTCAAACATCGCGGTCATATTAACAAACCGCTCATGGACCGACAATATATTCAAAATTATCGCCACACCCAATAAAGCGGTATTATGGGTTGCGGGCGGGGCCATTTTCTTTCTGGCACTCATATTAAATGTCCCGTTTTTTCTGGATTTATTCCAGTTTCACAAACTTCCATTGTTCAATATCGTCCTCTGTGGTTTTGCGGGATTAACAACCATCGTGTGGTTCGAATTCTACAAAGCGGTTAAACGGAGAAAGCATGTTTTGCTTTTCAAAAACCACGATGTTGTATGAGTAACCTTGACACCTGGATCACTGAAAGGATATTCCATTGCGCCCGGGAATTCTATGCCGCGGTGCTGGAGGATGTAGGCCGGGCGCGGCAAAGCATTGACCTTGAGGTTTACATCTTTGACGACGATGCGCTGGGACGCCGTGTCGCGGATGCGCTCAAAACGGCTGCGCAACGCAAGGTTGCGGTACGCGTCATGGCGGACGGGTTTGGCGCCCGGGAATGGGCCACGCGCTTCATTCCTGGACTGCTTGAGGCGGGCGTGGATGCGCGCGTTTTCAGACCCATGCCCTGGGCGCTCCTTAACCTGGCCACCCGCCGCATTCCCCGTTTAAGACCGATGATACACCTGCTGACGTCCATCAACCGGCGCAACCATCGCAAGGTGTGGATTATTGACGGGCAAATCGCCTATGTGGGCAGCATCAACATTACCGCGCACAATCTGTCCGAAGCGGGGGAGGGCGTTGAGTGGCGGGACACCGCTGTCCGTGTGGAGGGGGAACAGGTGGCGGCGTTGGCGTGGGGGTTTGGCAGGGAATGGACCCGTTCATGGCGGTTCCGTCTTCTTAGAAAGAGGTATGCGGCATCCCTGTCTCTTCCAAAGCCCGTTCCACCCAAGGGCCTGGTCCGGCTCAATGAGCGCGGCAAGTCCAGACATTGGCTTTTCAATGATCTGCTCCACAGGATTTCATCATCAGAACGGCGCGTGTGGATCACCAACCCCTATTTTATCCCGGCCCGGCGTCTGGTGCGCGACCTTTGCATGGCCGCGGAACGCGGTGTGGACGTGCGCCTGCTGGTCCCGCGTAATCCCGATGTGGCTTTTGTCCGTTGGGCCTCGGCCGCCTTCTTTAAACCGTTGTTGCACTCCGGCGCGCGCATCTTTGAATATCTGCCCCACGTCCTGCATGCCAAGCTCCTCCAGATTGACGACTGGGCCACGATAGGGACCAGTAACCTCAACCATCGCAGCCTGATCCACGATCTTGAAGTGGACCTGGTTATCACCCATGAGGAATCCAAGGCATCGCTGGAACGCCAGTTTTTACTGGACCTCCGGCAGTCCGTGGAAATCACTTCCCAAGCTCTCAAGGAACGGTCATGGCTGGGCACTTTGGCCGGGCAAATTCTGCGGCTGTTCCATTACTGGATGTGACATGAACCCCAAAACACTGCACGTGCTCTCCTACAACATCCATAAGGGCTTCAGCACCACCCGGCTGCGCTTTTCACTTGACAGGATAAAACAATCCCTGCAACGGGTGCACGCGGACCTGGTCTTTTTGCAGGAGGTCCTCGGTCATCACAAGGCCCACGGTCCCCGTATGCCCCATTGGCCCACCACCTCGCAGTTTGAGTACCTGGCGGACCAGGTGTGGCCGCATGTGGCCTATGGCAAAAACGCCATCTATGCGGCCGGCCACCATGGTAACGCCATCTTGAGCAAGTATCCCATCCTTGCCATGGATAATCTGGACGTCTCCAATAGCCGCCTTGAGCGGCGGGGACTGTTGCACGCCTGCATCGCATTGCCCGGCCAGGACGGGCCCCTGCACGCCATCTGCCTTCATCTGGACTTGCGGGAGTCCGGACGACACACGCAAGTGGAACGGTTATGCCGGCGCATTATGGACACGGTGCCGCAAGACGCACCGCTTGTTGTGGCCGGGGATTTTAATGACTGGCAAGGACGCGTCTCCCGTGTGCTGGAGAAACATATCGGATTGCAGGAAGTGTTCATGAATATTCACGGTGCGCACGCGCGCACGTTTCCCAGCTGGTGTCCCGTGTTGCGCATGGACCGAATCTATGTACGGGGCCTTAAAATCAGCAGCGCGCGCACGCTCAACAAGGGGCCCTTGAGCCGTCTCTCAGACCATGTGGCAATATTTTCGGAGCTGGTCATTTGAAAAGGACATCGGTCCTTCGACTCACCTCGACTTCGCTCGGTGCAAGCCCTCAGGGACCGATGTAATATACTGTGTTTACTTTGTATATATAAGCAGGTCAAGGCATGTATATTCTTATTGGCCATCAGTCCAGAGCGTGGATAAGTGATACCCGGGGGCCTTGCTTTAAACGGAAGGTATGTTTTCCATGAACAATCCTCAACTCGAAACACAGCAATTGCTCAAAATTCAGGAGGACACGAACAAACAACTGCAGCAGGCCAATGCCACCTTGCAGGTCAGCGAGGAAAAGCTCGCGGTGACGCTCCACTCCATCGGTGATGCCGTGTTGGCGACCGATGCCGAAGCGCGTGTCACGCTCCTCAATCCCATTGCCGAAAAGCTCACCGGTTGGACGCAGGCGGAAGCCACCGGTCGCCCGGTGGACGAGGTTTTTCGCATCATCAATGAGGAATCCCGTCAACCCTCCATCATTCCGGTAAAGGAAACCCTGGCGCATGGAACCATACAGGGCCTGGCCAACCACACCATCCTGATTTCACGCGCGGGTAAAGAGTACGCGATTGCCGACAGTTGCGCGCCGATTCGCAACCGCGACGGTCAGGTGGTCGGTGCCGTGCTGGTGTTCCGCGATGTCACCGAGCAGAGGGACATGGAAATCAGGCTGGAAAAGACCCGGAAAGAACTGGAGATAAACAAAAAAAACGCGGAAGAAGCCAGCGAATTCTCTGAGAGCGTCATCAACACCGTACGCGAACCTTTGATCTCTCTGGATCAAGATCTCAGAGTGGTCACGGTCAGCCGTTCCTTTTATGAAGTCTTTAAGGTAAAACCTGAAGAAACCGTGGGACATCTCATCTATGACCTGGGAAACAAGCAGTGGGACATCCCCAAACTGCGGGAACTGCTGGAAACGATCCTTCCCCAAAAGACAACCTTTGAAAATTATGAGGTGGAACACGATTTTGCCACCATTGGCAGGCGCATCATGCTCTTGAATGCCCGGCAGATTCAAAGAGTGCGGGGAAAAGAGCGGATTATTCTTCTGGCCATTGAGGACATCACCGAGCGTAAACAAATTGCCAATGAGCTGCAGAAAACGCGTAATGAGCTCGAACGTATCGTGCAGGCGCAAAAAGTGGTGATTACCGATACAAAAGAGAGCCTGAATCTCGAAACCGAAGGAAGGCTTTTCGAAAAAAGCGAGATTTCACACCGGCAGGAGGCCCTGGAAGTCGTGTATGCCATGGAGACCGCTTTTGATTTCAACATAGAATCGCTTTATGACCAGATTGTTTTAAGCATCTCCACCACGCTTCGCACCCCCTTGGTTGCCATCTATGAATACCGGGATGGTAAAATCATTCGAGGGGCGCAGTGCCTTGATAGTTGCGTGTCCCGGGAGGTGCCACACTCAAAACCCTGCGCGGCATGCCAGTCTGTTTTGGGCAATAAAAAACCCCAGCAGTTCAGCGGAGAACTGGGGACGCAATTCACCGGCAATCTTTGTTTTGACGCTTCCCGTTTTCATTCCTACGCGGGGGTGCCCATCAACGGCTCCCAGGGTGAAGTCTTCGGGATGATCAACGTCCTGGACGACAAAGAGCGCGAGTTGACTGACTCCGAAATCAAGTTTATCGAAACCTTCGCCCGGTACATTGCGCACGAACTTTCCCGCCGGGACCTTGAGTTTCGCCTCCGGCGCGGCGATGAGATGCGCCTGCTGGGCCAGCTGACCTCGGGAGTTGCGCACGAGGTGCGTAATCCGCTTAACGGCATCCTGGCCATTATGGGGGCTTTGTCCAAAGAGCTTTCGGATAACGAACGTTTTGAACCCTACATGCAGCACATGCGCAACCAGATTACCAGGCTGACCGAGTTGATGGAAGCGCTTCTTGCTTTGGGCCGGCCCCTTCGCGAAGAGAATATCCATGAAATCTCAATGATAACGCTTGTGGAGAATGCGTTGTCGACCTGGCTTCAGACACTGCCCTCTCCAAAACCGTCCGTGCGATTTGTCAAACCCGAAGCATCGGATAAGTGCAACGTCAAGGCCGACAGCACATTCATGACGCAGATGATTATTAATCTTCTTGAGAATGCCTGCAATCATTCGCAAGCGGGAGCAGAAATTGTCTGTAAGGTTTATGGGCAAGCGGTCAACCGGGTGATCTTTTCTGTAACGGATGCAGGCTCGGGCATTGCCGAGGAACTTTTACCAAGAATATTTGATCCGTTTTTCACCACGCGCAAGGGGGGGACGGGTCTTGGGCTCAGCATTGTACGGAATATCGTTACCAATCACCAGGGCCGCATTACGGCATACAATAACGCCTCCGGGCCTGGTGCAACGTTTGAGGTTGTGCTTCCGCTTTGCGTATAAACCCACCCCCCGCCCCCCTCCCCCCCCCGACGGCAGGGTGGGAGGGGGAAAGGGGGGTGGGTTTCTTGTTTTAGAAATTGCCAAGACAGTGACGATGTATTTTGCTGCGCGAATCTTCAGTTACTGTAGATGCCTAAGGTCTTAAGGGCTTCCCGGAGTTTTTTCGGCTCCAGGGGTTTTTCGAAGAATAAATCGACCCCCAACGCTTTTGTCTGTTCCATCAAACGGTTGTCCCCGTAAGCCGTCAGCACCAGAATTCTACACGCGCTTTGGGCGTTTTGACTGGAACGCAGATACCGGATACAGTCAAAACCCTCCATTTCGGTGGAATTTGACAGTCTCATGTCAATAATCGCGGCGTCATATTGGTGGGTGTCGATGCACTTTTTTGCTTCTTCTATGGTTTGCGCGCAATCCACTTCCACGCCCGGCTCTTTCAGAAATCTTGAAAATCCGAAAAGAATGACTTCTTCATCATCGATTAAAAGGATTCGTTTGCCTTTGTTCACGCTGTCGCATTGCTTTTGGGCTTCTGCTGTTTCCGAACCTTCGCAGTCTGCCGCAACGGTTGGGTTATTCATTACCGCGCTCCTATGCCGGCCTGCCGTTTTAACAGCCCGGACACCAGTACGGCCAATAACAAAGCCGTAACGGAAACAATAAGCGCACTGGCAGGCAATGGCAGGTACGCCATAAGATATTGATATAATCCGAAAAGGATAAAACCTGCGGCTGCCAGCACAAGCGTTGAAACAATCGTAACACAGGCCAGCAGCCAGACAATACCCGTCACGAGCTGTTTCATTTTATCCTCTCCGGAGGTCAGCGCCCCTTGAAACCCTGCCACGATATCCTGGAGAATGGTGGTTAAGTTCATCATTTGTTCCTTCCAGACAATAATTTAGCGGCCAGCATGCCAAGTCCAAACACCACTGCGCCGCCGATGAGCGCAGTGACCACCGGATGTTGCTCAATGTTGTCCTTCAAATCTTCGGCGGCCTTTTCACCATGGGACCGTGTGGCCTCCAATTTCTGTTTAAAAGAATTTGTAACCGCTTCAAACAGGTTAATTAAATCCGTCTTAAGGACTTCAAATTCTTTTTCCGCTGTCTTTTCACTCATTGCTTTGCTCCTTTCGGGACATCCCGTTAAATCACGATGGGTCTAATTCCCCGCAGCTCTTGCACTGAGCTTGCCGAAGTGTGCTGCGGCTTGTTTGTCATTCCGGGCTTGACCCGGAATCCATCATCCTGTGGTGGATTCCCGCTGGAGCCTGCCCTCGCGAAAGCGGGGGCGGGAATGACAGACAAGAAGAATACAGCAAAGTTACGGCCATCCTCAAACAGGCCTTTTTTCATAATTTAGGGCCTCCATGCCAGGTTCGCCTTCAAATTTGCGAATCAACATTCTTACGCGCTGGTTTTGACATTATTCAGCTTGTCGCGCAATCGCGAAATGGCTTCAGGCGCGACACTGATCATGCGAATGCCGGATTCCATCAGCCAGTCAAGGTTATCGGGATCATTGGCCATTTCACCGCAAAAAAGCAGGGGCCGGTCTGACTGCCTTGCTGTGAGGGAAACTTCTTTTACCAGGGATCGTAAAACAGGATGCCCTGAAACATAGGCGGGCCGCTTACAGGGGCTGTTACGGTCCATGCCGAAAAGGTATTTGTTCAGGTCGTTGCTGCCGATGCACCCGAAATCCGCCTCGTGAAGAATAGCGGACGCCTGGAGGCAGGAGGAGGGAAGCTCAAACATGACTCCATGTTTGATGTCTCCGGTTTTAATGTCCGTGATAGACCGGACAACGATTGATTTCAATTCCATAAACTGTTCCAAATCCGCAATAAAGGGGTAGACAATACAGACCGGTCCGTTGGCCGAGGCCCTGGCAATGGCGCAGGCCTGGGTTTTCAGGATGTCCGGGTGGTCTAACAGAAATTGCGCACCGTACGAAGGGCACCCGTCTTTTGCGTTTTGGGAAGAGTCCAATGAAGGATGGGTTTTATCCGCCTGAATATCGAGCAGCCGGATATGGACGCAACGGCCCTCCATGGCCTTTATGACGCTCTGGTAAAGCTCACACTGCTCGGCTTCACTGAGCAGCTTTCCGGCCACCATGAATTCAAATTCCGTCCTGTAAAGGCCGATTCCCTCGGCCCCTGCGGCCAGAACGCTGTCAATATCCTTGGCAAAATTCAAATTCGCCAGAATTTGCAGTTGCGGGGCTGTGTCAGAGGCCAAGGTTGGGTTCCTTTGTCAACGTTGCCGGTTCAAAGGGTCTTTTTTTGACGCACTCAGGGTTATGACGGCCCGTCCCTTATCACCATCAACAACCACCATGGCGCCTTCGGTGGCTATTTCGCAAATGCCTTTGAGGGCGCTCACGGCCGGGATATTCAATGCCCGGCAGAGTATGGCGCCATGGGATGTTTTTCCGCCGTTTTCCGTGAGTATCCCCTTTACGTTCTCCAGATTCTGCTCAATGACAAACCGGGCGGTCAGTTCGCGGGTTACGGCAATATGCCCCGGCCGGCTTTTCTTTTTACCGGTCAACTCACTGTTTCGAAGAAGGACCATGGGCCGGTCCAGGGCGTCAATAAGGCCCATGCGAAGGTCGATAAGGTCCGAACCCCGCTCTTTCATGGACTCGCTGTGCGAGGCGTTCAGGCGCTCCTTATATTCATCCGTTACTTTTTGGATGGCGGTATGCGCCTTGACCCGTTTATTCTGTACCATCTCAATCAGCCGTTGTCTGAACGAGGACTCTTCCAACAGGACTTTTTGCATCGCAAATATTTTTGAATGTTGTTTGCTTAAATTGGTGTTGATGAAGGATTCGGCATACTCGAAAACAAGGAGCATCACCTGAATGGCCTGCTTGATGCGGGCGACCTCATCCACGACTTTTTCCGCGGTAAGATTATCCGATGGATGATTGATTTGTTCGTTGCGGATGATATGGGCCCTTCCTTCGGCCACGCCGCCGCAAATTGAAACGCCGGAGACAATCTTAGTATTGTTTGCCATGCTAATTTTAAGAAGCAATCGGCATGCCGGGGGCAATGCCTAAAAAGGAGAAAAATAGGGCTAAAACAACGCCTTTGTTTGCAATTATAAGAATTGCATTGTGATAATGGAAATCGACATTTAACCGGCGGCGCGGAGGCCGCCGGTTAACCCAAGTTCGACAACTATGTTTGAAAAATGCCTTTTTTAAGCTGCTTTAGCCGTTTTCACGAAAAAGTTTTCACTACAAATTGCATTTTGAGAGTCTTTTCGGGAGTTGCAGTCCAAGGCGATGCAATAGAATTTG
>JAZDKP010000125.1:0-5768 GCA_043802925.1 Fibrobacterota bacterium | reverse complement strand
AATCGGAAGTATCCAACGGGGGTGGTTATTCCAAAATCACAGATGGATGCGCTATCGCTAATTCGAGATGAGTTTCATGGAGACTGGAATTATGTGCTCCAGCCGCGTTAAAGTTGAACAGTTTAATTTGATCAAAACCCTAACGTCACCGGCCGGGCGTCCGGGTTTTCCGGGTCATAGGGCCGGTTCGCGAATTCGAAGAACCGCGCCGGTATGCCGCCGGTATTGATAAAAAGATGGCTGATGCCCGGGGAAAGGTCCAACAGGGTCCCGGCCGCAATTTCAATATCGAGAATTTCACCCGTGGCCTCGTCGCGGAAGAGGCCTTTTAATGTCCCGTCGAGCAGGCAGAGAATCTCCCGCTTCTCCGAATGGACATGGCCCCCGGCCGTTTTCTCAGGCTGAATCGTGACCTGCGTGACCTGGCCGATGCGGCCGAGGTGGGGCTTCCAGTCCGCGTCACCGCGGAATATTTCGACCACGCGACCGTTGTCCACGGTACGGAACAACGCACGGAGATTCAAGCGTTCACGCAGAGTAGAAATCACTTCGCCTCAAAAAAACGGCTGTCAGACCCGCCGGGCCCCACGGTAAAACGCACCTGCCGGCCGCATTTTGGACAGGCGCCCCAATACCCGCTGTTATCGCGGTTGATATAGATGCGCTGGTAAACATTACAACACTGGAAATGGACGCCCACAAATTTGCGTCCCTTCTCCTGCTTGGCCTCTTTCTTTTCCATGGTATCATCCCTGCTTGAAGAATGCGTCCGCACCCCGCACCAGGGCTTCCGTGCTGTCGTACACGGCCGGAGCCAGGCCGATGGAGCCGGCAAAAACCTTGCCGTAAGGTTTATCGATAAAGCGGCGGTCGAGTACCACCACCGCGCCCCGGTCATCGGAACGCCGGATGAGCCGTCCTGTTCCCTGCCGGAACCGGATGACCGCTTCGGGCAGGTAAAAGCCGTGGAACGCGCTGTCGCCGTGCTGCTCGCACCACTCGCCCCGCGCCTCGACCACGGGGTCCGTGGGCACGGCAAAGGGCAGGCGCGCAATGAGCACGATTTCGAGGTGGTCGCCCGGGAGGTCGATGCCCTCCCAGAAGGAGTCGGTGCCCAGGAGCACCGCGCCCGGCCGCTGCCGCATCTCCTGCAACAGGGCGTGCGCGGGCCCATGGATGTCCTGCGCGAGGAGTGGCGCCTGCCGTTCCGCAAAGCCGGGCGCGCAGAGGTCGTGCACCGTGCGGAGCATGTCGCGCGAAGTGAAGAGCACCAGCATGCGCCGATTGAGCGCGCACGAGAGCGCCTCCACCACGGAAGCAACCTCGCGGGCGTACGCTTCGCCGTCGGGCGCGGACACGGAACGGAGCGCCGCGAAATGGAGCTGGCGCGGAAAATCAAAATGCGAGGGGACCGTCTCACCGGTAAAGCGGCCCTTCTGCGACAAGGAAAGGCCCAATCGCTCCTGAAAATAGGCGAGGGAGCCCTTGACCGCAAGCGTGGCCGAAGTGAATAGTGCGGCGGACACGCCGGGTAGGAAATCGCGGTCGAGGATTTCGCGGATTTCGAGGGGCACGCGGATGAGTTTGGCATTGATGGGATTCAAGGCCCCCTCGGCCCAAAAGACCTGCGACGGGTCCCCCGCCTCCGTGACGCGCACCAGGGCGTCGGAAAGCCCCTGGAGCTCGTGGCCGCAGCCGGCAAGGTCAGGCAGCACCGCATTGATTTCCGGATCGCGTTCCGCCGCGTCACGGCAAAGCTCCGTCAGCGCGCGGATCCGCGCGGAGAGGCCGGAAAAATCGGGACGCCCGGCTTTGAGGGGAAGCGCACGCGCAAGGGCGTCCTTGAACCGGAAGCGTTCGTACCGGCCCCGCTTGCGCAACGTGTTGCCCAATTCGCGGAAAAAACGTACCGAGGTGTGCTCCGCGGCCGGGATTTCCTCCATGAGCGCCGCGACCTTGACCCTTGCTTCGGCCGCGTTTTCGACCTCCGCTTTCAACAAACGGTTTTCCAGGTAGCGCAGGAGGCCGTGCCCGCCCTCGTCATCCTTGTGCAATTTCTGCAGCGCGGTGGAGATGACCACATGGGTGATCTCCTCACCGAGATGCTTGCGGCCGACCTCCTCGAGCGCATGCGCCTCGTCAAACACGATGTGCGCAAAGGAACCGAGCACGGAATGGCCGCCCTTGAGGTCCGTAAAAAACAGGGAATGGTTGATCAGGACCACGTGCGCGGCCAGCGCCTCCCGGCGCCGGCGCATCACGAAACAATCGTTGTTGTGAGGGCAGCGGGGACCGCGGCAGGTCTCGGCGTCCGAAGAGAGGCGCGCCCATAGGATGCGGTTCTCCTTTTCGTTAAAGCCCAGACATTCGGAGATGTCACCGCTTTCCGTATCCTCCAGCCAGGGCACAAGCGGCAGGACCTCATCCGCCTCCCAGCCGCGCAAAAGAAAACCCGAGGCGTTCAGCACCTCGTTCCATTTGCGCAGGCAAACGTAGTTGGCGCGGCCCTTGAGGACCACCGCGCGGAAATCGAGCGCAAGGGCATTGCGCAAAAAGGGGATTTCCTTGTTATAAATCTGGTCCTGCAGGGCCTTGGTGCGGGTCGAGAGAAGCACGCGCCGGCCATTGCGCTGGGCGAACAGCACCGCGGGCACGAGGTAGGCGAGCGACTTGCCGGTCCCGGTTCCGGCCTCCACGGCCAACAGCTCGTTGTCCGAAAGCGCCCGGGCCGCCAGTTCCGCATAACGACGCTGACCCGGACGCGGCTCGTAGCCCGGGAGCGCGCGGGAAAGCACGCCGGACACGCCGAACACGGCGTCCATGTCGGATACGGTCACGGGCCGGACCGTGTCCGTGGGCGCAAGCGGTTCGGCCTGTTCAGGGCGCCGCTGCGCCCGTGCAGGTGCGGTCATCGGCGCGTCGGGCAGGAGCGGCCGGAGCAGCCGGCCCGCAGGCGTGTCCTGCGCGCGGAGGATGCGCGCGAGCGCGGTCCGCTTCTTTTCGGGCAGGTTCTCGAGGTTGGAAAGTGACAGAATAAAAAGGTTGCCGCAGGCGCGCGCATCGGACTCGGCGCGGTGGCTGACACCGCCCGGACAAAGCGAAAAGGTCTGGGTCAGGGTTTCAAGCTTGTAGTTGGGTTGCCCCGGGAGACCGAGACGCGCAAAGAGCAGTGTGTCGTAATTCGTGTTGACAAATTCCGGGAACTTTTCGTCCTTGAATTTGGCATGGAGGAACTTGAGGTCAAAGCCGATGTTGTGCGCCACAAGCGGGAGTTCGCCCGCAAACGCGCGGAACCGGGTGAGTGCCTCGTGCAGAACCGTGGCTCCGGCAAGGTCGGACTGGCGGATGCCGGTCAGCGCGGTGATGAACGGCGGGAGCCGCTTGCCCGTGGCCACAAGCGTGGCAAAAGCCGCGGTCTCCACTCCCTTGTCAAACCGGACACCCGCGATTTCAATGATGTCTTCGCGCGACGGATCGAGCCCCGTGGTTTCGAGGTCGATGGCAACAAAGCTTTCCGGGACAATTGGCATGGCATAACCTTTTCCTTTATATTTATTTTTTAAAATAGTAAAAAAGCCGCTGGACTTGAAAGGTAAACCCAACCGAGGCATCAATATGCGCAACCCGTTAAGCGTCGCTGCCATACAATTTGAAATGGCTGAAAATGACAAACCGAAAAACCGGGCCGTGATGTGCCGGTTTCTCGAACAGGCGGCCGCAGAAAAGACCGATGTCGCGGTCTTTCCGGAAATGTGCCTGTTCGGCTACGATTTCATAAAAGACCTTTCCCAGAAGCAGCTCCTGGCCATCGCCGAACCCTGTGAAAAAGGGCCCTCGGTAACCTTCTTCGAAAAGAAAGCGAAGGAGTTGGACATGGCCATCCTGTACGGCCTGCTCGAACGCGATGCGAACGACGTCATGTACAACACCTATGTTGTCATCTCCCCGGACAAGGGGCTCATTTTCAAACACCGCAAAATCCACGCGTTTGAAAACTCCGCCATCGCGTCCGGAAACCGGCTCGATACGTTCGAGCTCTTCGGCTGGACCTGCGGCGTGCTCATCTGCTACGACAACAATTTGCCCGAAAATCCGCGCGTGCTTGCGCTGAAAGGGGCCGAAATCATCTTTGCCCCGCACCAGACCGGCGGCTTTGACATCCGCCGCGCGGGTATGGGCAAAATCCCGCTCGAACTCTGGAAAAACCGGAAGGCCCACCACTCTCCCATGCG
This sequence comes from Fibrobacterota bacterium, assembly GCA_043802925.1. GTDB lineage: Bacteria > Fibrobacterota > OXYB2-FULL-49-7 > OXYB2-FULL-49-7 > JAEUSG01 > JAZDKP01. The sequence goes on along the minus strand of JAZDKP010000125.1, from coordinate 1,536 downwards.
CCAGGCCATCCTCGGCCCCAAGGGCTACCAGTGGATCACCAAGTGGCTTCCCTGCCGCGCCTACGACAACAATCTCTACTACGTCTTTTCCAACGGCATCGGCATTGACGGGCCCGAGGTACGGGTGGGCTGCAGCCTCATCGTGGACCCCGAAGGCATTATCATGGCCGAGACCACTCAGGCCGGCGATGACATCATTTATGCGGACCTGGTCAAAGAGGCGCGCGTCGGCTCGCTGTCGGGCTCGCACATACTCTCGCGCAAGCCCAGCCTCTACGGAAAAATCACGGAGCCGGCCCCGGAACGCAACACCCGCGAAATCCGGAACAGCGTGAGCAACGAAAAGATAGGGTGAGCTCCCGGCTTTTTTTGAAGTGATTCAAACCCTGTACGGCGATTCCCCGAACCGGTGGGCCTCTTCATTCAGGATAAACCCGCCGCCATCCTTGAACGTGCCCCCCTTCTCCAGGTGGGCGAGCATGGCGCGCCGGATGGAATTGTCGCGCGGCGCCGTGGCCAGGTCCAGCGTCTCCGTGCCAAACACCCGCCAGATTGCCTCTGTGTGCGCGTCCGGGACCGGAAAGCAATAGAACTGGTTCTGAAACTTGATAATGTTTGATTCGGGTCTGAGAAGGTCCGCCAGCACGGGGTCAAGGAGCCAGGATACGCAGAGAAAACCCCGGTAGTGCTCCCCGCGAAAATAAAACCCGTAGAACTCCAGCGCGCGCTCCAGCGATTCCCTGCATACATCGACCGTAAGCGCCCCCCCTTCCGGGATGTGGACATCAAGCACGGGATGGCCCGGCATGAGCACCTCGTCGCTGCCCGCCATCTCCTTTTTGTGGAACCCCTGCATGACCTTTCCCGAAGGATGGATGGGATGCTGGCCGGAAAAGGCGAGCACCCGTCCCTCGACGGTGCGGTAGACATGACAGAAGCCGGGAAAGCGCGCGGGCATAAACTGGAGCCGGCCCAGCCGGTAAAGCCGGCCGGTAAAATGGTTGCGCAGCCAGCCCACAATGCGGCGCGAAACCCCGTGGAGGCCCTCCTGCTTTTTCAGGTACTCCACCCAGAGACGCACGTCGGACCATGTGGCGGCCTCGACCGCGGCCGGGATACTCCGGTCACGGTTGAACTTTGAGGACAGGGGCAGACCGGAGAGCGCAACGCAGAGGTTCAGCCCGGCATCGAGCGGTTTAAGGCCGGAACCCAGCGCGGGCCACTGCGCGACCGGGATTTCCGGCAGCTGCGGTTGTTTGAACAGCAGGGCGTGAAAGTGCCAGAGCAGGCGCGCGAGTTCGGGACGAACCTGCGCCTCGGCCGCGGCGCGCAGCAGGGCCGCGCGCGCGTCGTCGTCCAGTTTGAGCGTATCGCAGGCCCGGCCCAGGAACGCGGGATCCAGAAAAAAGAGGATCCCGGGCATGAGCGCGTCCGACACCGGGAAGCTTTCGCGGAACGCGTCGCTCCCCCCGGTCAGACCCAGTGCGCTTTCGACCCTGCCGTAGTCCATGGCCGACCTACGGCTTATAATAGACG
>JAZDKP010000124.1:0-5608 GCA_043802925.1 Fibrobacterota bacterium | reverse complement strand
GTATCGAAAGGCAAAGAGGCTTTCTCTGTCATTCCCGCGAAAGCGGGAATCCACCACCTGATGATGGATTCCGGGTCAAGCCCGGAATGACAAACAAGCCGTAGCAAGCTACGGGGAATTGAACCCATTGTGATTAAACCCATTGCGATTTAAGAGGAGACGTGTCCCATGATGAAAAATATTTTAAAACTTACCATAGGTGTCTGGCTCGTTTGCCAGGCGGGCGCGGCCACGCGCGCGGATGTAGTGCCCATCACCTGGAATCGTCCCCTGAGTGCATTACCGCCAAGCAGCTTTTTGATGAAGACCGTCCAGCTTCACCGGACCTCGCTCCGCTACATTCTGAACTACGAGTTGGACAGCCTTCAGACTGCAGTGGACAGCTGTTTCAACTTCAACCGGTTCTCCATTGAGGAATACAATATCCGGCCCTCGGCCCATGAAGCGTGGTCGCTGGCCATTGCCCTTGTCACCGGGACATACGATTCCGCTGCCATTGGCCGGGACACCACGGCAGCCTGGCAAATGCTCGCCAAGCTCATCAAATCGCTGGGCGTCCGCCATAAAAGCAATGGCAGTTCGGGAACCTGGGGCTATGCCTGGCAGAGCGCGCTCTGGACACATAATATCGGCATGGCTGCGTGGATGGCCTGGGACCGTCTGGATACCGTGGCCCAGAACCGGGTGGCGAACATGGTGGCGGCCGAGGCGAACCGTTTCAACAATGATCCTCCCTATTGCTACGATTGTACGAATGATACCAAGGCCGAGGAAAACGCCTGGAACGCAAATGTCCTGTGCCTGGCCGCTTCCATGATGCCAGGGCATGTCAATGTACAATGGTGGCGCGAACGAGCCAGTCAGTGGATGCTTTCCGCATGGGCCAGGGAATCGGACCTCAAAAGCGGCCGGTTTGTGGATGGGAAACCTGTCAATGAATGGATTACGGGATGGAACATCCGGGAGGACGGTTATCTTTACAACCACAATCGCATGCACCCGGATTATATGACGGCAGCCATCCAGCAGTTCTGGAGTGCCGTGCCCATTGCTCTTTCAGGTAGTGTTATTCCCCAAGCAGCTTTGTGGAACATGGACGTAATCTACCATTGCCTGACAGACTTTAACTGGCCCTATCCGCCATACCTGAGTCCGGGGGGGACCATCTACCGGCCCGATTCGGCCCGGGTTTATTTTCCGGAGGGCACAGACTGGAGCGCCAACCGGGTGGACAATTATTTAAGCTTCGACGTTTTTGCGGGTGATTTTGGTTTCGACAGCCTCTCTTCCCGGCCCGCTTCCAACTGGTATCTCATCCGGGCGGATCATCTGCTGGCCATGCAGGCCCGCTCCTCCACCGGTCAGCTTTATGTTGCCGGAGAGCTGGACTTTCAGCCCAAAGAAGGATATGCCAGCCTAAACTTCGGACTTCTTTATTTCTCCACGCTTTTAAAGGCGGCTGGTTATTACCGGTCAGGAAACTGGCGCTCGGGCCTTCAGGACAGCACTCCTCCTTCTATTCCCGCGGGATTGTCCGCCTCGGCGGCCAGTCTGGTCCAGACCGCGCTGGTCTGGCATCCAAGCCTGGACGCGGAGAGCGGCATCGAGGGCTATTATATCTACCGGGATGATACGCTTATCTATTCCACGCGGGACACTTTTGCTTTGGATGAAGCGGTGGACTACCGCTTGGTCTCAGGATACCGTTACCGCGTATCCGCTGTCAACCATGCCGGCCTTGAAGGGGCGAAGTGCGCCGAACTGGAGGTGGTTTCTCCGGGGGACACGACCCTGTTCCGGACGGTCCATGTCTGGGCCGTGAATGATTCCCTGATACAGGTGCTTTTCAGCAGGCCCGTGGATTCCGTGTCTGCGGTGGCCACCGGGAATTATGTTATTTCCGGGCTTGGGGTCTCCTGCGTTGCGCTCTGGTCGGGCAAGGACGGCGTGACATTGACGGTTTCCGGGATGGAAAAGGACGCCACCTATCATCTCAACATCACGGGTATCCGGGACTTGGCTGAACCGGCCCATGAACTGGTCGAGAGCGTGGATTTTAAATACGATTCCGTCAACAACCGCCTGAAGGGCTACTGGCCCATGGATGAGGAAATGGGGCGTACGATTTATGAGCTGTCCGGCGGCAACAATGACGGTGTCTGTCAAAACAGCTATTCCCGTATTCCGGGAAAAATAAACAATGGCCTCCATTTCGTACCCAATGGCTATGTTTTGATGAAGAATAACCTCTCCTCCCTCAGTTTTCCCTTCACCCTTGCCCTCTGGATAAACCGGGAGGACGATTCGGCGCGGGCGCTTTTATGCACCGAGGATGTCAGTGGCGAGTATTACGGCGCCTGGATGGGAGTCAATGGCAGCGGCCAGGTTTCGGTCAATTTTGGCAACGGAGGTTCTCCAAACCCCGGGTCACGCAAGACAAAGGCAAGCAACTCAATTGTGCCTAAGAATGTCTGGACCCATGTGGCCGCAGTGGTCAACAGCGCAACGGATATGACGCTTTATATCAATGGGATGGATGGAGAAGGGACGTATTCCGGAACGGCAACGAGCATGACCCATAGTACTATCAGTAAAATGCAGATTGGATACCAGACTTCAGCCATAACGCCCATCCAGCACTACCACGGGGGCATGGACGATATCCGGGTCTATGACACGGCCCTGACACAGGAGCAAATCAGCCGTCTTGCTGCCGAACCCAGTGTTGCCACTGCCGGAAAAACACCGGCGCACAGGATGTTTTCCCTTGATGCCGCGCCCAATCCCTTTAACCCCACGGTGGCAATCCACTTCTCGCTGCCGGCTGCACAAAAAGTCGTTCTGGATGTTTTTGACGTGAGGGGCGGTTTGGTCGCGCGTCTTTTGGACGGGCAAAAAGATGCGGGAGAGCACAAGGTTGTGTGGTCAGGAGCACGGCAGGCTTCCGGTGTTTATCTGCTGCGCCTGCAGGCCGGAACGAAAGTCCTGGAGCGGAAACTGGTATACCTTAAATAAGAAATTGATACGACACACCGAAGGAGAATGTCATGCGTGCCTTGATAATTTTCTTGGTTTTCAGCGTTAATCCTCTTTTTGTCGCGGCCGCCTCGGTCATAACAAATAACGGCGCATGGTGCTGGTTTACGGAGCCGCGCGCCATCACTTGGGAGGGAAAGACCTATACGGGCTGGGTGAGCAAGGAGGGCGACATCGTGGTTGCCGCAATCGATAGCGCCAGCCACGCGGTGGACACGGTCATCCTTCATGCCCGGTTCCAGTACGACGACCATGACAATCCCTCGTTTCTCATGTGGCCCGACGGCCGGCTTTATTGCTTTTACGCCCTGCACAACGGTAGCCGCATGTACCTACGCGTCATGCAGATACCCGGGAACCTGCATTCCATGGGCCCGGAAACCTATGTGGGCCCTCCGGCGGGTGCTAATCTTTATACCTATCCCTGTCCCATCATGCTGCCCGGCGAGGACAGCGCCCTCTATGTCTTCTGCCGCGGTGGAGGGGATTACTGGAATCCCTATTTCACGGTCTCACGCGACCGGGGTGTCACCTGGGACGCCTTGCGCCATTTCATCATTTCCCCGGGACAGCGGCCCTATTTCAAATTTTCGGTCAATGGCGTGGACCGTTTCGACGTCATTTTCACGGACGGCCACCCAAGCGCTGCCTATAACAACGTGTACTATGCCTATTACCGGGCTGGCGCGCTTTATAAAGCGGATGACACACGCATCAAGTCCATGGATTCTCTGCCGCTCACGCTTTCTGAGGCCGAAAAGATTTATGACGCGAACGCCAACCATGCCAAGGCGTGGGTCTGGGACCTGGCCTTGGACGGCGCGGGCCATCCGGTGGTGGCCTATGTCAATTTTCCCACTGACGCGGACCACCGATACCGTTTTGCCCGGTGGGACGGCGCCCATTGGCTGGATCAGGAACTGTGCAAGGGGGGAAAGTGGTTCCCCGAAACGGTTGCCGGTCAGACGGAACCCGAACCCAATTATTCCGGCGGTATCGCCCTGGACCACAATAACCCTTTCAATCTTTATTTGGCGCGGCCTGATTCCATTACGGGTGTTTTCGGTATTGAACAGTGGCGTTCAACGGATTCAGGTACCCACTGGCAATCCAGGAGGGTTATCGCCGGAATAGATACGCTCAATGTCCGGCCCGTTGTGCCGCGTGGATTGCCTGCAGGCGTGAAGATGTTTTACATGAGCGGTAAATATCCTCATTTTACTTCTTACAACACGTCCATCCGAATGGTATCAGAAATTGATTCCACCCTGCCTTCCGCTCCTTCGAACCTTCATGTTGAAACGTCGCAAAAAGGCACCGTTACGCTGTCATGGAATGCGGCCTCAGACGAAGAAACCGGTATCCTGGGGTATGAGATTTATCGCGGCCCTTACCGGGACAACCTCAGCAGGTATCGGGTCGTTCAGGGCCTCCTTTTTACCTCCGATACTTTTATCGGCGGAACGGACACGCTATATTATGCCGTCAAGGCCCTTAACGGAAACGGCCTCCGCAGCGAAGATGCGAGCGATACGGTCTCTGCCGTTCTCCTGCCGTATACTTCCGCCGTGCTTCACAGCAGCAAGGACACCCTGGCAAGCTGGGCTTCCGCCGAAATTAAAATTTACGGCGTATGTGGAGACGGCACCATTGATTCCAGCAACATTGGCGCACAGTTCTTTAGTTTGGATATGGCATTGCTTTCCGTGAACGCCTCCGGCCATGCGGTGGCTAAAGCAGTTTCCGGTATTGCACGCGTGATTGCAAAACGCGGCGGCATTTGGCTGGATGACACCTGTAACATAACCATTATCGAAAGCGACATCCCTTTATTATACCGGTTCGATTTCCGTTGTACAGGGACAGTGACCGATACGCATTGGATCCCTGAGAACGGTTCGGCCTACGATTCCTCCAAAGGCTATGGCTGGATGGGTTGCGCGGCGTTGCCCGAAAACCGGTGCGATCGGGCCGGCGGCGACCTTTTAGGCACTTTTGTCATGGTGCGTAGTTCCGTTTGCACAACAGGGGTGTTCCATGTGGATGTGCCGGACGGGGACTATCTTGTGCGCATCGGATTGGGCGACGCCTCTTATCCGACGGAACCTTTGAGGGTTATGTACGGGCCGGATACCATTGCCCGTTACACCCAACCCGGTAATCTCGGCAACGGTTATTCGGTATGTGACGATACCGTCACGGTTTCCGGCAATACCGGCGCTTCCTTCCTTGTTCGGGGAACACCCAACGCAAAGATATCCTATCTCATTCTCCTTTCCAGTCAGGGTATTGCCATGAATGACGTGGCGTATGATGGGATGGGTGTGACAGGCATAGTGGATGTTGGGGCGAATAATGGTTCGCGTCAACAATTGACAGCCGCGCCCAATCCCTTCAACCCCACCGTGGCAATCCACTTCTCGTTGCCGGCTGCGCAAAAAGTCGTTCTGGATGTTTTTGACGTGAGGGGCGGTTGGGTCGCACGCCTTTTGGATGGGCAAAAAGACGCGGGAGCGCACAAGGTTGTATGGTCAGGAGCGCGGCGGGCGTCAGGCATTTATCTGCTGCGCCT
>JAZDKP010000123.1:0-5055 GCA_043802925.1 Fibrobacterota bacterium | reverse complement strand
TTTGTTAAAGAGCAACCGTTGCGCTGCAGGTTCGTCCTGCAGGCACCGCTGAACCAGCTCTTCGGGCGCTATAGCGCCAGCCGACCCGTTTTCAGCCATAATAATTAGTCGCCCAAATCCTGATATAGTTCAATTCTTTTTTGCAAGCAGCTTGTTTTTCAATGACTTATTTGAGAAAAAACAGTAGCTGGTCCCTATCCAGCCGATGCCGGACAGGCTTAAAAGCGTGATCCGGATGTTGTGGACGTTGCGGTAGTGGCGGGATTCGCGGTCGTAGTTGCCCTCAAGAACCCACATGACCATGAGCTCCCAGGTGACCGCGGCCGCACCGAGCAGCCAGTAATGGGTGGGATACCCCTTGAATTCCATGGCCGCGCCAAGGTTGAGCGCACGTCCCGGGACCACGGTGAAATTTTCGCGGTAAGGGTGGAAATGCTCGCCCCGGATTTCGAGCTGATAGGCGCCGGACTTGAGCAGGAATTCGCGCGGCGTCCGGCCCTGCGGTTTTCCGTCAAGCGAGACGTTGAGTCCGAGCGGTGAGGAGGTGACGGCCACGGTGCCGAGGATGCTCCGGGCGAGGAAACTGCGCGTTTTGAGGAGCACGATTTGTGCGATGTCCTCCCGGTCCATGTAGCTGACCGCGATGATCTTCTCCTCTTCAGTGCCGGACTTGACGTCGCGAATCTTAAAGCGGAGCATGGCCGTGCCGTCGGGCCCCTTGTCAAAACGGCCTAAGAGGGCGATGCGGAGGCTGCCACGGACCATGGAGTCCGCGTGCATGGTCTCGAAAAGGCGGTCCGAGGCGGAAACGGCAAAGCCGGTCTGGAGCTCGTGCGTGAATTTTTCGGACAGGAAAACGTTGAATCCGGTGAGCGACGTGTCGGGCAGGAGGTTTTCAAACCGGAACAGGGTGAGCGCTTCCTGCACAGGCGGTGGCGCCTCGTCCTGCGCGGAAAGAAGGGAGACGAGGAGGAAAAGACAGAGGAGAAAAGACATGGGGGTAATATAAATTTAGATTTTAGAGGGAAACAATCAGGAAGCGCGCGGAACAGGGTCCCAGCCTCACCCACCCCCGGTTGTTCTCGCTGTCAACCTATGTTGTGCTGCCGGTCGCTGGACGCTATTTTAAGAACGTCACCCGCTTTACGCTCGTTTGTTTCCCGGTCGTTATCTTTAAGATATAAACACCCCCGGCCAGGCTGGCGCCTTTCTCATTTTTGCCGTCCCATAATACACGGTAATGGCCCGGTTTCTGGATTCCCTGCTGAAGCGTACGGATTTTCTTCCCATTGACCGCATAGACGACAATTGAGTGCGCGGCCTCTTTTGCCAGTGCGTAATGGAGGGTGAGCGACGGATTGAAAGGGTTGGGCGACACTTCCGGTTCGGTCGTGCAGAACGTCCCGGGTCCCGCAACACCGGTACTGCCGGTATCGACGCGCTCAAACCCGATTTCATCCGCGTTGATATAGCCGTTTCTGGCGGCCACGGCCGTGAAGCGGACATGTCGGGCATCCCTGGCCGTAAAGGTTGCATCCTTCGGGTCAAGGTCCGCGGACCATGTTCCGGTTGCGACCGTGTCAAAAGTGACGCTGTCCAGGCTGGTCAGGATACGGTAGGAGGTGATAACACCATTCAGACGGCTGTCCTGCCAGGGGAGGTAGAACAATTTGTCAATGCGGTAGGCGCGCGTAAAAGAAACGGTTAGCGATTGCGGGACGCTGCTGCTGATCCAGGTGGCGCGTGTGCTGTCAATCGTGTTTATGGCGGTGTTGCCCGTGCCGTAAGGGGTTCCGGTGGCGACCACGCTCATATCGCCTCGCGGCACCTGCCAGGGGGCCGTGACTGCGCAGGTGTCGCTTTTGCCCTGCAGCGTCGCGGAGACGGGGATCGGCGCATTCAGGCTGCCCGCCACATGCTTAACGACTCCTTTGACCACAGAGACCACGGACGGCGCTCCCGAAGTCCAGGTCGCCACGGTATCGATGTTCGCGGAGAAGCGTTCGGCCCCCCTGCTGAAGAAACCGGTGGCCGTCATGGTAAAACCCAGCAGGGCCACGTTCTTTTCGTGTTTGGAAAGACGGATGGAGTCGAGTGTGGCTGTTGAAGCCGTAATGCGGATGGTCACGGTGTCCCACAGGCCGCGCTTGCCTACGCGGATGCGCGCCAGTCCGGTGTTTTTGGCCAGCACCTGGCCGTAGGGCGAAACCTCGGCCTGGAAGGTGTTGAGGGAGAAGAAAAGGCACTCTTTTTCAGTGGTATCCGTCAAAACGGTTCCGTAATGCACGATGGCATAGACCCGGGTCGTGTCGTATTGCTCTACCAGGGTATCGGAGACGTATGCCTCCATGGCTGTAGGGGTGAGGGAGTCGAGAGGATCCGGGTCGGTGATGGGAAAGCGGACAAAGGCGAGCGCCCCAATATTACGCTTATTGTAAAGCCAGGGGCCTTCAAAGGTGGTGCCAAGAAAAGGGTCCGCCATGGAGGGAGGATAGGTGACGGTCGTGCCTTCGGCCGGGGCTTTTAGAAAAAGCGTCAGGGTATGGGCCGCGGTGTCCGCTTGAAGCGATTCCGCGACCGCCCATTTGCCGTCAATGGCAAAATACCGCCTCAGCGTCGTATCCACGGGCAGATGACGGACGGTGTCCGGCGGAAGGAGCACGGGCTGATCAAACAAGAGCACGAGTTCTTTCCGTGCGCTGTCCGCAAAACAGGCTTTCTGGATGTCCGGGGGCCGGATATTGACGGTGTCCGTGGAACCGTAGAAATCACGTTCCAGGAGCCGGCACATCTGTTCCCCCATTGTAAAATAACCGGTGCCGTAATAGTGGCAGCCGTCATGGTTGGGAATGCCGTTCGTCGACATGATGGAGATGTCCGGCCGGCCCTGTGGAATCTGGCGCTGTTGTTCGAGCAGAACATCCCCTCCGTTGGACAGGTAGCATCCGGGCCGTACCTGAAAAAGATAATAACGCTGAATGCCCGGAAAATCGCTTTTCCACGAAGCGCACAAGGTTAAAAATTCATTCTTGTAATTGGCGTCGTTGCTGTTGGATTCCCCCTGGTCCCAGATGACCGCTTTGATGTTGTTCTGCAGTCCGGCCCGTCTGATACGGAAAAGAATTTTCCCGTAAATTGACGAAAGCGAGGTGTCCCTTTGATGCGACGCGATGGTTGTTCCGGGGACGGCGCCATTGATGAAGCAGACCGGCATGGAATCATGGTCAATAATATGTTTTCCGCAACCCCAGGCGCTGCTGTTGGTGCGGTGCCAGGCCGTGTCAACAATGGAAAAGGTCCGGAGCCACGGGCTGTAGACGGGGTAGGTCGCATAGTCAATGATTTCCGCATTTGCCGCATTGGATTGCCCATCCACAAGATACGCGTCGCCGCAGAGAACACTGTCGCTTGTTGCCGCAAGAGAGGCGGCGACATGCAATTCAAATTTATAGGAAGACCTTTCCGCATGGATTTTAGGTGAGAAGGAAAAAGAAGCTGAGTCTCCGGTGTATTGCAGCGCCCGGCCTGTCCGCGAAATTATTATGCCGTTCCGGTAAAGAATGACGGAAACAGAATCCAATCCGGCTGTCCTGACCGTTCCCGCTACCGGAACAATCGCAGAATCCTGGCTGTCGCGGCCGTACAGTTGGCGCGGCTTCGGAAAAGCGGAAAGAGAGACGGTTTGCGCAAAAAGCACCAGGGGCAAAAGCAACGGAAGAAGGATGGTTTGCCGCATATTTCATGACTCCTTATAGTTGATTCAGTAATAATTATAGCAAAAAGAACTTAGTGTTAAGCGGGTAATAATACTAATTTTGTACTAATACCTACTATTATGAAATACCTTTCGATTTATAACCGCTTGAAGAGCGACATTCAAGCTGGTCGGTATCCTGTTCAAACCCGGCTGCCTTTTGTCGTGAATCTGATGAAACAGTTCAATGCGGGACGATGCACTGTCCAGCACGCCTTGAATTTACTGACCGCTGAAGGATTGGTCAAAGGGGTGCGTTCGTGCGGCATTTATGTGCGCGGTCAAAATGAAATTCCCCTTTTTGCCCGCAGCGGGCAAATCAGCCGCGTGGGTATTTTAAGCCCCTTTCTTACAATAGCGGGTATCGGCAATTCCTATTTTTACGATATTTGTGCGGGCATGGAGGACTTTTTTAATGAGCACAAAATAAGAGTTTACCTCTTATCCTGCAAAGACAAGATTTTCCCCGAGATATTAAAAGAGATTCATGCGCTTGAGCTGGATGGCCTTTGTACCGTTGATATGCAGGACCGGGAGCTAAGGGTTAATCTGGAAAGCGTGCGAATCCCCGTTGTGCATACGGATATCTATGAATCCTTTGGAAGAACGCCTATCGTTTCAGGCGATAATATGGGCGGCGGTTTCATGGTCGCCCGCAGGCTGGTGGAACTGGGCCACCACCGGATTTTATTCTTTGCCCGGCTCAATAAGCGGACACAAAGAATGGAGTCCATGGCGGAAATTAAATGGAACGGCATGGTTAAAGCGATACGCGAAAGCCCGCAGGCCGGTGTAAAAAAAATCATGCTTAATTACAACAGGGACGATTTGGTTGCGCAGATGCGTTTACAGCTTGAAACGCATGCAAATCATACCGGCATAATCCTGATCGGCATGGACGATTTCGCAAATTTAAAGAAAGTCCTGGAAAAAATGCCTCCCGACAGAGTCGCCTCTTTGGATGTTGCGGTATTTGAATGTATCCAGACGCCGCTGTACATCGGACGGAAAAAGGTGCTGGTGTGCCAGTGGGACGGAAAACGGCTGGGGAGAATAGCGGCGGAACGGCTTTTGGCCGGAAAAAAGAATCCGCGACGGCTTAATTATGTGCCGATGTGGATTTCTTAAGAGTGTGCCCGTTGTTTCCTAGGGGCACCGCCGGGTTTAATCACAATGGGTTCAATTCCCCGTAGCTTGCTACGGCTTGTTTGTCATTCCGGGCTTGACCCGGAATCCATCATCAGGTGGTGGATTCCCGCTTTCGCGGGAATGACAGAGAAAGCCTCTTTGCCTTTCGATAC
>JAZDKP010000122.1:0-4833 GCA_043802925.1 Fibrobacterota bacterium | reverse complement strand
GAAAAACACGGCCTTTCACTCTATGAAATATAATTAATCACGCCTTTGAAAAGTGACAAACCCGGCGCGCAAAAAAGCTATTTTTACACAATGAAAACAATCCTTCTACTGCTGACGGCATCGCTTTTTGCCACGGACCTTTTTCTGAACCCCGCGACCACGGACAACGCGCTGGCCGCTTCGGAAAACCCGGCCGGGCTCGCCACCTACCGCAGCGCCAATGCCGCTATCACGGGTTCCTTCAACACCGACAGCTTCTTCTGCGGCGCTGTATCGTTTGGCGGCTTCGGCATCGGTGCCACGGCCGCCCCGGGCCGCACTTCCTTTCAACTGGCCAACGGTTTTCGCATGGCGCCCGGCGTCTTTGGCGGCATGCGCACCGCGTACGTGGATGTCCCGGGCGAGGATTATTACAACTATGACCTGGGCATCCTGCTGCGGCCGTTCCATTTCCTCTCCCTCGGCGCCAATACCGAGGACTTTATCCACGGGGGCACCGGAGCGGCCATGTCCATCCGGGCCGGGGCAGGCTTGCGCTTATTGGACGACATAATCTTTTCCGCAGCCACCCGTTATACGGACTGTTTTTCAAGGCCCGAAATCGGGCTCGAAATCATGCTGGGCGGCATCAACCTGGTCGGCCATGCGGACCTGCAGGACAAAATATTCCGCACCGGCTTGTCCTTCAGCGTGCCGACCCTCGAGGCCGGCATTCTTTACCCTTTTAAAGGGAAATCGGGGCGCCAGTTTTCGGTCTGGAGCGGGCTTGACCGAAAGACATCCGTCATCAGACTGCCCAAAAAAACAGCCGTCATTTCCATTGCAGGTTCCTTTCAGGACCTTGAGCCCGAATTCACACTTTTCGGCGGGAACAACGCCATCCAGCTTTCGCAGGTCCTTTCACAACTGCGCAATGCGGCCCGCGACGAAGACGTGGGCATGGTCATCCTGAAGATCGGGGACATTTCCTCAGGCCTCGGCATGGTCGAGGAGGTCCGGAAGGCCGTGCTCGACCTCCGGCTTGCACACAAACGGACCCTCGCCTTCCTCGAAAACGTGTCGTTGAGCGAGTACTACCTGGCCACTGCGGCGGACGAAATAGTCGTGGAGCCCATGTCCGCATGGACCGCTGCGGGCGTGAGCGCCGAGGTCGCCTTCTTCAAGGGCACGTTTGATAAAATCGGCGTCAAGGCCGAATTCGAACGCGTGGGCCCCTACAAGTCCGCGGTCGAACCGCTGACACAGGACACCATGTCCGACGCCTTCCGCGAAAACGAGACCGCGCTGCTCGCCTCCATCTATAACCAGATTGTGGATGCCATTGCCAGCGCCCGCAGTGTGGACCACGACACCCTGGTGGGCGTCCTGGATCGCGGCACACTTCCTTTGAAGGAAGCTATCACCAAGGGGCTCATCGACAAAACCGGCTATTTCAACGACCTGGTGGCCGCGAACAGCGGCAAAGGCGAAAAGAGCCTGGACCTGCTTGACCGCACTTATTACGGCGACGGCTGGCGCAAAAAAAAGCGGATCGCGGTGTTGAATGCCACGGGCACCCTCGTCTCGGGGGAATCCTTCACCGACTTCTTCTCGGGTGAAACATTTCTCGGCTCCGAAACCGTGGCCGGTATCCTGAAAAAACTGCGGCTCGATAGAAATATCCGTGCCGTTGTGCTCCGCATCAACAGCCCGGGCGGTTCGGGCGTTGCCTCGGACGTCATCTGGCGCGAGGTCCAGCGGCTCAAGGAAGCGGGCAAGCCCGTGGTGGCCTCCCTCGGCGATGTGGCCGCTTCGGGCGGCTATTACATTGCCTGCAATGCAGACACCATTTTTTGCAGTGAAGGCTCCATTGTGGGCAGCATCGGCGTGTTCGCGGGCAAGTTTGTCCTCAAGGACCTGTACGATAAAATCGGAATGCGCAAGGAGATTCTCAAGTTCGGCCGAAACGCGGACGCTTTTTCCGATTATCACGGCTTCACCGACGAGCAGCGGCAGCTCTTAAAAGGCTCTATCGAGGAATTTTACAGCGGCTTTGTGGACCGGGTGGCCGTGGGCCGCCGCATCAGCCGCGACAGTGTCGATAACCTCGGCAAAGGCCGTGTTTTCACTGGGACCCAGGCCAAGGCCAACGGGCTGGTCGATGAAATCGGGGGGCTCGCAGAGGCCATCGAAGCGGCCAAACTCCGGGCCGGCTTTTCAGAGTATGAAATTCCGGATATCGAGGTCTATCCGAAACCCCGGACCTTCATAAACACCATGCTCGAAGCCAATGATATGGAAAGCAGATTGTCCCGGAATTTTTTCCGGGCGTTCGCGAGTCTTAATTCAGAGGGGGTCCTTGCAATGATGCCCTATCGGGTGACATTCAAGTAATCTGACACAAACAGGTTAAAAAAAGGGGAGAGGGACGTCAGCCGACAACATCAATCTTCTGGCCGACACCGGGCATTGAAGGCGAGGCTTTGGGAAGGGAATTGATAAGGGTGGTCATCTGCTTGGAAGCCGTATCCTGCGCTTTTTTCAGGACATTCATAGCCACGGCAAGTTCCGTGTTGCCAGTTACCGCGTTGACTATAGAATTCAGATCCATGGATTATACCCTTTCATATATATATCGGCATAATATTGAAAGACTTTAACAATAGATAGCAGAATAAACAGCTTCAAGCATTAAGCATAAGTTATTATAGAGTATCAAGATATGACTAGCGAGTTTTCCATAATAAAACAATTGTCAGAACAGCTCACTCAAAAGCACGATAACGCCCTTATCAAAGGTATCGGGGATGATTGCGCTGTCTACGATTGTGGAAAGGGCAAATGCCTCCTCATATCCACGGACACTTTTAACGAAGGGATACATTTTACCCGAAAATTTTCCACTTTCCATGATGCGGGCCTTAAGGCTGTCTCCGCAGGTATCAGCGACATTTACGCCATGGGCGGCCGATGCGCCTTTGTCGTCATCGCCATCTCCGTGCCAAAAAGCATGCGCGCCTCGGACATCCTCACCTTCTACAAGGGGGCGGAAAAAGCATGCCGAAAATGCAATACGGTCATCGCCGGGGGTGATACCACGGCATCGGCCGCCGGGTTTTCCGCAACCGTCACGGCCGCGGGGTTTGCCGATAAAAAGAAAATCAAATACCGCTCCGGTGCCCGCCCCGGCGATACGGTCCATATCACTGGCCCGGTCGGCTACTCCATGGCCGGGCTTCTGCTGCTTCAAAAAAAGATGCGTTCCGCAACGGGTCTCGTCAGGCAAGCCATAAAACAGCATCGGACGCCCTTCCCGTATACCGCACCCCTGGACCTGCATCGGATAACATCGATGATTGATGTCAGTGATGGCCTTTCGTCCGAGTTGAACCATCTGGCCCGCGCCTCCAATGTCCGAATCCGGCTCGATACGGCCCCGCTGCTCCGCGACCCAGGGCTTCGTACGCTGGCTGTACGGCTCGGAGTTTCGCCCCAAACACTTGTGCTGCGGAGCGGCGAAGAGTATGCGCTTGTTTTCACGGCCCGCAGAGGTTACCAACCAGGACGGGGCATCCTCACCATCGGCCGGGTTGAGTCCGGGCCGCCCGAAGTCTATTCTATTGTCAACGGGTTCAGGAACACCGTCCGGTCCAAGGGGTTTGACCATTTTAAACCCGAATGACGCTTTTCCCTTCAGTCCGCTGCGAAAAATTTTATATTATAAAGCATTATGATACCTGCTGAAAAAATAGGGAAGTTCACGGTCCTCCGTCCGGACTTCCACTTTGAGCTGAGAAACCTTTTCCGGATAAAGTCCTTTTTCACCCCGTACATGGAAAAACCGGAGGAGGGGTTTATTCTTGACCTTTCGGGTGTGGGGGAAATTGACAGCATGGGATACCGCTTCATCCATAACCTTGTGTCCAGCCTGAAAAAACACAAGGCGGAAATCATCGTCTTTTCCGAAAACCGGGAACGGCTCGAGGAATTCCGGAAAATCGTCCCGGATACAAAGACGTTTGACACCGAGGACGCGGCCGTGGAGGCCGCACTCAAAGCCTCCTGTTCCGATGCCTATCTCGATGTGCAGCTCGAATGCCTTATCTGCAGCTGCCGCGAACTGCCCCGCCGTGTGGTAAACCGGGAAAACCTCAAAGTCCATTTCAAGGAAGGGGCCTACCTTCCCCAGTACCGCGACCTTATCACCGGCCAGGACCTCGACCTTTACCGGTGCGGCATCATCGTCTGCCCGGAATGCCTGATGACCTCCTTCTATCACACCGATTTTATCAACATCGTGGGCGACCGCCGGGTGCTTCCCGAATTCTCCTATGAGGTGAAAAGCCTTCTGACAAAGACCATCAACCGCCGTCGCGACATCCTGCAAAAGAATGACATCGAGGTCTCCCGGATGCAGTCGCTCGCAGTGTCCACGGATTCCCGCGACATGGAATTTGCCTACCGTCTTGGCGCCGACACACTGGCCACCATTTCATTTGACCGCTCGCTTTCCCGTTTCTTTGAACACGGGCTCGCCCACCTGCTGGCCTATTTTCACATGCCCGAACGGAAAAAGGAGCGGGAGTTCATCCAGAAGGCGGACACGGCCTTCAAGGAATGCCTGAAGAACAGGACCGCGGACATCAACGACAAGGTCTGGCAGTCCTATTATTATATCATTGTCCTTTCGTTCCTGCTCGACCGCACGGGCGCCTCACTCGCCATCCTCGAACAGCTCCGACGGGAGCGCGAAAAAGTGGGCCCCCAGGAACTCCGGGCCTTTGACCTCTGGTACCGTCAGTCCCAGCACGCGCACGAACAGGCCATCCAGGAAATCATCCACAAATACTCCAT
>JAZDKP010000121.1:0-12784 GCA_043802925.1 Fibrobacterota bacterium | reverse complement strand
AGGCTGTGTCATAATCATCTTTATTGGATCCCCCTGGTCAACACATTGCGGTCCATTAACTCAGACAGCTACAAGATGATGTGGGAGCGGCCTCCTTCTGTCAATTACGACACAGCCTCCTTGCTGCGGGGAGGATTCATTGGATGTCTTATAATTCATAAATCAAGCATTTCTTAGCTTGCCCATCGGCTCCGCGGTGCTTAGCGGACCACTGAGAATTTTGTATGGAACTGGTCCATTTTGCTGCGGAAACGGACCAAATAGGTGCCGGCCGCCACGGGTTTGCCTTCGTGATCGCAACAGTTCCAGGTACGCGAAAAATGGCCCGTGGAATGGGCGCCATGATACATATTATAAACCATATGCCCCCGAACGTCCCAAAGGGTGATTTCAACAGGGTCCATGTCGTTCAGGACGTCGTAGGCGATATTGGCCGAGAACGTGCTGGGGTTTGGCGATACTTTGGCGGCCATGACCTTGAGGTGGGTCCGTTGGCGTAATTCGCGTGATGCGCCGTTTGCAATCGGCGTTACATAATTATCAATCGCATCATAGCCTTCGTACGCACCATAGGACGGCGGATTGGGCCGCGGATTGCCCAGGAAGTCGTATGGGGCCATGGTATCGAGATATGCGCCATGGCCCATAATATGGGAAGCCGTGGGTTTGAGGCGGTAATCGTCGCTGTCCGGGTCCCAGAAAATATCGTGCAGGTCCGCGACATCAAGGCGGAAATTATGGGTGCAGGTATTCTGCGTATACACCTGGTTGTCAAAGATGGATTCGAAAGGATATTTGCCGGAAAAAATGAACATGATGCCATCCACAGCCAAACCGGGCGTGGATGAATAAATACCACCGGTAATGACGTCCCACAAAGAGTCCGCGTAGAACATGTTGACGGTCAGGTTGTTTTTTAGGACGTTGCCGACGCCGGTCCATACCCCCAATGAATTGTTGCCCGCAACCGTGATGGGCTGGGCGTTAATAACGGTATTATTATAAATATAATTGTCGTTGGCGTAGACAATTTTGATGGCACGGTTGCCGCCGTCGCGGCCCGGTGGCCCCACAATCACGTTGTTTCGCATGATGCAATCCTTCGTCTCGATGGGATACGGGCTCCGCGCATTGAAATATTGCTGGCCGGTGAGCCCGCCGCCAAAGCTGAGGCCGAAACCGTTGATGTTTTTGACCAGGTTGTTTTCCATGATGCAATACCGGGAACCGGCCTTGACAAAAGCGCCGTATGCGCCATTGAAATTCCACCATTGGGACGCATCGGTTTTGCTGATATCGTGGAAATAGTTTCCGCGAATGACATGGTACCAGCCCCCATTGAGATTTGCGCCATTGAGGTTTTCAG
The DNA here is from genome assembly GCA_043802925.1 of Fibrobacterota bacterium. Taxonomy (GTDB): domain Bacteria; phylum Fibrobacterota; class OXYB2-FULL-49-7; order OXYB2-FULL-49-7; family JAEUSG01; genus JAZDKP01. The sequence continues at coordinate 11,418 of JAZDKP010000121.1, read as the reverse complement.
AATCAAAGGGCCCTTCCACGCGTTCAGATTCATTGTTCTCAAAAATCAGATAGTCGCTATACGGCCCGCTTGACGTGCCTCCGGAAGACATTTTGACCGGGGCTTCCTGGAGGGAGGAGAAGTGGCAGTTGCGGATGATGATATAGTTGCCGCCGGGTTTTATGTGGAAATTGTGTATGCCCCCCAGGGTATCAAAGAAATCCAGGTTTTCAAAAGTCCAATAAGAATTTGTAACAACGGCCCATTCAACTGAACCATTGGCAATAAAAACCGTATTTTTTTGGGCGGCCCGAAGTACAATGCGATGATCGGCCGTACCGTCTGCACGGGTATTGACTGACGAGAGCGAAGGATAATGGCCCGGGTCGATTGTCAGCGTATCACCCGCCTGCAATGCGTTAAAAAAAACAGCAAACTGCCATGCGTTTGATTGCGTAACATGCGTGTTGCTTCCACTCCATGCCAGGACTGTCATTACCAGCAGAAAAATTAGCATGTGTTTGAGATTCATTTTTTCCTCCAAATAAATTTGAATGAACAACCCCGCAGCATCCTTCGACAGGCTCAGTACAAGCGCTACGGGGTATCGACAATCGAATGCATCGGGCCTTTCGACTCCGCTCAAGGCCCGACGAACGCAGTACGAGCCCCGAGCGGAGCCGAGGGGCGAATCATCAAGTCGCAGCATACTTCGACAGGCTTGGTACACGCGCTGCGAGGAATTATACCCATTGTGATTAGAAACATTGATATCGTAAATAGTCTGCAAATACCAGGCCAAACAGTATAGCGCTTAAAAGTAGCGAGTTTCCTTGTTTTTCTTGAAAACAAAGGCATAAAGAATTATATATACACATAATGGATGTTTAATATATGTCGAACCAATCACAATTTAGACGTTATCTTATTGGCTTTCCTTTCCTGAATTTTTTTACCCGCTCTAAATATCTATTGATATTCTTAAATGCATCCGGGCAGGTAATCGACTGTAACAATCATATTAATCACAGCAGAAATCGACTGGTAAACAAACTTTTAAATAACCCTATCCAGGATTTCTTTGGCCTTCCCAGAGACCGTTCCCTGGGTCAAATATTCGAAGATTCCCCTGGTGATTGCAATGACCTTTCCGGGCTAACCTGGGAAACCATGGAAAGCGCCCTGCAAAAATCGAATTTGACGGCCTATGCCTCCACCCCGCTTTGCGATGGCTATGTTGTAAATCCAAATTTTTACACGTCCATTTCCCAATGTTCCCTCGCTCTTTTCCGGATGGATGACGTCCATTTCATGGGCATCGTGTCGTTTAAGGAATTTCAACCCGCGGTTTCCGATACGACCTCCGAAGCCCTGTTGATTACGGATTCAAACAACACTATTGTTGCGTACAATCAAGTGGTGGTTGACCTGCTGCAGTCGAAGGAGCCGGCGTCGCTTTTGCGCCAACCCTTGGAAAGTATTGTGGAATTTACGGTCCGGCAGGATGAAACGCAGCGCTTGCCCAATACGAAACCCAGGCAAATCCCCCTGGAGGCTTCATTTTTCTCCTGTCCCGAACCGCACCAGTTTATGGTCCGGGATTCCCCGGAATTAAAATGGGAAAACAAGCCGGCTGGAACGAGCCAATACCTTTATTTAAACGCCCCCATCGAACAGGATTATTGTGATTACCGCCTCTCGTTTACAGCGATGGCCCTGCGTCCCGGTTTTCCCTGCATCATCCTACGGGCCCGGCAAAGCGACCTGCCGGACACCCTGGGGTATTTATTCGGCCCCAGCGCCGATGATGCGTGGCTCCTGTTGAAGAAAAAAGGCTTCCAGCTGATCCGCATTCCCTATCCCGGGCCCCAGGGAACGCTGGAATACAGGATATGCGTGGAAAAGACCGGAAATCTGTTCAATTTTTATCTCAATGATTCGCGGGTGATTTCGCATGAGGAACGCTATCCTATGCCTCCCTCGACAGGGTTATCGTTCGCCTTCTGGATCCGGCCCAACGCCTGTTTTTCGGTCGGGCAGATGTCGCTCTCCGCTTCCAGGCGAAAAATGCCTGCGGAGGCGCCGGTGCTCGCCAAATTGAAGAGTTGTCCGCAGTACACCTTCAGGGTCCATCAGGAGCCGGCCGCCTTTAGCGGAGAATCCCTGAATGTCTATCAGTTTCAAAATATCACCACGTTTGAAAAAAAACTGTCGCGGTTGCAGAAGGAGAAACAGGAATTATCAGAAAAGATGCAGACGGTCTTGAAAAGCCGGCAAACCCTGGTACAATTCGAAGGTGAGAATATCCGCATCAAAAGCGTTAAGGAAAACCTCGGAATCCTGGCCCACTCCGCGCACAGCCTGTTGCTTACGGGTGAAACGGGCACCGGTAAAGAAGTCCTGGCCCGGCTCTTCCACGACCTGTCCCCTCGTTCCACCGGCCCTTTTGTGAAGGTGGATTGCGCCACGCTGCCCGCAGCCTTGCTTGAAAGCGAACTTTTTGGCTATGAACCCGGCGCCTTTACCGGCGCTGCAGAACGGCATGTGGGCCGTTTTGAACGGGCGCAAAACGGCACTCTTTTCCTGGATGAAATCGCGAACCTCTCCCTGGAAACACAGGCCAAACTCCTGGGCTTTTTGGATGATTATACAATCACACGACTGGGCGGGGCGTCCCCTCTTTCCCTTTCCTTGAACCTGGTTGCGGCCGCCAACCGCGACCTGAAGGAACTGGTGCTTGGGAACCTTTTCCGCCAGGACCTTTATTACCGGTTGGGCCGTTTTGGCATTGAGATTCCGCCGTTGCGCGAACGCATGGACGATCTTCCACTTTTGTGCCGGTTGTTCATCACCCAGGCCAACCAGGAATACGGGAAAAATGTCAAAACCATATCCGAGAATGGTTATGTAAAGCTCTATTCCCACAATTGGCCCGGCAATGTCCGGGAACTGAAGAATGTGGTTTTCAAGGCCGTTCTTTTTTCACCGGCCGAACAGGTCCTTCCGGAACACCTGGAGATTGTACCCATGGACGCCGCGGATTCACCCGGACGCCGATCCTCTGTTCCGCAACAGGGCCAAAAGACGCAGCGGCTCAACCGGCAATCCCTGGTGGAGGCGCTTGAAAAATACGAAGGAAACATCGCGGCCGCGGCCGATTATCTTAGGATAACCCGGACAACGCTTTATAACAGGATAAATAAATACGGGTTGCAAATAAACGATTTTAGAATGACGCGACCGTCCCATCACCAATCGGGAGGCTTTTTATGAAAATAACCGCTGGGTTGTTCGACAACATGGTGCTTCAACGTGACGGGACGGGCCTCAGTTTCCAGCCTGTCGAAGGGACATGCGGGAAGGACGAAAACGGCCTTGTCACCATGACGGCCTATACGAAAAGAAAGGTCCTGGAAAAATTCAATGGACGGACAATCGGTTCGTCGTCCAACGGCGCATTCAAGGCCGTTGTCAAAGGCCTTCCTCCGGGCGGCCCCTACCAGATACGACTTTCCATTGCCCGTGGGAAAAAGGGGCGCGGATCCGTCTGGGTCAACGACGTTTTTGTCGGGGACGTATGGATACTCGCGGGACAGTCGAACATGCAGGGGAACGGGTATCGAAAAGACAGGCGCCGGCCCCATCCCGGGGTCCGGGCTTTCTATATGGATGACCATTGGGACATGGCATTGGACCCCTTGCACGACTTGGGTATCGCTATCGATGAATGCCATAAGGGTGCCACGATAGCGCCCCATATCGGCACCGGACCCGGGGTCGCATTCGGACAGTCCCTCTATGCGCTGACAGGAATCCCGCAAGGATTGATCGCCTGTGCGCATGGCGGGACCTCCATGTCACAATGGAGCCCGGCTCTTAAAAACCGGGGCGGCGCGAGCCTGTATGGCGCCATGGTGCGGCGCTTTATAAAGAACGGATCGAAAATCGCGGGCGTATTCTGGTACCAGGGTTGCAGTGACGTGGGCAAGGATGACGCAAGGGCCTATACCCGAAGGATGAAAGAACTGGTCCGTTCCATGCGGAAAGATTTTGGGAATCCGGCGCTTCCTTTTGTCATGGTCCAGATTGCGCGCGTCTGCCGGGTCAATGACAACACCGCAGGATGGAATTCCATCCGGGACCAGCAGAGGCTCCTGCCAGAAAAAATCCGGAATCTGCTCACGGTCCCAGCCATAGACCTGGGACTGGACGACATGATTCATCTCAGCGGTACGGAGCAGGACCGACTCGGACTCCGTTGTGCGGACGCCATGTCCCTGTTGAAGTACCAGAACCGCGGGGCATTCCCTCCCATCGAATTGAACGATGTGTCATCCATGAAAGATCCGGATACACGGACCGTGAACGTGCGGGTAAAATTCAACAATGTTTCCGGAAAACTGGTTGCTTTAAGCCGGCCGACCGGTTTCATTCTGTCGGACCATCCCGATCGAATGAATGCCGACCCGGTGTACAAAATAGAGCTCCAGGGCGACCAGGTTCTGCTTAAGACATCCCTGACCCCCTCTGAATTCGGATGCAAGCATCTCTTTTACGGTTTCGGGAACAACCCCTATTGTAATATCACGGACAGCGCGGATCGGTCCCTGCCCGCCTTTGGGCCCATACCCGTACGTGCGCGCATTTTAATACAATAAAAGAAACAATAATTCTAATTAACATCAATAATGTGGCGAATTCTATTGTAAATTAGAAATTAGATATCTATATTTAGTCTGATTATGTGGAAAAGAATATGTGAAAAAGACCTGAAGCTTTTGACTGGAAATTTTCCATGTACCTTGATTCTGGGTGCCCGGCAAGCGGGAAAGACCGCACTTTCCAGACTCGCTTTCGAGAATGCACAATATTTTGATCTTGAAAGCCTGGATTTGCAGGCGAGGATCAAATTATCACCGGAAAGTTTTCTTCGAGGGCTTGCAACTTTCGCCATTCTTGATGAAGTCCAGTTGATCCCTGAACTTTTTCCGTCTCTCAAAGTTGTTATTGATGAAGACCGGAAACGGAACCACCGTTTCCTGCTTTTAGGTTCTGCCCACCCGTCCATTCTTCGAAATGTATCTGAAAGCCTGGCCGGGCGCGTGGCCATCCTTGATTTGCAACTGCTTTCTTTTCGAGAGTGTGCCACTGCAGAACCTTTTGTGGCCTTCAATGACTTTTGGCTCCGCGGACAATTTCCTGAAACCGCCGCCATGACCGACCCGGATTTCCGGTTCCGATGGTACGATTCCTATATCCGGACGTTTGTCGAACGCGACCTGACCCGTTACCAGACCGGTACGGACGGGGCGCTCATGCTCCGCCTCCTGCGCATGGCCGCACACATGAACGGCGGGCTTGTCAATCTTTCCAATCTCAGCAATGCTTTGGGGATCAATTACCATACGGTGGATAAATATCTCTCGATTCTCGAAGGGGCCTTTCTCATCCGCCGGCTGCCGTCCTATCATGCCAGCCTTAAGAAACGGCTTGTAAAAGCGCCTCGCCTGTATCTTTGTGATACGGGGATGCTGCATTACTTCCTTGGCATCAGGAGTTTCGACGAACTCCTGGACAACCCCGCCTGCGGCACTTCCTTCGAAGGATTTATGATTCATGAAATCATGAAGAACCTCGGACTCGGCGGAACCGCACCCACCTATGGCTTCTTTCGGACTCAAACCGGACAGGAATGCGATTTAATTATCGATTGGGGTTCCCGACGAACAGCGGTTGAAATAAAACGGGGAGGACGGCCGGACAAGGAATGGCTAACGTCCGTACGTTTTGCCGCGACGGAACTCAAATGCAGCCGGGCCTGCATTGTCCACACCGGCCGTGAGAGCTATACGGTGGATGGGGTTGAACTTATTGCCGCTGAAGATCCGGTCCTGTTCGATAAACTGGCGGATTGATGAATACCCTCCCCACAATGGGGAAGGGTCATTTGACTATCACCCTCTAACCACTTCTATCATAATAATGATAGTTATCTTGCAATATGTTCTATACTGACATTATATTGTTAGCATGGTAGCGGTATCCAAAGAGTATCTCCGCCGGATTCGTAACGTTCTAAAAGCGCGCCGTATTGCATTGGGATTCAAACAGTCCGAGGTTGCGGAGCGGGCCGGAATCAAACTCCGTTCCCTGCAGCATTTTGAACAATCCGGCGGAATAAGCCTTGAAAAACTTTTGAAGCTGCTGGTTTTATACCGGATGGACAGCAGAATTCTTGCCTGCTTTGAAGACAGGAGCGGATGGAGCCTCGAAGAACTGGAGCGGGCGGAGACCCGAAAGAAGGTCCGGTGAACAAGCTGAATGTGCATATTGATTTTGGGGACAGCACCCACAAGGTCGGAACCCTGTTTTTATCCGAGAACCTGGGCCGCCATGCCTTTGCATTCGACAGGGACTTTATTGGGACAGGTCTTGAAATTTCGCCCTGGCTCATGCCTCTTGGAAGCGCGACTTATACGGCTGAAAGAAACAGTGACCTGTATGACCTGCACGGTGTTTTTGCCGACAGTCTGCCCGATGCCTGGGGGCGGAAAGTTCAGGACGCCGAGTTTCAGAAAATCGGCCTGCACGATGTCACGGCATTGCATCGGCTTGCTTTTGTGGGCCGCCACGGGATAGGGGCGCTACGGTATGAGCCGGCCCAGGAGTTTGAGCAGGGACAAGAGGCGATCCGTCTTGCGGACTGCCGGAAGGCCGCACAGCGTATCATTGCCGGTCATCCTGAAGAGGTCACGGATGAACTGTTGCGTTGCGGAGGATCCGCGGGAGGGGCCCGGCCCAAGTTTCTTGTGGATCTGAATTTGAAGAACCCGGATGAAATCCGATACACCCGCGGGCAGCAGGAAGGGGGCTTCGTTCCTGTCATCCTTAAGGTCCCTGTCCGGGGAGGCGACCACTTTCAGCGAATCGAATATGTCTATTCGCTGATGGCCCGGTGTGCCGGCATCCGGATTCCGGACACATTCCTTTTGACAGGTAAAAAAAAGGGACAGGCCTTTTTTGCCATTCAGCGTTTTGATGTGGACCGGAACGCGGTACGACTGCATACGCACACACTCGCCGGGCTTCTGGGCATCAATTTTCGCGAGGCGGTACCGGACTACGGTACGTTGCTGCGGGTGACCGGGGACCTTACGCGTGACCACCGGCACGTTACCGAGGCCTACCGAAGAATGGTTTTCAACTATCTGGGCTCAAACCTTGATGATCATTCCAAAAACATTACGTTCACGATGGATAAAAAAGGGGGATGGGCGCTTTCTCCGGCCTATGACATCGGTTATTCAACCGGTGAGAATAATCTTCATGCAATGGCCATCAATGGAAAACGGAGAAACGCGTTGCAGGCCGATTTTCAGCGGGTCGCGGAAGACTTTGATGTGAAGGAATGGCGGGATATTATCAGGCAGGCCGTGGACAGCCTGCGGGAATGGCCTGCCCTTGCCAAAAAATATGGAGTGCCGGTAAAACTAGCCGCTGCCGTCTGGAACCGAATTAAAGAACATACGGGCAGAATTACTTTACAATAACCATTTTCTTCGTTTTGACCAGCTTGTTGTTCACTTCAATGCGGTAGAGGTACACCCCGGACGCCACGAGCCGCCCGTTGTTCGCCTTGCCGTTCCATATCACGGAGTAGGCGCTCGGTGTCTTTTCGTCCTGCACCAGGTTCTTTACCAGCTGCCCGCGGATGTTGTAAATCAACAGCCGCACCGGAATCGCCTTGCGTGACGAGAAGGTGCCTGGCACCATGTACCGTATCACGGTGGTGGGGTTGAACGGGTTTGGGAAGTTCTGCATCAGCTCAAACGCAAACCGTTGGTCCACGGTCAGCGTCACGGTTTCGGGATACCGCTGCGTGTTCCCGGAGATGTCCACGGCCTCCAGCGCGTACTCGTACGTGCGCCCCAGTTCCACCCGTTCGTCCGTAAACGCGTAGTCCGTGCGCGACGCCTTGGTCAGGTGGCCCTTCAGGGCCTCACTCTTTGTATAGTCCGTGAACACGTTGAACAGCGTGTCGCCCGCGGCAAACTTTTTCGCCGTAACATTCACGTCCCTGGGCGACACCCGCCGCAGCAGGCGGAACCCCTTGTTTTCGCTCTCGCTTTCCGTCACCCAGTTCAACCGGCAGGCCCCGCTGTCGCTGGTGCCAAAGAAACGGCTCATTTCCACGGCCAGGTTGTTGTCGTGCGCGCAGAAAATGATGCAGGGGCCGCTTATCACCCGGTTCAGCTGGAATATCACCCGGTTGCCGGAGAGCAGCGAGATGTTCACATCGCCCCTGCTGGCATAGCAGGTGTCCACCACCCGCTCGTCCGCGGAGATAATCATCACCCTGGTCGGCGCAGTGGCCCCGGTGTAGCTGTTCATCTTGAACACCGGGTAGTACCGTGTGCGCACGGAGTCGATGTTGAACCAGAAGAACACGGTGTTGTTGCCCCCGCAGGTCAGCTCGTAGCACCCTTCGCGCTCGTTGAAGCCATCGGTGTTCAAGTCTCCACCCGCGTCTGTTTTGGTGGAACCTCCGCTGCGCCAGCCGCCCATGCGCGCGGGCGAGCGTTTGTCCATGGCCATCTTTTCGAGGCTGTCCCTGCGCACGTTGTCCTGCGAGAAGTCCACGTAAAACGCCTGCTGATAAGAGGTCCCAAGGGTGCCATTCCATGGGTCGTCGTTGGCCGCGGAGAGGTAGAACCCGTTGCTGTTGGCGCCCGTGTACGCCGTCACGGATGAGAACGGCGTGCTCACCGCGACCCCGGTCTTTTTGTACGTCAGCACCGTGCCCACAAAGTCGTGGATAGTGTCCAGGTTGTTTGCGCAGAAGGTGCTGCACGCGCCGCCCCAGTAGTTTGTCGCTGATGTCGCGGTGTACCCCGCGCTGCCCACGCGCGCCGCAAACTGCGCTGCATACGTGTGCGCCGTGGCCCCGCTGCCCGTTGTGTACGCCGAGTCCCAGACGAACACCTGGCCCGTGGGGTATACCGTGAACTCCGTGGCCACGGTGGCGTCGCGCCTGGTCGCGGTCTGGTCGTACACGGTGCGCGGGTTGATGCGGTACACCAGGCGTGTGGTTGTCGATTCCGCCACGGTGTAGCTCACGGCCTCGGATGTGGCTGCCACGTACCGCACGCTGTCGCTGTACGCGCCCGAGTCCGAGGTCGTTGTCCGGCGAATCACGTTAAACAGGTTCGCGTGCACCGGGCTGGGCGGCAGCAGTTCCTGCGCCAGCTTTACCTGCTGGCCCGCGCCCGTGGCCGCTGTCCTCCACTGGTTCATCATGCCGTCCGTGCTGTCCGTGCGCAGGTTAAAGGAGAGGAAGAACTGGTTCTTAAGCGTGTCCAACCGGCTGAAATAGCTGTTTTCCGTGGCCCCCTTGCCGATGTTTTGCGTTTCCACCTGCTCCTTTTTACGGTACTTCACCACCAGCTGCGGACGGCGGTCCGCGGTGCCGTCCTCTGAAGTAAGGACTGAATTATCGGTGCTGATGAGGTTGAGCGCCTCCATCATGACGCCGTTATTGGCGCTGCCGTTGACCCAGCGTTGGACCATGGCCGTGACGGGCACTGAAACCGTGTCCCACCAGCCCAGGGGGCCCGGCAGTGTAATGCGCGGGTACATCAGCGAGGACGAGGTGGGGCCGCGTGCGCCCCCATTGCCCCAGGCCGTGGAACCGTCGCGGGTGTTCCAGGTCGTAGTGGCCTCGGTCCAGGACTCATTGACAACGTAAACGTTGAACAGGGTCGTGGTGGGTATTCCGGCCTGGTACTCCACCAGCCGGATATAGGCCGTGTCGATGAGGGAACCCGTGGGCACCTGGCCGTTTCCGGAGCCGATGAAATTCGTGAACTTGATGAGCGTGCGCATGGCGTAGGCATAGGCCGTGTCCGCGGTGCGGAGATACCCGTCCCCGTTCTGGTTTGTTGTGGGGGCGTTTTTTGAGAGCCAGACATCGTCCGTGGTGCCAAAGCCGTTGGCGTCGCCTTCGCGGAAGGCCACGGTCGTTTGCGGGCCGGTCACGCGCGAGTAGAGCTTGAGGAGCGGCAGGGCCGGCTTTTTCCACGGCGCGGTGCCCGTGCCGCCCGGCGTGCCCGCATACGTCACCTTCAGCTTCGGGTTGTAGAACGCGGACACCGTGGACGTCCCGTTCACCGAGTAGAACCCGATGTCGCTTCCTATCGCCCCGCTGACCGGCAGCACGGCAAAGCCCCACGCGTCGCCCATCACGTTATGCTTGGCCGCGGTGTCGCACCGCCAGGTAATGGGCGCGCCCTGCACCACGCTCGCATCGTTGCCCGTGCCCATGGAGTTGCTGTTCACGCTCGGGGCCGAGGCCGCGCCCGCCACGTTCCACGTCACACCGGTTTGCCCGGTCGTCCAGTTGGCCATGCCCGAAGCGTCGCTGTTGGAACCGGCCTGCCAGTACTGGCGGACGTCAAAGACCTTGCTCTCGTTGGCGTCCAGCCCCGCGGTTGTGTTGCTCCGGTAGAGCACCAGCTCTGACTTTTGCACCGCGGCGTTGGACGGGACCTGGTTGGGGTTGGTGCCAATAAGGTCGTACCAGGTGAGGAGCGGGTGCTTGCGCGTGCTGGCCGTGGAGTTCAGGTAAAGGTCCGTGGAGGCGCCGTAGTTGTTGGCCTGCGACGCCTCGTTCAGGTAGTTGTCCCCGGTCTCGGAGAGCGGGGAGGTGCCCGATTGCTTTACCACGGTCACGGTGTCCGTGTCGAAATAGACTTCCAGCTTGGGGCGGTTGAGTTTGAGCGAAGTATCTTTGGTAAAAAATTCCGGGAGGAGGTTCAACGAAGGGGCTGCCCGGTCGGCCAGCAATACGCCGTTATTGGTGACCCCTGAGACCCAGTCCTGCACCAGGGCCGTGATACTCATTCGGTTCCAGCCGGCTACCGGATTGGTGAGCACGGTATCCACGACGGGCATGGCGTCCGACAGCCCGGCCAAACCTGCCGTGTTCCAGGCAACCGAACCGTGCTTTGCGGAGTTGTAGCTGACACTGTTGGCCTGGGATGTGCTCCCGGTTCCCGTGCCTTCCACCCAGTCGCGGAGCACACGGTAAATTTCGATGTCGCCAGTGGCGGCCTGGATATTGTTCAGGTACAGGAAGGCGCTGTCCACATGCGCGTTGGTCGGGACCTGCAGATTGGAGGAGGCGCCGGTGAAAGAAGGGAACCGGAGGATGCTCTTGGAATAGTTAGGGGCATTCGGCGAGACCGCCATAAAACCACGGGCGCCGTAATTGTAATCGGCCGCCGCACCGTTCGCGTCAAGGTTTGCGTCCTGCGTGGCCGCGTACAGACCACCGTGTACGCCCCACTGGAAGATGCGTTTGCCCGCGATGCCGGCCGGGTCGTACTGGCACGCGCCCAGGTCTATCCAGGGGTTGCGCGAAATGTTGTAGAAGTCGCGCGG
>JAZDKP010000120.1:0-15539 GCA_043802925.1 Fibrobacterota bacterium | reverse complement strand
AGGCTGTGTCATAATCATCTTTATTGGATCCCCCTGGTCAACACATTGCGGTCCATTAACTCAGACAGCTACAAGATGATGTGGGAGCGGCCTCCTTCTGTCAATTACGACACAGCCTCCTTGCTGCGGGGAGGATTCATTTATAACCAAGGAGAATCTATGCGTATCTCAATTGTCTTTTTTCTGCTTCTTTCACTTTTTCAAGTCGCCCCATCACAAGGGACTCTCTCCCCTGTCGATGTCATGACCATGGGCGCATATAGCGTGTACCCACCCATTGGACATGAGTATTCAAGAAATATTGGAATTCATAATGACAGCGAATACATCATGGTGATTAGCGGCGGAAAATACCTTCTCACCTCATCCAACGGCACGACCTGGAACGGCCAAACCGTGACATTGATACAGGCTCCCAACGCCGGCGCCGGCGGCTCTCCCAACAACCACCATGGAATTTACGGAGATCTCAACGGTAATATTTATTGGACCTACGTCTGGGGTTGCTCGGGCCGTTTAGGGGCGCCCGTTCCACGCTATTTCATGAAAGCCAGGTACCGGGAGGGTACGCTTGACGTTGGCGCCGCCCATGTTATCCGAGATAGCGTCAACCATGTCCCCAATTATTTCTGCAGCTATACCGGATTCGGCGGTTACCCACTTGGCGAAGACACGGTTGTCATCGCCTACCAATGGACCGACCATGTCGGCCATGAAGAACCGCATATCCTGATTACCTATGACGGCGGCGCCTCTTTCCAGGGTCTTGGAGGTCTGATTGCCATCGATACAGGGGTCAACAACCCCACAGGTTGGGGGATGAGCTATGCGCCCCAAGTAGTGAAATACAAGAACGGCATCATGGCGGTCTGGACGGGATCGGGATACTACTTCAGATATCGTCTGTTTGATGGAACAAGCTGGGGCCCCGTCGTGAGTATTCCCGGCTCTCCCTCTTCGAGCACCGCGGCAGCTGCTTTCCGGCTGAATTCAGATGAAAACAATGTCTATCTCCTCACCCCTGCCAATGATGGAAACCAGAATCTGATATCATTCATTTATAACGGTTCCGCGTGGTCAAAACACGCTCTTGTTCTGAATCAATCCTATAAAATATACTATGCTGTCAACACCATTTGCGGGGACTATGTGTTGAATTTCTGGACCCAGAACGGAACAAACGGGACGGATATTTTCTGTCTGCCCTATAATCGCCTGACCGGAACCTTTGCCACCACCCCTGTTACGGTCATTGCGGACAGCATGCCCAACCGCAACCTGGCGGCCCCTTACCTTTGCCCCGGAAATGTTGTCCCATTGGCCTGGTGTGACGGCATGACCACCACCTCCCACATCCGATTCTGCAAGATTCCACTTGAGTATGCGGTGAAGGACCCTACGCCGGCCGAGAAACAGTTGTCAAAAGAAAAAGCGGCTTTTCCCGCTTTCAGGAGCCAGCCCAATCCTTTCAGCGGTTCAACAATCCTGACCTATCATCTTTCCGAAAAGAGCGTGGTTCGCCTGGCCGTCTATAATACAGAGGGGAAAAAAGTGGCTTCACTTGCGGATGGCACGCAGGAACCCGGAACTTATCGCATCGCTTGGAAGCCCGAAAAGCTGGCGCCGGGTGTGTACTTTGCAAGATTATTGGTTAATGAGCGGCAATATATTGAAAAAGTAGCAAGGATAACGCCGCAATAATTATTAAAGGAGTTCCGATGGTTGTCAAGGGAATCCTGGTCGCAACTGTTTCTGTTTTTGCTGCCCTCAACGTGCCTTTCACGGTGTCCAACTGGGCGGACGTGGCGCGTGATACCGACGCGGTGTCCGCGGGCATGCCCCTGCCGGCCGATGCGGTAACGGATCTGACGAAACTGCATGTTGTCAATGGTTCGGGCGTAACGGTACCCGCCCAGTTCAAAGCGCTTTCCCGCTGGTGGTACGAGAAAAACACCGGGATGAACCCTAATCCTTCGATAAAATGGGTGCTCATGGATTTTCAGGCAACGGTGCCGGCCGCGGGGCAAACCTCTTTTCGTTTAAAGGACGACAATTCTGCCGGCGCGCCATCCACGCCATTAACAGTGACGGATTCAACGGACAAAATTATGGTCGTGACCGGTCCGCTCAAATTCACGATCTCCAAACAGGCGTTTAATCTTTTTGATGAAGCGTGGCTGGACGCCGACCATGATGGCTTGTACGAAACCACTGAAAAAATAATCGCGTCAAACACCGCGAACGGGGGCGCCATCACAGCCGGGGATTGGGCCGCCGGGGGGTGTGTGGAAGGGACGGTCCATACGACAAACCAAGCCGCGCCGGCCTTTGTAAAAATCATAGAGCAGGGGCCGCTCAAAGTGGTGCTGCATGCCGAGGGCCGTCATTACGCGGCCGCGAGCGGCGTTAGCAAGGGGTTATATGGCTGGCAGGCCTACATTACGGCCTATGCAGGCCGTGCTTACGTGGACGTGAACTATGCCGTGACCAATACCTACATGGAGGGCGACAAGCCTGAGCTGGGAGCCACGCCGTATACGGCTTATTCCTGGCCGTTTAAAAAATATATTCTGACCCTCAATCTCAATTTAAGCGGCAGCCAATCCTATGCATTGCTCGGGCAGTCGGAAGTAACAGGCAACGCAAGCGCTTCCGCTTCCCGCCTGGCGCAGGACAGCGGGGCTTTCACTGTCACCGGGGTTTCGGGCGGGGTGACAGCCAAAGGAGGCGTCGCACTCGCCGATGGATCACTTGGAATCATGGCGGCGTTGCGCGACTTCGGCCCCAATTATCCCAAGGCGATTTCCGTGACGCAAGGACAGATTATCTTTGAACTCTTTCCTGACAAGGGAACCGTTTACTCGCTCGATCCTTACAGCCGGAAAAGCCAGCGCATGCGCCTGGAATTTTTCAGCGGCGCTTTAACAGCCGGCAAGCTGGACGCGTGTTGGAAAAAAGCCGACGCGCCACTCCGCGCATTGGCCGATGATCCGGCCTGGTACCGCGATACCCGGGCCTGGGACGGCGGTTTTGCGCTGGCCCCGGGCTTGAGCCGTAAAGCTCCCGGCGCCTGGGTGCGCTATGCCAAACCCGCCTATGGCGGCGTCTCCGAATATGGCTATAATTCCGGCTGGGATCGATACGGCTATATTCAAGGGTTCAACGGGGTTGGCGATCATTGGAATTTGTCAACATGCTACGGCAACTATTTGATTACCGGTGATCCCACGGAATTCGAATACGCTGAACACAGGACTTTTTACTTCAATGATATGGCGCCCGTGCACACCTCGGAGAACCGCGTATCAGACCTCAGCTTTTTGCTTAATCCGGAAGCGCATCTCAGCGAATTTTCACAAATTCATAATCCCGGGTCTTATTACCAAACCCGTTTTACCACCTTTCCCGGTTTTGCATGGCACCGCAATAATCAGCCGGATGACGGACACATGCCCAATTACCAGGTTCTGGAGTATTATTACCTGACCGGCGATCCTGCGGCATACACTTCCATGCTCGATCAAGGTGTGCGCGCGGCCACATGCATGTATTACCGCACCTATGGCGCATATTCCGGCTGGCCCTACAGTGTTCATCATGGCACGCTGATAAATATCGATTCCTTTATTATGATTCCCTATGGGCCCCGCTATGTGGGGAGGCCCCTATTTGTCAGCACGCAGGCGTATGAGGTGACCGGCGACAGTCTATTCTTCAAGCCCGCAAGAATATACGCTTATTGCCTGCGCAATGCCGCCCGGCGCAGCCCGATTGGGTTTATTTCCGAATCCGAGGACTCTGTTTCCGGCGGCGCTTATGGGGCGAGCTTGTTCTCGCGGTGGCGCACCGCTTATCCCGGGGTCCGGCTGCCGCGAAGCGCGGTCACGGCACAATTTCAGAACGCCATCGCCATCCGCGCGTTGTATAAATACTGGGAAGAGACGCGTGATGAGGAAATCCGCGATGCTGTCATCCTGACCTCCAAGCACCTGGAGCACATCGCGGCACTGCAAGGCAACGTCTATAAAGGATGGGAATACACCTGGGCCGACTATTGGGGCAGTGGTGCGCGAGTGGACAGCGGCGTTTTCACCAGCACGGCCGGTGAGGCGCTTGGGGGAGAATGCTACGGCTACTTGATAGCCGGCCAGCGCGAACTGTTCAAGGTGCTCGAAGGGGCCCTGCCGACCTATCAGAATACCTTTGCCGATCACCGGCTGATGTGCTACTACCAAAGCCTCTGGAAGCGCTGGCAGCTCGATACTGTGCCGCCGGCCACGGTTACCAACCTCATGGCTACGTCGCCGATGGACTCTTCCGGCTGGTCCATCGTGCTAAACTGGACCGCGCCCGGCGGAGACGGTACTGCCGGCCGCGCTGCCTCGTACCAGGTCAAGTGCTGGCAGGGCGCGCCCATCGTTGATTTTGTAAAGCGCTGGAATCCTGCGGACAGCACGGGCTGGCCTGACCTGCGCGCTCCCCTGCCGGCCACGAACGCGGAGTATCTGGCCAAAGCAAGGAATTACATCACCACGCGGGAAATTTCTTTTTGGGCCGCGGACAATGTCGCCGACGAACCCACACCCTCTGTGGCCGGAAGCAGCGAGACCTTTCATGTGAGCGGCCTCAAGGACGCGGCGTCCTATTACTTCGCGCTCGTGAGTTACGACAGTTCGGGAAATGTTTCGGGCATTTCCAATGTTGTGCAGGCCACGACCGGAATTGAGACCCACGCCAAAGGAACGGCGCGCTTCGCCCTTTACGGCAACTCGCCAAATCCATTCAACCCGCTGACAACAGTCCGGTACGCGCTGCCCGGCATCCGCGGCGAAAAGCGGGTGCTCCGGCTCCAGGTGCTTGACATTCAGGGCCGGATCATCCGGACACTCGTGAACGGCGAACAGGAGGCAGGCGTTCACACGGTTGTATGGGACGGCAGGGACGCGTCCGGCCGGGGTCTGGGCAGCGGGGTCTACCTCTGTCGACTCATGTGCGGCAAGCTCACGATGCAGAAGCAGATGGTCTACCTGCGCTGAAAAAATCGGATTCGCGGGGGGGGGGGGGCAGAGGTGAGAGGTTAGTATTGACTGGTCTGGCCCAAAAAAATATTTTAATCAGGGCTTGGGTTGTTTCTAAAGCCGTGAATAAAAATTATTAAAAAGGGGAATAAAATGGGCCGGTATCGTTTATTGCTCGCGATCTTCGTTTTTGCCTGTGCTGACACGCACCCGCTTCCCGTACAATTTTCCATCACCGAATATTCCGGCGTCAGCCGGACCGCGATGCCCGCCACCTTCGGCCTTCCCGTGGAACAGGGACAAATTCCAGGCGCCGCGCTTGAACAACCCGCGCCCGTGCATGTTTCGGGCATGAACGGCCAGTTCACCACCCTGGCTCTGTGGCCGGACGGAAGCGCCAAATGGGTGCTTTGCGATATCCAGCCCACGCTGGCGTCCAGGGCGTCGCAAAATTTTGATCTTGTTGCCGGCACCCAAATTCCCGCCACCTCCCTGACCGTGGCCGATTCCGCGACCAAAATAACCGTGGCGACCGGCGCCATTACTTTTGAAGTGCTCAAAGGCAATTCCTTTAACGGTTTGAACAAGGTTTGGAACGGAAGCACCCTGATGGTGAACGCGGACAACACGAGCGGTCTTATCGTGACCCAGGGCGCCACCGAATACTTCGGCCGCGCCAACGCCGACTCCTGTTACATTGAAGAGCAGGGACCCCTGCGCGTCTGCATCCGGGTGGTTGGTTTTTTCTACAGTTCCACCAATGAACAGTTAGTGACGGACAGCGGTTACGTGGCCTGGGGCAAGCGTCCCCTCCGGTTCATCATGCGCATCCACGCCTATGCGGGAAAGGATTTTATCACCGTCCATTCGACGCTGCACAACCCCGGTTTCTATGGTGTCCACGAGAGCCTGACGTTCAAGGGTTTCTTTTTGCGCCTGGGGTACACGCACGGAGCGTCGGCCGCGGTGCTGGGTCCGGAAAGTTATTCCACCACGCTTGGCGCCACGGATTCGCTCGAATTCCTGCTGGCCCATCTCAACGCCACCAATCCCTATTGCGACGACGGCACGCCGCCCCCTTCCACGGAAAAGAATTCGAACATCCATTACTGGTACACCCGGAACGGCGTTGACGTGAAGAACGGCAACGCGTGCGAGGGGTGGCTCGACATCAACAACGGCACGACGGGCCTGATGGTGTCGCGCCGCAATTTCTGGCAGATGCACCCGGCCGGCTTCGCCGCGCTGGCAAACGCCCTCGAGGTCCGCTATCTT
The DNA here is from genome assembly GCA_043802925.1 of Fibrobacterota bacterium. Taxonomy (GTDB): domain Bacteria; phylum Fibrobacterota; class OXYB2-FULL-49-7; order OXYB2-FULL-49-7; family JAEUSG01; genus JAZDKP01. Next base: position 9,246 of record JAZDKP010000120.1, on the reverse strand, counting down.
CCGATTGACGTCAAAGGCAACGTCAAGTACGATAAATATACCCTGTGGGTCAAGGCCGCAGATTACTGGCTGCCCGGGAGCCGCCAGCGCACCTGGGTCACGGACCTCAAGTTTTATTCCGGCGCGCAGAGCACGCAGGCCGCCCTGGATTTCAACCTGGCGACGCAGCGTCCGCTCATCGGACTGGCCTCCCCGGTATATTATCACTCGGCCGCGGGGCTCGGCCCCTTCCCGCTTGCCGATTACGCTGTCGCCGGCCAGCCGCGGCTCGACACCGCCATTTTCCGGCAGAAGCGCATGCATCAGGTTTTCGTCGATACGAACGCCGCCATTCAGGATGAAAATGCCTGGGGCCATAAAATGGACCTCGACATGATGCGCAATTTCAACTTTCATACCCATGCCCTCGGATGGGTCAATTACGGCGACTGGAAGTGGTCCGATGCCTTCAACAACCTGCACTACGATTTATCGGGCGCCATGCTGTACGGATTCCTAAGGACCGGCAACGGAAAAATGTTCTATGAAGGCGCCGATGAAACCGTCTTTCTCCGGGACCTCGGGACCTGCAACTACTGGTCGACGACGCCGCTCACCAATACCTGGCCTAATTCCTACGACGGCACGGATCCTGTCTGGAAAATCTGGTATCAGGCGGGCGTCAGTTATTATGAAAAGTGGCTGCACTTCATCGTGGATGACGGATATCAGATGCCTAAAACGAGCCACAACTGGAACGAAGGGATTGCCCTGCATTACCTGCTCACCGGCGACCGGCTCACCCGCGATGTTTTCCGTTTCCGGGCCGACGCCTCCGACCGGAACCTGCACGGCCCCTCTACGTTGGCGACGAACGAAAGCCAGACCTTTTTTAATGATGAAATCCGCTCGATTACCTGGCCGCTTCTCAGTCTTGCCACGGCCTACGATGTCTTCGGAGACGCCCGGTACCTGACCACGGCCCGCAAAGCCTTCAATCAGAGCCTTTATAACTGCCTGAAAACCAATCCGGGCCGTTACACGCGGCCCGCGGACTGGTCCAACCCCGTGGGTTCCGACTGGCAGGTGACCACCAACATGCTGCGCATCGGCGTGTTAGGCGTCATGCGTCTTTACACCACCATGAAACGGGTGAATCCCGCGGATCCGGACCTTCCCAAAATCGTGGAATTCATGGATTCCGTTTCCACCATCCTGCTTCGCGACCGGATTTTCGGCGGCTACTGGGAAATGCAGGGCGCGGATTCCATCCGCTGTCCCTATGGAATGGTTTATACCAGGCCGAACACCGTACAATCGCTCAACGACAATACGCCCTATCTGTTTTCGTTCGCCGGGCTTGAGGCGTTTCTTTACATGGCGCACGGCAAAACCGAGCCGGACCGCCTGGCCAGGGCGAGGGACTATTTCACGGACGCCATGTTTTATTATGACGCGTCATATCCCAGGCCCGACTCCGTTCCTATCGTCTACCCCACGACTATGGCGCGCGTTTCAACACAGAACCCGCGCATCGTGGGTTTTACCGCGCACGGGACTTATCATTCCGGTTACGTGTCGCACAACGAGTTCATCGACGGCAAGCGCATCATTACACCCCGGAGCAGCTATTTCGCCGGCACGGCCTGCAAATACTGGTCGGACTGCACGAATCACGCGGCCTATTACCTGGATTATGAGGCCGACATCAGCCAGGGCCCCACCTCCATTGACAACCCACCCCTGGACCGTATCCATCAATTCGGGATCAGCGTTTTTCCCAACCCTTTCAACCCGTCGATCGCGATCCGGATCATCCGGCCCAATGCCGGGGCGAACCCTGAAGCGCCCGTGCAGTTGACTGTTTACGATATCAGCGGGAGGCGGGTCGCGGATCTGTCAAAACAAATCCATGGCAACAAGGCCGTTTGGACGGCCGGGAACCAGGCTTCGGGCATTTATTTTTTGCAGGCGAAAGCGGGTAACCAAGTCATCAAGAGAAGAATAACGCTCATCAAATAAGTGGGAAAACCGTGGCGGGAAGGGAACGCGGTCATGGCCCCGCGTTGAAAAACCTCACCATCCACTGGCCTGCGATCTCCGCGTTCATGGGCGTTTTCAGGCTCCCACGGATCTTCATTTTAAAACCAGGCTCCAGCTTTTCAATCTGTGCTTCTTTCGCCGTGGTATAATACTCCATCGTGAATTCCGGATGGCCCTGGATGCCCAGCACAAGATTGTCGATTACGAACATCCGGTTTTCGCAGAACGCGTCGCCTCCAAGATGCACCGCTCCAGGCGGAAGGGTGGTCACCTGGTCCTGGTGTGAGTAAAGGAGCGACACTTCCATTGCGGGCGGCATCATCCACGGCATCGGCCTGTTGACCGCAAACGTATGTACGCCTAATCCCCAACCCCGGGTTGACTTTTCCGCGCGTCCCCCGAGTGCGTGCGCGAGCGCCTGGTGGCCGAAGCAGATGCCCACCTGCGGGATTTTTTGAGCGTAACATTCCCGGATGAACCCCATGAGCCGGGCAATGGAGGGGTCCGTATCGTAAACGCCCCAGGGACTTCCGGTGAGGAGGTATCCCTGGCAGTCCCCCGCCTCCGCAGGGAACACGCCATCATAAACGTCATATTTACGGAAAACAAGACCGTGTTCCGCGGGCCGCATCAGGTTTGAAAAGAGGTCAAAGAGGTCGCCGAACCGGGGCCGAAGGTTTTCCGCCACATGGAAGCATTGGAGGATGCCGATGGTTTTAGGGGAATTCATTTTTTTCCGAAGTTGAATTTGAGGTAGAAGCCAACGACCCATTCGTCGGTTTCGCGTGTAAGTCCCTTTTCGAGGTTGAGCGTGAGGTCCGTGTTCCCGAAGGCGCGCGTGGCGCAGGAGCGTGCCACGGAATAATGGGCGAGACGCGTGCTTGAAAGGCCGTTTTTCATGCCGCTGATTTCATTTTTCAGTGACCATCGGTCGCTCAACCGCGATTCGAGCATAAGCCCGTAGGGGAGCTCGTCGGCCTGGCCGGAGCCCCGCACATACTCCACTGGACTCCCGAGCGGGGCGAGGCCGATGCGCGCGTGCAGCCACTGGCGCGCGGCGATTGCCTTGGAGAAAGTGAAGAGCAGAAGGTAATCGGCCACGCCGGTATCGGCGCCGGCCAGGCCGTTGCTCTCCAGGTAGTTGTGCGTTTTGTCCCAGATGGTAAAGGGTTTGGCGCTCGAGAACTTGACCCCGCAGGTGAAGGCCGTGGCGGGCCGGAGGCTGCCCTCGTTGCACAGGCGCATTTTGACCATGAAGCGTGGCGATTTGCCGCCCGCGTTGTGGATGTTTTTATAGGGGAATTCCACGAAAAGGTCCGTGAGCGCGGCCTGGATGATGATGTTGTCGCTCGGACAGATGTCAAACCGCAACGGCACCATGAGCAGGGTCCGTTCGCGCCATTCCGGCGCCTGCACGAGCGGCATGGACTCTGTGTAATAGGCGAGGAAGCCGGTTTCGAAGGACCCTTCGCCGCGGGCATGGAAATAGGCGTCGTCCGTTCGCGAATACATGTACCCGAGCTGGTGGCCGAAGTTGAAGTCGCTCTTTGTGATGGTGTTGCCCGCTTGCGCCCAGAGGGAGGTTGCAAGCAAAACCGTCAGCCGCACGGCGGAAAAGGGGCGTGTCACCATGGTTTTCTTTTACGGCACAGGCCAGGGAAAGATACCGTGACGCAGAAAATGGTGGATGGATTGGAGGCTCTGTTCGGCCTTGCGTTCCACAGACTCCGCGGTGTTGAAGGCATTGTGCGGGGTGCAGAGGACATCGGCGCGTTTTGAAAGCTCGAGCACGGCGCGGACCTCGGCGTCATCCGAGGCTCGCCCCGAACGCAGGGCCACAGCCAGCTCGCTCTCGTTGTTGTACACGTCAAGTCCCGCGCCCGACAGGTGGCCTTCGCGCAGCAGGAGCAGCAGGTCTGACGCGGGCGAGAGCTCGCCCCGGGCCACGTTGATGAAAAGGAGGCCGGGCTTTGTTTTTTTGAACGTATGATAGCTGAAATAACCCGTATTATCCGGGGTGAGGTTCATGGCGCAAACGATAATGTCGGCCCAGGGCAGCCCGGCCTCGGGAGTGACATAGTGAACGTCCGGGTGTCTGCGCACGATGTCTACGCCGTGCACGGTCATTCCAAGGCCCTTTCCCAGTTTCACCATTTCGTATCCGATGTTGCCCACGCCCAGGACGAGGAGCCGCTTCTTTTCCGCTTCGCGGCCGGTCATGCCGTCGCGGTGGAAGCGGCTGAAGTTTTCGGTTTGCAGGGGGAGCTTGCGGAGGAGCGCCAGAATGAGCAGGAGCGCCTGCTCCGCGACCGCACGGTGGCAGTACAGCGGCAGATAGCCGCAGGGGAGGGGACAACCGGCCGTATCACGGTAGCGCGCCAGGTGGTCGTAGCCCGTGCTTCGGGTGAGGATGCCGCGGAGCTTTGGGGCCCAGGCCGCTGGAATGACGGACTGGGTGCGCACGCTTATCAAGGGCGCGGGCGGTGCAGTGTGGCCGGCTTCCTGCGGGGTCTGCCAGGCGAACCCCGCCTTGACGCCCACAGGCAGGTGCCGGCCCAGCGCTTTGGCTTCTTCTTCAAAGGCTTCGTAAAAGAAGACGTCCATCGTCTTTCAAATATAATCCCCTGCCCGGGGGACGTTCAAGAGAGACGGGGGAGGGGGAGCCATATTCCTTGATCCATTTTTCCGGATAAAGGTATTTTTTCCTTTCAAAATAAACATAAGAAGGAGACCTTGCCATGACGCACCGAGAGCATATTTATGCTGTCCTTGAGGGCAAAAAGCCCGTGAACATGCCCTTTTTCCCGGACATCACGGACTGGTACTCGGCCGCGCGCACGCCCAAGGGGCAGGAGCGGGTCTGGGGTGCGGCGCAGTTCATTCCCGATTCAGAGCCCTTCCACACGAACCCCGGCACAATGCCCGAAAAGTACAGGGAGTGGACCCTCTTCGACTTTTACCGCAAAAACGACTGGGGCTTCCCTGTGCACATCGGCGACTGGTTCAAAAAGAGCTATTCCGGCGATGTAAAGGTTGTGACAGAACGCAAAGGCCGCGAGCGGCACACGCATCTGGTTACACCCAAAGGCACGATACGTCACGTTGACATCCTGGCGTCGGACGGCACCTGGGGGCCGTTTGAACACTATGTCAAAGAAATGGCGGACCTCGACATCATGCAATACGTGGTGGAGCACACCCATTTCACGCCCACGTACGAGAACGTGCTCAAACTTCGCGAACAGATGGGCGACTGGGGCGAAGGCGACCTCGTCATTTTCCGTTCGCCTTTTGGCAAACTGGTGCATATGTACATGGGGTTTGAAAAGGTCATCTACGCGCTGTTTGACGATGAAAAGCGCATCCTTGATTTTATGAAGGTGCAGGAGGCGAAGGACATGGAGCTCGTGCGGCTGGCCGCGGCCTGCCCGGGTGAGCGGCTGGTCATTATTTCGGACCACGCGGACGAAAACCTCATTGCCCCCAACCAGTACGAGGAGTTCTGCATCCCCTTTTACCAGAAGGCGTGCCAGGTGCTGCACGATGGAAACAAGTTCGTCTCCACCCATCTCGACGGTAATTTCAAGGGCTACTTTCCGCTTATCGCAAAGACCGGCTTTGACGTGCTCGACGGCTGCACGCCTGCGCCCATGTTCAACTACGAGCTTGAAGCGCTGGCTGAGGCCATGGGACCCAACCAAAAGGCCTTTGTGGGCGTGCCCTCCACGCTCTTCTGCCAGAAGTTGCCCACCGAAAAGCTGCTCACCTACGCGGACCGCGTCATGACCGCGTTCAAGGGGAGGGGCATCCTCAACGTGGGCGACATCCTGCCGCCGGACGGCGACATCGAGCAGGTCATCGCGGTTGGCGAGTACGTGAAGAAGAGCTGGAAGTAATTTTCAGTCTGTTTCAATCGCGCCCGGCTTCAGAGTTCCATTCGCGGATATTCCCGGTTCTCCAAACCAGGGGTTACCGGATTGGGCTGTCTTAACAAAATAACCATACCCTGCATACCGGAGCCCGGCTTTGCAGGGAAAGTCGCACAACGCTATCCGGAACAGCTGTTGCCATGTCCCGTTCGTAAACGATGCGCCCACTGTTCCAAATTGATCAATTGTAATTTCCTCGCTTCTCCCGCTTGTGTACCCGTCCAGTGCGACTGCGGCAACGGTGGTGGGAGAGGCGAACTGGGTGATGCCATTGAAGGCACCGGGCGTGCCCCAGTGTATGGCAATGGACACAGTGTCGGCACCCGGCGAGGGGAGGATGCGTGTCCGGATTACACCCGGTTCGTCAAACGTGAAGGAGCTCGGCGTCCCGTCGAGCGCGAAGGTGATCTTTCCGCTGCGACCGTGCAGAACCGTTTCACCGTTGTTCATGGAAACCGACCACAACCATGTCGCGGGATCTTTGATGCCGGAATGAATAAACATGACAGTCAATGTGTGTGCTGTACCGTTTGCATCGTAAATCTCGATGGAGGTGTCAAACACACCAGTATTGCGCGATGCCTGCAGCTGCGTGGTCACCATGTTCGTGTTGAAGTCCGTGGGCGGTTCCGTGATGGGCGATGCGTTCTCGGCCATAAGCGAAAAATTGTTGATGGAGAAGGAAATTTCGGGTTGTCCCCGAATCACAATAGCGCCTTCGGGAATGAGGTCATCGTCCGTGTCCGTAGAATTTATCGCAACGGAAAGGTTGTTGTTGACCGTACCGTCATATTGGGGCAGGTTCAGCGTGTTGCGGATTTCATCGAGAATGTCCCGCATCGTTGTGGCGCCATGCACGGCAATCGCACCCTCGTCGAACGCAAGTCTTGAGGAGTTCTTGGGGGAGGAACCGACCATGGCGGAGATGTCAATCTTGTCGCCCTGCTGGATGTCCAGCGAGGTGCCGTTGGCCGTGAAGATTTGCGGCACCGGGTTGCTGCCCGCGATTATGGTGTTGGCCGCACCGTAGAACATGTAGTCGTACACCGCATCCGTCGAAAGGGCCGGTCTGAAAAGGCGGTCCGGTGTGTCGCTGGATGAGTAAACTCCCACATTCGGGATTTCGGAACGGAATGAAAATGCGGCTGAAATGAAGGTGCGCGAAATGGGCCGGTTGCTTGAGAAATTCAGGTCCTTTATGCTCGTTGTGCTGCCTGGGCCGCTGTTGTCCACACGAATTTTACCATCGGGCATGATTGCAATGACCGCTCCGGCCGCACCGGAGCCGCCGCCGCCGCGCCACGTGCCGCCCGTGAGGAAGTCCTGCGAGGCCATGAGAAACTGGTTGAGCGTGGCGACCCGGTATTCGGTCGTGGAGGCGCCCACGCGTCCGGCCTGCGATGGATCCGTCACAACCACAAAGCTGGCCGTGAAGGTTTCGTCCACCCCCGCTCCGTTGTCCATGGTAGCCGTGACAAAGAGGACGTCACCATACCTGATGCCGAGCGCCTCGCCGTTGCCGTTATGCAGGCCGGTGAGTCTCACCGAATTAGCCATGCCGGGGTCGGTTGCGATATTGCCGATTGTGTTGAAGCTGGCCGCGTGATCCAGACCGCCCGCACCGTAATCGTTGTCGAGGCCCGAACCTCCCGCGATACGGTTGGTGTTAAACTCCTCCACCCGATGAAAAAAGGGCTGCGTATAAATGATTGTTCCCCACCCTTCGCTGTTGGAGTTCAGGTTGCCTTGGAGTTCCACCCTGGTCGTGGCCTTTGCCGGTGACACGAGCGAATGGATGGGAATTTGGATTGGGACCAGAAGCGAACTCGTTGCTGTTGAGTCTATTTTCCATCCCATTAACCGGGGTCCGTTGAACTCACGGACCATGTATCCGTCTTTATCAACAAAGAACTTGCCGGGCCGACGTAGATAATAAAACGTGCTGTCGAGTTTGAGCGCAAAAAGCCCTTCTCCCTCAATTCCAAGGTCAAATGTTGACCCTGTGGATACCAGGTTTCCCTGTGTGAAATAATAACGGTACTTTGCCGTATCCAGTCCGAACAGCGTATCCTTGAAGAGCGAGTCCAGGACAAACTGTTTGATACTGTCGGTTGAGGCGGGAGTGAGTGCCGGGGCCGTGGGACTGTCTTTGGAACAATGACAGAGGAAAAAACAGATTGCAATAAGCGAAGCGAATCGTGCCATAGCTATCTCCCGACGTATTTAAGAATATATCCCTTACTTTGCTTAATGCAAAGAGCATGCCCTCATGTTTAAGATATTGATTAATAGGCCCGGGTTTTCTCGAAGAATCAAGATTTCGGGTAGAAAAACACAGGAGGGAGTAAATTCTACCGCTACGATTTTCCGGTGTTTAATCGCTTGAGTTCTTCCGAGGACCCAATAGGCTGCTGGTCCAGCATGTCCCGCTGTTGCTTCCAGTGTGGCAGGTACCGGTCCATCAGCGCCGTGAACCGCGGTCCGTGGTTTCGTTCAATGAGATGTGCCAATTCGTGAACGATAATGTTCTCCAGGCACTCCACCGGTCTTTTTGCCAGTTCCAGATTAAGCCAGATTCTGCGGGTACTGACATTACAGGTGCCCCACTTTGTTTTCATCTTCTTGATGTTCCATCCCGCGGTGCGCACTCCCATGGCCGCCTCCCACTTCTTCAGCAGGGGAGGGACCCGGGCTTTCAGTTGCCTCCGGTACCATTCGAGCAGCACCCGTTCGCGCTGTTTTATTGATGATCCCGGCCGGATGCGGATATCCAGGTTTGTGCCGTTGACAACGACCCGCGGGTTCCCGGTATGTTCCGTGATTTGAAGGCAGTACGGCTGCCCCAGAAAAAAGTGGTTTTCGCCATTCACCAGTTCACGTTTTATTTGCCTGGGCAGGCCTTCGAATCGGGCCCGATGGCGCTTAATCCATGCCAGTTTTTCTTCAACGGCCAAGCGGATGGCACCATGGCTCATGCGGAAAGGGGCCGAGACCCGAACCCGGCCGTCGGGAGGGGAAACACGCAGGTGAAAGTTCCGAATGGCTTTGCGAACCATCTCAATGGGGATACCGCTCACCTCGATGTGGCGCGTTTCAACAGGCCTGCTGGCTTTCAGCCAATTCCAGAATCTTTTCGGCAAAAAGCGTCGCCTTATGGATAAAAAGATTAGAATTTCCAGCATTTAAATAGCTATATAATAAACAGAATATCCAATTAAATAATAAACGGAGGCGACATGGGAAAGTCCGGATTTTGTTTTGCCGTTATTTCAGTCGTTTTTGTTTTTGTCTGCCT
>JAZDKP010000119.1:0-5724 GCA_043802925.1 Fibrobacterota bacterium | reverse complement strand
CGTTACCGGCCGTGAGCGCATAGCGGACGCCTGCGTCCGCGGGAATTCGCCAGAGGGGGGTGAACGCCGAAAACGCAACGGTTGCCGTGAACAGCACCACGGCGAACAAGGGGAGTTTATGGTTGCGCATAGGTCATCCTTGCGGCTTTAAGCGCTTGACTTTGTTTCTACAATTAACAGGACGCACAAAGACTCCTTAATCAATCAATAATTCGACGGTGTGAATTCGCAGTTTCCGTCGCCCCATCCGTCCGCAGTCTGAGGGTCGATGTTGAGGCACTGCGCGCAACCCAGCGCCAACGTTTCAAAAATCAATTCGGACTTGACAGACGGCGCGGTGTATTTTTTCCGCGCAACCTTCGCTTCGTTCTTCATCCGTTATCCTTTGCAAACAACCGTATTAATTTATTCAAAACCTTTCTCGCGAATGAGGGGTTGCGCACCTCGCGCACCCGCCCTACAATGTCCACCGCCGTAATCAGGTCTTCGCGCTCGGGCCGGTTATCAGGCCGCATCACAAAAAAGTTTCCCTCGCGTAAAACGAACCGATGCGTGAGAAGCGCGCCCTGATGCCTGTAGGCCACCAGGTCGCCCGCGCACAGCGTCTCGGGAGCAACCGCCTCAAGCACCACCTCGGCGTTGTTCTCTATCGCAGGCAGCATGCACCACCCCTTGACGCGGACCGGCCATTCGCCCTGCGACGCCAGGCAGACGCGCAGCATGTCGATGTTCATGGCCTTCATACGCACGCTCCTTCGGCTATCTGCTTGCGCACACCGCCAATCTGCCGCGAGAGTGTGGCGCAGGAGAGCGGGTCTCCGGTTTCGTTGTACGAGAGGGCGGAACAGCGGATGCAGTGGCGGGTCATGCTGCAGGCGTTGCATTCCGCGAGGTCGCGGTTGCGGTATTTCCGAAGCTGAACGAACACCGGGCTGTTGTTCCAGATATCAACGATGCTCTTTTCGCGGATGTTACCGGCCACAAGCTTCATGGGCACGCAGGGACTGACGTCACCGTTTGCGGACACGGCCACGATGTTGGCGCCCGCGCCGCAGAGCCGGTTTTCGGGCACTTCGAGGTAGCTTCTGCGCCGCGGTTTGACCGCATGGACCAGCCGTTTGTCGCTGTAAACCCGTGCGAGCCCCGCATCGGGCAGCCGTTCGGCAAGTGGTCTGTCGGCGCCATCGCGGCAGGGGTAGATGAGCGGGTCAAAAGTGTATTCGCACCCGAGTGTTTCTGAAAGCGCGAGCATGGCATTAACGTCACCTTTATTTGCGTTGAGCAGGTTCCCCTTGGCCTTGACCCGGATGCCCTGCAGCTTGAGGAGCTTGACCGCGTTGACGGCTCGGACAAAGGAGCCGGTCACGCCGGTTACACGGTCGTGTGTCGGGGCGTCAGCGCCGTGAAAGCTGATTTCCACGCCCAGAACGGCCAATTCCTTGAGCGCGCGGGCAACCGACTCGTTAATGAGCGAACCGTTGGTGAAAAGCACGGGCGCAAAACCGCGCTTACGCGCGGCCTGCAGGATGTGGGGCCAGTCGGGCCTAAGCAAGGGTTCACCGCCCGTGATGACAAGGATGAGCGCGCCTAAGGAGGCCAACCCATCGAGCAGTGTGTTGATTTCAAGGAGCGAAAGTTCTTCGGAAGCCTGCGGGATGTTCTGCTCCACGTAGCAATGAACGCAACGGTGGTTGCACCGCAGCGTGGGCTCGAGATAAGCGATAACGGGCGTTGTTTCGCCCACCAGCCGCTTCCGCGCCATTTAGTTTTCCTTCTCGAGGATGGCCTTTTGCACCATCAGTTTCACAAACTTTGACACGTCCTTTTTCGCCTGGCCCGGTTCCACTTCGTAGCTTTTGACCAGCCCTTCGCACAAGTTGGCCGGAGAAGTCCCGCCCTCGCCCACCGCGTTCCACAAGAACGAAGCGGTTTCGTTAAGCTCATGAACCTTGCGGTCGTCCGGGGTGATAACCAGAACCGTTTCGCCGTACTGGCGCCATGCGGTCCTGGGGTTCCGTTTCACATTTCCAACAATATCAGCCGGTCCATGATTTTGGCTAAAATTGGCCGAATCACCACTGTTTTCTGAATTTTCACGACAACCTTGTCTTTTACATGAGCTTTGAATCTGCTTGTTTTTCATATCTTTTTCGCCATTTAATCGCTTTACCTGTTTTGTTTTGTATTTCTAATATAATATATTTTTTATCGAAACATTTCAACTAAAAAGTATATTATTATAGTTTGACAATCTATGATATAGATCACATTATTTAGATATTTATCCACTTTCGCGATTTAGCCGTGCAATTTAACCTTGTTTCCTCGCCCTGCGGACGACTATTTTTTCACGCTGATAAAAAAAATCACAGGAGACACTCTTTATGCCCAAGATGACCCCGAACCGGATTTCGAAAAAAAACGTGTTGCGTTATAACGGCGACATGTGCGTGGTCCTTGAATGCATCACCCGCACCCCCCCCAACCTGCGCGCCTTTGTCCAGATGGAGATGCGCAGCCTCACCTCGGGCAAGTCCTTCCCGGTGCGCTGCAGCACGGGTGAAGAATTCGAAGTGCTCGAAAATCGATCGCGCGAACTCGAATTCAGCTATGAAAACCAGGGCACTTACGTGTTCATGGATCCCGACACTTTCGACCAGATCGAAATCCAGAAAAACATCATCGGAGACGCCGTCAATTTCCTGGTCGCCAACCAACGCTACGAAGTGCTGTTCGTTGAGGAAAGCCCGCTTCTGATAAACCTTCCCACGTCCGTGATAATGACCGTCACCGAAGCCACGGACGCGGTGCGCGGCAACACCTCAAGCAACGCCACCAAGGAAGTGACGCTCGAAACAGGACTGCGTATCCAGGTGCCCATGTTCATCAAAAACGGCGAAAAGCTGAAAGTCGGGACCGAAAACAAGGAATACCTCGGCCGGGCCTGATAAATCGTATCTTTGGGGAGGGAAATCTCGTGATGAAGAAAATCCTCCTGGTTCTGAACAACCCTTGGTTTGAACTCGCCTGCCGTTATCTCCTGGCAGGGACCTTTTTCTATGCCTGCGTCCATAAATTCATGTACCCCGACCTTCTGGCTAAAATAATTTACGGGTATAAAATTCCGCCTGCGTGGTCCATCAACCTCTCGGCCATCGTTCTTCCAGGTTTCGAATTCGCGGCCGCCCTGGCCCTGCTGCTGGGTATTTTTCCGCGCGCAGCGGCCATTATCATCAACACCATGTTCGGAATTTTCATTATTGCCATTGCCTTCAACCTTGCCCGGGGCCTCCAGTTTGACTGCGGATGCTTTACAATGCACAAGGCGGGGGAATTTTCCGACCCTAAAGAACTTTTAATCCGTGACATCGGTTATTTCCTCTGCGGGCTGGAAGTCATCTTTTATACCGCAAAGCGCAAGTTCTGCCTTAAACAGACCGGCGGCCTTTTGACCGAAAACGACAAGACCGTTCATGCCTGACCTGATTCCGGTGCGCATTATCCGGGGCAGCCAGACCGCTGAAGTGCGTGCCGTGCCTGGCACCTCGCTCCTGGACCTGCTGCGTGCGCACGACCAACCCCTCCACACCCCCTGCGGCGGACGCGGCACCTGCCGCAAATGCCGTGTCATCCTGAACGGACGCGACACGGCCCTCGCCTGCCAGTACTTTGTGAACGCCCCCTGCACCGTGGAAGTCCCCACGGGCCGCCGCGCATTGATACAAAAGGCCGCGTCCGAGCACATCCGCGAAGTGGCGCCCGACTGCGGCATCCGAACCGTGACCGAACGAGGGCTCACCACCGTGTACTGCGGGGAACGCATCCTCACCGACAGCCGCCAGACCCCGGGACTCAAGCCCTTTCCCTACGGCCTGGCCGTGGACATCGGCACCACCACCGTGGTCGTGCACCTCATGGACCTGTCGCGATACGAAACCGTGGGCACCACCGCCTTCCTCAACCCGCAGGCCGAGTTCTGGCAGGACGTGATATCACGCATCCACTACTCCATGGAAAACGCGCGCGGGCTCCGGCACTTGCAGCAGAAAATTCTCGACGCGCTCAACAACGGCATCGGCGCCCTGTGCGCGGACGAAGGCATCGCCCCCTACCAGATATTCAAGGCCGTCTTCGCGGCCAACACCACCATGCTCCACCTGCTCCTGGGCGTGGACCCGCGCACCATCGCGCTCGCTCCTTTCACACCCGCATTCACGGATTCCAAAAGACTCACAGCCTCGGACCTCGGCCTCTCGGCCCACCCCGAGGCCGCAGTCATCACTCTGCCCTCAGTATCGGGCTACGTGGGCGCGGACATCACGGCCGGACTCACGGCCAGCCCTCTCCCCAAAGCGGACAGGCCATCGCTCTTTATTGACCTCGGCACCAACGGCGAAATGGCCATCGGGAACCGGAGTTTCCTCCTCGCCTGCTCCACCGCGGCAGGGCCCGCGTTCGAGGGCGCGCGCATTGAGTGCGGGGTGGGCGGCATCGAAGGCGCCATCTCGAAATACCGGGACAACCGGTACGAGACTCTCGGCAACGCCCGCCCCATCGGCATCTGCGGGTCGGGTCTGATCGACATTGTCGCCAATCTGCTCGAACAGGAAAAGATTTCACCCGAAGGACTGCTCGAGGAACCGTTTGTCGTGGCGCCACAGACGGAAAACGACGCGGATCACGACATCGTGCTCACGCCCCGGGATGTTCGCGAGACGCAGCTCGCAAAAGGGGCCGTGGCCGCGGGCATCCGCGTGATGCTGAAGGAAGCAGGACTGGACTTCAACGACCTCGATAAAATTTACCTCGCAGGCGGATTCGGCAGCTTCATTGACATCCGGAGCGCGGTGCGCATCGGACTTCTTCCCAGGGCCATGTACGGCCGCATCGTTTCCATCGGCAACGCCGCGGGCGCGGGCGCGCGGCTTTCGCTCATTTCGCGGGATTTTGAGCGCCAGGTGCAGGCCATACGGGACCGCTGCCGATACATCGAGCTCTCGGGCCGGGCCGACTTCAACGACTTTTTCATGGATGAAATGGTGTTCTGATGGCACCGCCCTTCCGCATCGCGCTCGTTGAAATCGCGGGCGCGGGTTCCCGTTCCTTTCTTCCCACCGGTCTCTGCTACCTTTCCGCTTATCTGAAAAAAAACGCGGCCCCTGGCGTCACCGTCGACATTCTTTCAGTCAATGCAAACGACAGCGCCGTTGTTTCGGCCACAAAGCCCGGCCTCATCGGTTTCACCGCCTTCACCCATTCCTTTCCCGCAATCGTTTCTCTGGCAGACAGGTTGAAAAAGGAACTGCCGGGCGTTCCCCTCGTGCTGGGCGGCCAACACCTTTCCATGGCCCCGGGGTCCATGCCCGCGCTCTTCGATTTTGGCGTGCTCGGTGAAGGCGAACAGACGTTCCTGGAACTCGTGGAAGCCGTGCGAAACGGCGCGGCATTATCGGTACTGAAAGCGCTGAAGGGCGTGCAGTATTTCGAAGGCGGAAAGCTTGTTTCCTCTGCGAAAAGGGAGCTCATTTCCCCCATCGACAACATCCCGTTTCCGGACCGCGAGACGATTGCGGACATCGAAGTCTCCATCACCTCGGACCAGTTTTTCCTCTTTGACAGGGCGCCCACACGTTCGCTCCAGTTGACCACCTCGCGCGGCTGTCCGTACAAGTGCGTCTTCTGCCAGCCGTCGCTCATGTGGTCGCCCTTCCGCATGCATTCCGC
>JAZDKP010000118.1:0-6311 GCA_043802925.1 Fibrobacterota bacterium | reverse complement strand
GATGAAGAACCGGGCGATTTCAATGCCGGTGAAAACCTCGGGCGACCAGTAATCCCGTCCCAGCAGAAGAAACATGTCCAGCCATTCATTGGTGCCGTGAAGCAGGCCGAACCCGCCCAGCAGTGCGAGATGACGGCCGAGCCTGAAGCTGCTGCCCTTCTTGGATTGCATGAATATGGCAACCCCGAGCAGGAAAAAAGAAAGTCCGTAAACAAAGAAAACGGGAAGCATGTGTTTTTGAATATAGGAGGAGAAAACAAGCATGGAAAGGGTGCCCTTTGGGTCCGGTTTATAACAATCCAGGACTCATAGCCAATTTACACAACAAACTTGATTATACGGGAATAGCAGAAACCGGCGCATGTTCCGCCAGGATGAAAAAGTTCTAAAACTCGCCTTCAGCGGCCTTGCGCAAACGACCCCAGCGGCCTTTGTGCACGAGCTGGACCGATAGGCGCGAATAGGTTTCAATGACGCTGCTTTCGGACAGGCTCCCCAAATACCGCTTGCCCCCCTCGAGCGCAAAATTGAGGTAGCCGAAGTGGCCGGCCGTGGGAAGGGTCCATCCAAGGGTGACACCCTGTTCGCGGATGTCTTCAATATAACCGAGTTGGTGGTAGTAGTAGCCGATGCGGAGCGGGATGTTCAGGTAGTAATGTTCGCTCCGTTTATCGGAGAAGAAGAACTCCGCGCCGCCCGAGGCCCGGTATTCCGTTTTGCGGCCCGTCGCGTCCCAGAGAACGCCCGACAGGTCGGTCGCGAGGTTGATGCGGCTGTTCGGGGCATAGGCGATTCCAAAGGCGCCTGTGAGCGGCACTTGGTCGTCCATGGGCGGGGTATCGTTCCACAAGGTCACGATGGAGTCGCGTCCGGTATAGTTCTGGATGATCTGGAAATTGCGTTCGGTCCGCACGCTGCTGACCGGAAACGCGCCCGACATGGCCGCGCTGAACTTTTTATAGCGGGCCAAAAGGCCGAACTCGGCCATGTAGACTGAAAGGCGGAGTTTTTGATAGTAGGAGGGGGTGAGCCGTGACGCGCCCGTGGGCACGCTCGCCGGGTCCACGGACTGGCCCGTCAGCGTGCTGCCAAAGCGCTCGCCCAGGGAGAGGCCCGCGGAGAGCGTCTTTTTGTATTCGAGCGCGTAGCCGCCCTTGAGGGTGTAAGTACCGCCCTGGCCATAGCGTTGCACAGTGAAACCGGCCGCGTCTTGAAAGCTCACTTTGTAGTCGAGCAGGCGGTCGCGGCGGTAGCCCGCGAACAGGGTGCCGTATTTTCCGGTCGGGATCACGATTTCAGCAGCAGGAAAGTCGTTAGTGAAGGCAAGGAAGGTCTCGGGATTTCCTTTTTCCTCAAGGTAGGTGAGTTCCGGCAGGTAGGTGATGGAAATGGAGGTGTAGTCCATTCGCGCGTATGCGGCCGGGTTTTGCGCATTCCAGTTGACAGAGTCGGAGAGCGCCAGGCCCGCGCCGCCCATGCCCAGGTACCGGGCGCCGGGCGCGTGGACCGCCTCGCCGAGGCGCAGCGAATTGACAGGGCCGTCGAGGGAGAGCAGCGAAAAGCCGGCCGCCAGGGAGGCGGCCGCGAGCACGAGGGGGACAAGCCGTTTAGCGCTGCAGGTAATCAAAATCGACCTTCACTTTTTTCTGGAAGACAATCCGGCCGGCCCGGTTGAGGCTGGTATAGGTGCTGGCCAGGTGGTAGGGCTGGATGATGAACGTAAGGCTTACGATGCCGGCATACCGCGGATCCGTGAGCGCGGCCAGGTATTTATCGATGGGAAAGATGAGCGCGGTATCCGTGGCTGTGGAGAAGCTGTGGAAGGTGGTGTCCTGCGAATTGAAAATGGCGCTTGACAGGGTATCGAGTATCGCCTGGCCGAGACTGTTAATAAGGTAACACTGAACGCTCAGGTCCAACCCCTGCCCGTTTTCGGTGAACGAGAGGGCGCGGTCAATTGGAAATACGGCGCGGGCGCGAAGGATGCTGATGGAGTCGGAGATGATACTCTGAAAAATCGAGTCCCGGCGCACGTTAAAGACAGCTTGCGGGATTCCGGCCCGCAGCAGGGCGTTGTGGAACAGGGCGGTATCGGCCTGGAAGTACAGGGTCGAGACCACGGGGTGCGCCGAATAGACCGTGTCGGTCACCGGAAGCATGGTGGTATAGCCGAGGGTATGGATGAACGTCCGGACGGAATCGGTCTTCATGGGACCGAAGTAGGTTTGGGTGGAATCGCCGCTGTGGTACACGGGCACGGTCCGGCCGTAGAAGGTGATGGCGGGCGGCGTGAGCGCGGAGAGGGTGATGAGCGAGTCGCGGCCTGCTTCGGGAATGAGCCGGAGGCAGAGCGCGAACAGGGTGGAGTCGTTGCGTTCGGACCGTCTTGGCGCAAGCAGGACGGAGTCGAGGTAGTAGAAGAGCGGCCGGGTGCTGTCCGAAAGCAGGAGGCCGTGCAGGATGGTTTCGCCCGGTGGCAGGGTGACGGACAGGGTGTCGAGCGGAAGAAAGCTTGCCGTGTCGAGTGAGGAAATGCGGGTGGTGTCATACGGGGATATCAGGGAGGCGTAGAGCGGGTCAACGGCCAGGGTGTCAATGATGAGCGTGTCCTTCCGCTGCCCGCGCATGACAACGAGGCGGCAGCGGAGCGTGTCGTAGGAGTATACGGAGCTGGTCTGAACCGGGATTCGGATGCGTATGGAGTCGATGCCGTGGAATTCATCCTGCGGGCCGTAGACGCCGTTGTCGAACAGGGCGTAAAAATCCGCGGGCACGGCCTTGTTCGGGACCGCGAATTCGAGGTAGGAAATAAGGTCGTACCGGTTTACGCGGCCGAGGCGGCAGAGACCGTCCTGCTTCCATTCAAAGGGACGCAGGCGGGTGGAGGCGCGGTCGAGGCCCGGGCTGTCGGTGAGGGTGACGGCCCGGAAGAGGGTGACCGGGTCCGGGGTCTTGGATTTTGCGAATTCGGCGCCGGTCACATTCTGTTTGTCGAACATGGAGGTGCAGCCGGAGGCGATTATTATTATGAAGGCCGTGAAAAGGCCGGCAAAAAGTTTCATGGAAGGGAAAAGATACTTATTGACCGGAAGTAAAATCAATCAGAGGGGAGGGGTTTTTATGTTTTTTATTTATGGATCATGTTGTTTTAAAGTGTTATTTTTATGGCCTGATTAAGAAATCTTAAACCCATCATAACAAAGGAAGGTCAAATGACTGCAATGAAAAAAGCGTTCGGCGCTCTTCTTTTCCTGCTCCTGGCGGTTCCGGCTATGGCCAGCGAAGCGGACCTTGCCATCCCCACCCTTTCGGGTTCCCAAAACAGCCTGCTCATGTACGGCTTTCTGGTCTGCTTCCTGGGACTTATCTTCGGCGTTTACCAGTACTTCAAGGTCAAAAAGCTCCGCGCGCACCAGTCCATGCTCGATGTTTCCAACATCATCTTTGAGACCTGTAAGACCTACCTCATCCAGCAGGGCAAATTCCTCGTACTCCTCGAACTCCTTATCGGCTGCTGTATCGCCTTTTACTTCGGTTATCTTCAGGGCACGGGTGCCAGGGGCGTGGCCCTTATCCTCATGTGGTCGGTCGTGGGCATCCTCGGTTCCTACGGTGTGGCCTGGTTCGGCATCCGCATGAACACGCTCGCCAACAGCCGCATGGCCTTTGCTTCGCTCAAGCGCAAGCCGGTCAACCTGCTCAGCATCCCGCTCGACGCGGGCATGAGCATCGGCGTGGTACTGGTGTGCGTCGAACTTATCATGATGCTTATCATCCTGCTCTTTGTCCCGCGCAACTACGCGGGCGCCTGCTTTATCGGCTTTGCCATCGGCGAGTCGCTGGGCGCCTCGGCCCTGCGCGTGGCCGGCGGTATCTTCACAAAAATTGCCGACATCGGCAGTGACCTCATGAAAATCGTCTTTAAAATCAAGGAAGACGACCCGCGCAACCCGGGCGTCATCGCGGACTGCACGGGTGACAACGCAGGCGATTCCGTGGGCCCCACGGCCGACGGGTTCGAAACCTACGGTGTCACAGGCGTGGCCATCATAAGCTTCATCGTGCTGGCCGTGGGCCATTTCAGCCTTACGGGCATGACCGAAGAAATGAAGCTCATGTACCAGACCTCGCTGCTCACCTGGGTTTTTGTCATGCGCATCCTCATGGTCATCACCTCCATCGTGGCATTCTGGATCAATAAGATTATCACGCAGGTCACAATGGGCAACAAGGACGACATCGACTTTGAACACCCGCTGACACAACTGGTGTGGATCACTTCGATCCTGTCCATCGGCGTCACCTTCCTGGCCAGCAAATTCATGATCGGTGATCTGCCCGGTGGCCTTTGGTTCACGCTGTCGGTCATCATCTCGTGCGGCACTCTCGGTGCGGCACTCATTCCTGAGTTCACTAAAATATTCACGAGCCCCAAGTCCAAGCATGTCAAAGAAGTCGTGTCCGCGTCCCGCGCGGGCGGCTCCTCACTCACCATCCTGTCAGGCCTTGTGGCCGGTAATTTCAGCGCTTTCTGGCAGGGCATGGTTTTCTTTGTACTCATGTTCATCGCCTATGTGGCCAGTACGCATGGTCTTTCCGCCATTATGATTTATCCGTCGGTCTTTGCTTTCGGCCTTGTGGCCTTTGGCATGCTGGGCATGGGCCCGGTCACCATTGCGGTCGATTCGTACGGTCCGGTCACGGACAACGCACAGTCGGTTTACGAACTTTCTTTAATTGAAGAGAACAAGAACGCGAGCGCTGAAATCAAGAAGGAATTCGGTTTTGACCCGGATTTTGAAAAGGCCAAGCACTACCTTGAGGCCAACGATGGCGCGGGCAATACTTTTAAGGCCACGGCCAAGCCTGTGCTCATCGGCACAGCGGTGGTGGGTGCCACCACCATGATTTTCTCGCTCATCCTTGTGATCCAGAAAAAGCTGGGAGTGGAACCGGAATCCATCCTGAACCTGCTCAATCCTTACACAATACTTGGTTTTATCTGCGGAGGCGCGGTCATTTACTGGTTCACGGGCGCTTCCATACAGGCCGTGACCACCGGCGCCTACTCCGCGGTCGAGTACATCAAAAAGAACATTCAACTCGACGCAAACGCCTCCAAAAGCGCTTCCATTGAAAAGTCCAAGGAAGTGGTCAAAATCTGCACACAGTATGCGCAGAAGGGCATGATTAACATCTTTTTCGCGCTCTTCTCATTCGCACTCGCCTTTGCCTTTATGTCCGCGCCCCGGATGTCAACCGCACCCGTGGCCTTCTTTGTCTCCTATCTTATCGCCATCGCGGTTATCGGCCTTTTCCAGGCCATGTTCATGGCCAATGCGGGCGGCTGCTGGGACAATGCGAAAAAGGTCGTGGAAGTGGACCTTAAGGAAAAAGGGACCCCGCTGCACGACGCCACCGTGGTCGGCGACACCGTGGGCGACCCCTTCAAGGACACCTCGTCCGTTGCGCTGAACCCGATCATCAAGTTCACCACGCTGTTCGGCCTTTTGGCCATGGAAATCGCGATTGACGAAAAGTTCCGTGCCGTGGCGCCGGCCATTGGCGTTTTCTTCCTGGCCGTGGCGCTCTTCTTTGTGTGGCGCTCGTTCTATAAAATGCGCATCACCACGGCCGAGTAAGAAAAACAGGTTCAAATTCAGGAGCCGCGTCAAAAGCGCGGCTCCTTTGTTTTAAGGCTGCTTTTGCATTAGCTAACAAAATTAGCTATATTATTGTTCATGTCGAGCACCTTCACGGTCCATCAGGCCAAGACCAACCTGTCGCGGCTCATCAAAAGCGCCCTCCGCGGCGACGATATCATCATTGCCCGGGGAAAAATGCCCGTGGTCCGTCTGGCCCCTCTGTCCCCGGTCCGTCATAAAAGGACCCTCGGGTCCGTACCGGACCTTGTCAAACGCATTGCCCCTGATTTTGACGCGCCCATTCCTGAATTTGAAGATGGCGTCTGATGACCAAGGTTCTCCTGGCCACGCATGTCCTGCTCTGGGCCATGACCGGAGATTCGCGGCTCAGCCCCTCCGCCCGCCGGATACTGCTTTCCTCACGGACACCCCTGTTCTTTTCCGCTGCTTCGTACTGGGAAATCTCCATCAAACGGACCATCGGAAAAATCGAGTTACGGAAGGATTGGCCTCAGTTGCTGGACGCTTAGGTGTTGCGCCAAAATAAACATGCCATATTAATCATGAATAAGTTATTTTATTGGCATGGTGATGGATACAAAGCTGGAAAGTGTTATAGTTGAAAAATATGTTTCAATTTCAGGTGAGTTCAATGAGCGAGGCCGT
>JAZDKP010000117.1:0-11613 GCA_043802925.1 Fibrobacterota bacterium | reverse complement strand
ACGGCCTCGCTCATTGAACTCACCTGAAATTGAAACATATTTTTCAACTATAACACTTTCCAGCTTTGTATCCATCACCATGCCAATAAAATAACTTATTCATGATTAATATGGCATGTTTATTTTGGCGCAACACCTTAGATAAATTTGATTCTTCAGATGAGGAATATGGTAATATAGCATTCGAAGCTGTCGACAACACGGGTGTTTTAAATGTTTGTGGCATTGATTCGGGGTCTAGTGACTCCTCGGTACTAAATAATATTTGTATAAATATTCCACAAACTATCAATACGCTTACCATCGTTTTAAATGCAATATTCATTGCCCCTCCCCCTAAATATGTCGCATTATTAACACCACATATGCATTTATTAACCCTTTAAATGCTATCCTTTACATCAAAAAATATCGAACCAGAGCTTTCTTTTTAGAGATTCTGCCGTTGACTTCTCTATGATATCCAACCAAACCAATTCCACTTGAATAATAAAAACAGTCGCGAAAATCCGAAAATCCGTAACTATATATTACTACACGAAACACACCATTTTCGGTAAAATATGTTGTGTTCGTGGAATCACATTTTTTTTCCACTGTAGTATAAATTGAATAATAATCTCCAATGTTTAGCAAATCGTAAGCCCACGTCTCGCCTGCCACAACAGGATATTTTATTTCAAGTGATTTAGTTGTAATATAAACAGAGAACATATCTGTACCGCCAAAAAGCCAAATACTGCCATTATTATCTTCCCAGTAAAGACAATGGCTATTTTTATTCGACACTACAAAGGCATTTCGGTAAAATGTATTTCTATATTGCACTGTCATTGTGTCAGCTATCATAACCATAATCGAATTAGCATGTAAAACATTGCCCGTTGAATCATAACTTGTATCAGCATACACCCAATAACTTCCTATTCCATGCGGAAATATTCCGGTTGGTGGTGACCATTTTAAAAGTTCGCTATATCCATTTGAATGGTTGCCTTTACAGTCAGCACCGGAAAATGACGAAACTATTAATGTATCACCATTAAGACATCCTGCCCCAGTAAAAGTTCCCGTACATCCAACCGTTTGCTGTAATAAAGTAACTATTATTGAGTCTCCGGTAAGTTTTCCGCTGATAGTACCGCTATTTCCATTTGCACATGTATAAGTGCCCTCTAAACCACTCGTTGAATGTGTCACAAATAATTCAATGGTGGTAAGTGAACAAAGGCTTGTTGAATAGCTGCCCTTCCAAGATTCCTGGACTGGAGAATTGTTAAGTGTGGCTATTGGATTTTTTCCGTTATCTTTATTGCTGCAAGAATAAAACGCGATTACCCACAAAACTACTGACAAACAGGCTATTTTATAGGGTGATTTAACCATGAACAACTCCTTTAAACACTATTATTTTGATCCCTTCGGCGAGATTAAGATAAGGCGTATATTGCCGAAAATTCTTTTGTCCTTTTTTTGCCATGATTTTATCAAAAAGTTTTTATTATTACAAAAACCAAGCTTATTTATTTTGTTTTGAGGTAATTCCAGTTAAACTCATTTTATATTGCCTTTTTCCTCCCCAAATCGCTCAAACAATCTCATTTCTTTTCAGAGTGTAATATTATTCCAAACAAATTCTCAGCGCAAGCAAAAACTCGTATAATCGTGTACAAAACATACACGGCTTAACTTGCGTCATTACAATACGTTATAAGATGCCGTTCTACGGCTTGACATAACAGCTGCGCCCTTTCCCAACATTAACCCCGTTTTTCGATAAAATCCATTCATAAAATATCACGCAATCCGAGTTCCGATCTATTCGATTTTAGCTGGCGTCCCGCTACAATTTAGTATCTTTATGATTCACCATTTTAAAAGGAACAGCGTAATGCCAAATCTATCACAAATCCTTAGAGCGGAAATAATCCGCATCAGCCGGAAAGAAATCAAAGCTGCCGTGAGCCCTTTACGCAGCTCTAATTTCGCCCTTAAAAAGACCGTGGCGGAATTAAGGAAACGGTTGGTTTTCCTTGAATCCGACAATAAAAGACTATCTGCTTTCTATGGAAAGATGCAGGAACAGACACCGCCATCCTCTGATGCCGCTTCTAAAGGCCGTATGACAGCGAAAGGTGTTAAATCTCTACGGACGAAACTGGGACTTACACAGGCGGCTTTCGGTAAATTCCTTGGAATTTCAAATCAAGCCGTACTAAAGATGGAAAAAAAGAGCGGCAGACTTAGACTTCGCCCTATAACCCTGTCGAACCTGCTTTCCATTCGAGGGCTGGGCAAGAGAGAGGTCCGGCGTAGGCTTGCCGAGACTAAGAAATAAGAATGCCCGGCAACGTTAAAAGAAATACATCCCTCACGTTCACGTAAGAACAAAACCGCTGTGCCTGCTTTCACCTCCCCCTCTCCCCTCTATAATATTATTGTCAAAACGGGAGAGGGGGCCGGGGGGTGAGGGTTCTTCGCATGTGCTCCACGCACGGCTACGAAACGCTTGTCACCCCTTCCCTGCTTTTTTCTTTCTGTTGCACGGAAGCATGGAATCCGGATGCCAGGTTGTCCCCCCGTCAAAAGAGGTCAACCGTAGGCATTACCCTGGCCTTTTCAACCGCAACTATCTGCAAAGCATATCCTCTCTTTTGTTGTCAACCCCTCCCCCTCTTCTCCGAGCCTCTTCCCCGAGCCCTCTTCTCCCACCACCTACCCCCCTTTTTTAAAGGGGGGCAAGGGGGGATCTCCTTCTTTAACATTTGTTAACAATTGTTATCTTCTGTCTACATTTGTTAACAGTTATCTTTTGTCTACATTTGTTGACTTATGTCATCATTTGTTGACAATTATTGTAGAAACCCTTTACCTGTTGTGTTTCTTGCGCTTGTTAAACCCAATATATATATTTTGGTTAGGTTAATTAACATTTGTTAACACCACAAACCATTAACATTTGTTAACATTTGTTAACTTCTACTATGGAAAAACGATGGTAACAATAGCCGTGGTCAACAACAAGGGGGGCGTCGGCAAAAGCACGCTCACCTGCTCTTTTGCGCAGGCACTGGCCCTGGTCGGTCAAAAAGTCCTCTGCATCGACAACGACAACCAGCGCAACCTTGCCACCATGCTCGGTATCACCAACACCGCCGACAGCTCCATCCGCGACCTCTACCAGCTTAAAGACCCCTCCAGGCTGGACAGGGAAGACCTGGACAGGGCCATCGCCGACTGCGTCCTTGAGTCCACCATCCCTGAGCTCCACTGCATTACCGCACCCGATTCCCTTTGTGATGACGATGTGCTGGACGAAAAGATTCTCTCCACGATTTTCTCCAAATCCTTCATGCCGACCTTCTACGACTTTGTTCTCATCGACAACCATCCCGGTATCGCCAAACTTCAGCGCGCCTCCCTTCATGCCGCTGATTTCGTCTTCATCCCTACCGAACTTCAGCAGCTTGCGGTCAACGGCCTTTCCATCATGATGCAGTATCTGACAAAGGTCTTCCATTTCAAGGCCGACCACGTTCGTATCATCGTAAACAAATATCGCGAAACCATCCGCCAGGACTCCTTCTACGAATCCATCCGTAACATGTTTCCCGACTCGGCGACCGAAACCGCCATTCCGGTGGATCCCATCTTTGACGAAATCATCACGGACAAGAAAATTCTTTTCCTCGACCGCCTCAAAAGCAGCAGGGCCGTTCCCTTCATCGTCAAGCTCATGACCGAAATTTTCCCTTATACCGAAGATTCGCTGTACGATGATATTTTGCAGCAGCGCAACAAGCACCTGGCCGACAACGCGCGTCTCCGCATGATGCAGTCCAGGAACAAACGTCCCGGAGGTTCCAAATGATAAACCAGAACGCCGGTAAAAAAGCGCTGATTCCCATCGGCACCTCCAAACCCGCCCCATCCGCACCGGTCTCTGAAAAGGCGCAAAAAATCATTACCCATGTCGAAGACACGGTCCGTGCCGCTGATTTTTCTTCGCCGGCCCCCGCAACAGGGTCAGCCACTTTTCGTGAGCGCCGTAAATCTTCTTCCAAGCCGGCGGCCACTCAAAGAATCATGAAGGGGTTCCGTCTCGATGCGGATGTCTGCAAAGCGTTGGACAACATCAAGCGGACCCACGGACAGGTCGCCGCTGTCTTTGTCAACAACCTTCTCCGAAAGGAACTCGACCTCTAACATGTCTTCGCAAACCGCCCGACTTCCACAGGAAGGGGAGAAGCTGGGCTCCGGAGTGCTCCTGTCACTCCTGAGCACAGGCGGCTCCGCCTACGTTTACAAAACCTGGTGCGAGACAATGGAAATCCATCGCGCGGTCAAAGTCATGTCCCCGGATGCCGAGCCCGACATCCGCGACCGCTTCTCAACCGAAGCGCGCATCAATTCCAAACTCATCCATCCGAACATCGTGCACTGTTATAACTTTGGCACCACCCTGGGCGGCCTGCCCTTCCTTGAAATGGAATACATCGCCGGCCCTTCCCTGGCATCCCTTATCACCAAGCGCGGCGCGCTTCCGCTTTCCGTGGCCCTCGCTGTTGCCCAGGGTATCCTCGAAGGGCTGGCCTACGCCCACGCCGTCAAATACACTCTGTACGACAAGCAGCATGTGGGTATCATCCACCGCGACATCAAACCCGCCAATGTCATCATCAGCAACGACGGCCTGCCCAAGCTCATGGACTTCGGCATTGCCCGGCCCGTGGATTTTTCCATCCACACGGTCGCGGGCACTGTCCCCGGTACCGTTGCCTACATGTCACCCGAGGCATGCGCTGGTGGGGACCTCGATTTCCGGAGCGACACCTATCAGTTCGGCCTCTGCCTTTACGAAATGCTCTCCGGCGTTGCGGCCTACCCGCAGACCGACCTGACCTCGCTGCTTTCCGCCAAGTCCGCGGGCAAAGTCCAGCCCCTTGAATCTCTCACCCGCAATCTGCCGTCCGCTGTTCTCGCGTTTGTGTCCAAATGTCTCGCCCGGGACCCGGCCCTGCGCTTCGAATCCGCGCAGGCCTGCCTCAATACCCTGCGCCCGCTGCTTGTCTCTGTTGCCGGTACGGTGCCGCCCGAGTCCATCTTACAAGCCCACCTCGAGGGCCGCGAACCGCTGGCCCAAAAAGCAGGGGAGGGGCTTCGCCGTTCCACCCTGGTTCGCGCATTTGCCGTGGCCGCCCTCATATCCGTTGTCGTTGGGGGCGCTTTTTGGCTTTCAGGCCACCGCGGTTCAACCTCCATCGCCCCGTTATCCGTGCCTCCGCCAACCTCTATCGCATCCGCAAACCCTTCTCCCGCGCTTTTTACGCCTGTTTCTCCTGTTTCCAGGGGTGTTTCCCCTTCCCCTGTGTCCAGACGGGCTAAAACAGCCCCTCATGACCTTCCAAAAGCCGATTCATCTGTTGTCCCGCCTCAAAATTCCGCTCCGATACCTGAAGATGCGGCACTTTCGGCCATCAAAGAGGGGAGGGGCCTCTTTTCCCAAGGCCGTGTAAGCGATGCGCTGGCCTGTTTTCAAAAGGCCCTCCGCCTTCCTTCCGCCCAGCCGCACAAAGAAATTGTCCGCCAGTGCGTTTACGAATCCGCAAAGTGCAACACCGCGCTTTTCAAACAGGGCCAGGTTCCCCGTTCCAATTATACGGCATCGTGGCAAACCGTTCTTAATACCTATCCGGTCGAAGCGCCCGAGTCCGTCGAGGCGGCCGCGCATCTCAAGGAGGCCAATTGAAAATAATCGCCCTCTTCCTCGCGCTTGCCGTACCCCTTTGCGCACTCACCCGTACCATCGACCAGGTGGCCGCACGGTCCGGTAAATATTTTCTCGTGCCCGCCACCCTTGCCATTCCGGCTGGCGACACGCTCGTGGTCCCGCAGGGCAGCGAACTTCTCTTCAGTCCACTTGCCGGCATCACCCTTTCAGGCGGCGTCCTGCTTGCAACCGGCACCCGCGCGGAACCGGTTTTCTTTTCCTCGGTTCAAGACACCTCCGGGACCGCGGCCCCGTTCGACTGGATAGGAGTGGACCTGCAGCCGGGTTCTTCCGCGCGGTTTTCATTCGCATGTATCGCCCATTCCACTTCAGGAATTACCGCCGCGGACTCGGCTGCAGTTACCCTGGACAGCTGCGTTTTCACTTCCAACGGCCAATGGTCCCTTTCCCTGAAAGGGGTCATGGCGCAAATCGAAGACAACAAGCCCTACTCATATGCGTTTGTTCCTCCCGCGCCTCTTCCTGTTCCGCAGACACCGCACAACAGGGGAGGGGGTCTTTCTCGCACCGCTTCACGCGCTTTTCTGGCCTGCGGTATCGCAGCCGCTGCGGTTGGCACGTACTTTCTGGTTAGCGCCTCAAACACCCTTGAGTCTTACAATGCTTATGTGCCGGGTAACGCTTTATTCGACCAGAGCTCTCCGTCGGCCCGGCAGCAAACCTTTGATGCCTACCGAACGACCTACAAAACAAATACGATTGTCGGTTGGAGCTTAATAGGGGCCGGAGTGGCTGAAATTGCCTTTATCACTCTGAAAAACAAGGTTAAGAACATTAAATGAGCTTCTGTTTACCTTACCGGTTTAACGGGGTCGCGGTATTAAGTTCGTACTTTCGAATAGACCGGTTCGTACTTTCGAATAGCTTGTTTCGTACTTTCGAATATGGCCGCTCGTACTTTCGAATAGTTATGTTCGTACCTTCGAATAGAAGTTGTCGTACTTTCGAATATATTTTGGGCGCTTTTTTCGGCCTTTCGAATAGAAAAGTTCGTACTTTCGAGTATGGAATCTCCCTCTCTTCCTTATCCGGTAAGGCTTTCCGGCTGCCTAATCTTTTCTTAATCACTCTTAATACAACGTTGAAATTAACGGGCAAATTCATTCAACGCTTTGTTTATGACAGAATACAAGAACATGGATAAATTAAACACTATCCTGGGTCTCACCACTCTTATGCCTTCTCCGGATTTGCCCATGACCCCGGAAGAAGAAGAATTCTCGCAGTCGGAGACTCGTTATGAAACTTCACTGGCAGAGTTTCCTCTCTTCCTTTTAAATGTCCAATCCCTGCCCAAGGGGTTGGACTGTCTCAATTATTCCGACAGCATCACGGTCAACAAACAACGGGTCGAACGCCACTGGAAGGTAAGCTGGTCCAAAAAATACGGCCCCGGTACCCAAAGCACGGCCGAAACCTTCTTCGCCCTATTCCAATTCTGGGCCGACACCGGCTTTTCCTATCCGTGGATACACTTCGACACCATCAACAACCTTCTCAAACGCCGCTGCATCAGCAACGGTTCCAATAATTACAAACGGGTCATCGATGACCTTCATTGCCTCTGCAATCTTTACATTGAAGCCAAAAATGCCTTCTACGATTCCGTAAAAAAGCAGTATGTCGACGCCAGCTTTCACCTCTTCGAAGGGCTTGTCCTCGAAAAAGACACGGACGGCAGTCCCGACCGTTCCTCAAAAGGCTTTATCCGGGCTTCCGACACCCTGTACCATTCTGTCCAAAAGAATATTTTCCAGCTCGGCATAAACGAAGAACAGTTCTTCAAGCTGCCCGGTATTCAGCAGCGCCTTTTCCTTTACCTTCGAAAAATATTCATCTTCCAAAAATTCCATGTCCGCACCGTGCAGGACCTGGCCCAGCAAATTCCGCTTTATAACCTCAACAAGTGGAGCACCCGGCAGATACTTAAAAAAGCCGTCGAAGGCCTCATGGCTTCCGGCCTGCTCCCGCAACTTTCAGCCTACCGGTTTATCGCGTCCGAAAGCTCCGGCAAAGACCTTATCCGCTTTGAACGCTTTGACGCCAAGCAACCGAGCCTTTTTAAAGAAGCGCCTCCGGCCATCCAGGCCAAGAACGAAGAAGCCGATTACCGCTTCTCTCTCATTACGGATGTTCTCAAAGACGCCCACAGCTACCCCTTTTATCGCAAGGTTTCAGGGCTGCTCGACATGGATTCCATCTGCCGCGCTCTCAGCGAAGCAAAAGAGACCTGCCGACAGGCCGCGCAGGACAACAAGGCCGCCAATGCCGCACGGATATTCACCTCCCGCGTCAAAACCCTCGCGGCCGAACAGGGGATAGATTTGTAATGAACGTATCATTCTGGGACATCAAATCCGGCGACTTGATAAAAGCAGCGGGACAGGCACAGAACATCTATGAAATCACCACAAAGTCAGAAAAACAGGTTTGCATGCGCAGCGTAAAAAAAGGCGTTGAGCATTGCATGGCCACAGACCAGTTTATGGACCTTCTTCATACCGAGCGTCTTTTGCTCGACACAAAAACCAATCAGGATCTTGCAAATTAGAAAGCCTTTTTTCTCCCGCCCCAACAAATGTATATTTAGCATAAACATTATGAGGAATATACATGCGTGTCTCATATAGAAATCCGGCAAAGGCCCTTTTTAAAACAGCATCCCTGCAACAGGGCTACTTTACCGCCAAACAGGCGATAGAAGCCGGCTATGTGGTCAATAATCACTCCTACCATGTCCAAATGGGGGACTGGTCCAGGGAATGGCGGGGTATTTACCGCCTTAACAGTTATCCTATATCCGAAAACGGGCAATACGCCCTTTGGTCGCTCTGGTCCATGAACCGCGCGGGCATTCCGCAAGGCGTTTACTCCCACGAAACCGCTCTTTCATTCTTTGAACTCTCCGACATCATGCCTTCAAAACTTCACATGACAGTCCCGAAAACATTCCGCAGACACAGCAAACCGCCCAAGATCCTGATCCTTCACTTTGGAGAATTCAATCACGATGAAATAGAAGAAGGGGAGGGGTATCGCGTCGCAAAGCCCCTACGCGCTTGTCTGGACCTTATTATATCTGAAACCGTTTCATCGGACATTGTCCGCCAGGCGCTTTCGCAAGGAAAGGCAAGGGGCCTCATCACAAACTCACAGGTAAAAGCGTATCTGGCCGGCAACGTGGTTGCTGATAAAATAAAATCAACCCTTAAGGAATTCTTTTGAAAAAAGAGACCGCATACGCCACGGCGGCCGCGCTACGCCAGGCGTTGGAAGCGAGGTTGAACAAGCAAGCCAAGGAACAAAACCTGGACGTAATGCAATTACGCCGTCATGCCGCGTTCGACCGCCTGCTTGTCCGCATCTTTTCCGTCGATCAGAAAGATTTGTTCGTCCTGAAAGGGGGCTATGCCCTGGAACTTCGCCTTCACAAGGCCCGAACAACGAGAGATGTAGACATTTGTCTGAACGCAACAGTCCGGAAAAACGATCCAGGCGATCTGCGGCTCAAGGAGAATCTTCAAAAAGCCATTGAGAAAGACCCTGGCGATTTCTTTCAATACACCATCGGCGAATCCACGCTTGATCTTGTGAATGCGCCGTATGGCGGCAACCGTTTTCCCGTTGCATGCCGGCTGGCGAGCCGTACGTTTGCCGAATTCAGCATAGACATAGCGGCCGGTGATGTCTGGCTGACGCCCCATGAAACTGTCCAGGGAGGCGATTGGCTCGGTTTCGCTGGCATTCCCGCTCTTTCACTGCCGGTTATTTCCGCGGAACAGCAATTCGCGGAAAAACTTCATTCGTATACGCTTCCCCGGCAATCCATAAATTCCAGGGCCAAGGACCTCATCGACATGCTCCTGCTGATTGACAAAAGCCAGCTGGATAATAGCCGCGTCAAAGATGCCGTTAAAAAGACCTTTCAACGGCGGAAAACCCATGCCATCCCCAAAACCCTTCAAAATCCACCGGATTCCTGGGCAACATCATTTTCAGAAAT
Organism: Fibrobacterota bacterium; assembly: GCA_043802925.1. GTDB lineage: Bacteria > Fibrobacterota > OXYB2-FULL-49-7 > OXYB2-FULL-49-7 > JAEUSG01 > JAZDKP01. Next base: position 1,819 of record JAZDKP010000117.1, on the reverse strand, counting down.
GGCCAAAGAAACCGGATTGCAGGATGATCTTGACAGCGCAATTCAAAAAGTTCGGAAGTTCTGTGCCGAAACCATTAAGTAAAGAAGAAATGTGTTGTCATTCCCCGGAACGTGCCGTGTCTTGTGATGGACTGTCAACCTTATTTTCAGCCAAGGCCGAAAATAAGAGTCTGAAAATCGTCAGATTGGATAATATGTTATCCGCTATTTCTTTGACGGCTTCTTATTCCGCTGTTCTTCCTTCTCGAATTCTTTGTTAAACCAGTCAAACCAGGCTTTGCGTAATTTGTCGTCCGCTATCTCAAGGATGGCTTCGCCTGCAAGCCATTGGCTTGTCCTGATACGACCGGGATCATTGCTTTTGATAAGCTGCTCCTGAAGCCAGGTGCTCACAGCCATGTGAGCTTCCCTTGTGCCGGGATAAGCCTTGAGTTTGAGGGATAAAACTTCCGAAAGCATTTTGGAAATGGAAATGGTCGTTCTCCGTTTCCCAAGATAAACATGGTACCGCCGCCATTGCTTCATTTAAGTCCTCCAAACTGGATATATTGTTATCCAATATAGGTAATCACCCGCCAGGGCGCATATATTATTATGGTTAAGAGCGGATAATTAGTTATCCACTGGCGGCCAGGGCTCCGGCTTACCTTTTTATGGAGAGTGGATAATAAGTTATCCGCTATCTCTTTAAGGTGAAGGAAAAGGATACGAGGGATGTGTATTACTGCGTCAAGAATTATCCCGGCGGCATCGACGCGTTATCACAAACGAATCTTAGTCTTTGCATGGTTCCCTAAAACAGGCTATTTTCCTAATCAGGAATTCGGTGAGGGAAATAAAATATGGACGAATTAAATACGATTGTAAACAACAAATCCTTGTTTGTAAATCCTTCGTCAGATCCAAAAAGCGATTTCAATTCTGTCTTGATTCTGGAAGGCCTGACGAACACGGCCGATGCTTTCGGCTATGCCATAAAAGAGCACTTGCCGAATGTTTTAGCCATCGTTTGCAACAACCCGCAGAAATGCCTTGGCCTTATACCGGAAATGTATTTTGATTGCCTGGTATGCGATATGGATAATCCGGAACTGGAAGGGGCGAAGGTCATCCACGAATTTCAATCGCGCCTGTCTCCAACGACAGTCTCGATCGCATGCACTGCGGATATTCGGAACGAAGACCTTTGGAAGGACCAATGCTCTCCGGATTACGTTTATACCAAGCCGGACAAATTGAACTCCCAGGAATTGCAGGACTTCGCAAGCATCATAAAGACGGGCATTTCAATCGCGCATCAAAATAGAATTGAAGCTTGGGGTTATGATCCGGACAAGTGACGGATCCATGCTTCGCATCGAAGAACCAAAACTCTCACCAATGGTGAGAGAATCCCCCCAAACCATTAAACATTTCCTTTTATCCTTCACTGCCGGCCAATGTATATTTCCTAAACATAGCTTAGGAAACATACATGTCCTATAAAAACATTAAAGCCGAACGAAAACTGTATGCCATTGCTGACCGGCAACAAGGCTTTTTCACGGCCAAACAAGCCATCCAGGCCGGATATCAGGATGCCGTTCACCCTTATCATGTTCAACATGGAAATTGGATAAGGGAAATCAGAGGCGTTTACCGATTGGTGCGCTACCCAAAGTCCATGCTGGCGCAATATGGGGTCACCTCACGAAACGGATTATATAGCACGTTAAGGATTTGAAAACGGCTTTAACGGCCTAAAAACGCCGTTTTCTGGCCTTTTGAAATAGAGACCCTCATGCAACCCCTACCGTTCGATGAGCTTTGATCATTACAT
>JAZDKP010000116.1:0-2101 GCA_043802925.1 Fibrobacterota bacterium | reverse complement strand
ACGGCCTCGCTCATTGAACTCACCTGAAATTGAAACATATTTTTCAACTATAACACTTTCCAGCTTTGTATCCATCACCATGCCAATAAAATAACTTATTCATGATTAATATGGCATGTTTATTTTGGCGCAACACCTTAGCGTCATTTCGTCAGATAAATCTTCCGGGTCACGGTCTTGTTCCCATAAATCAGCTTGATAAAATAAATGCCGGAAGAGACTTCTTTAGCGTTCCAAACAATGGTTTTCGACTTTTCCGAATTTAGAACTTCCGGCGTGAAGTCCTTTACGGGCTTTCCCGTGATATCATAAATTCTCAATTGGACCGCGGTTTTTCCACTTGGGGAAAACGTCCCCAGCGCCTGGGCGTTGACGGTAATGGTCACTAACGAATTAAACGGCGAAGGAAATGCCTGGAGAAGGGCCAAGGGTGAAAGGACCGCGCTTTCTTTACTTTTGATGCTGACAATGCTTTCCGGCAGAGGCATGCGATAGGAACGAATATTATTCTCCCCGGTATAGCTCCACTGAAGCGGGACAAAATTGCCGGGCGAAGTTCTTGGGATGGCAATCGTCTTAATGCTGCCTGTATCCGTGACCGCCAATTGCGGTTCGCTCCAGCCGTTTCCCTGCAGATAGCGATAGTTGATGGAATGCTTATCCGTGGAGACCCAGAAGACAAGGAGGGTGCTGTCGCCACAACGGGTGAGTTGGCCGGTTTGCCCTGAAAGCGATGTCGTCCAGGCGGTACCATCCCAAACCAGGATTGCATCGGGTGTGCCGACCACCGCAAAAACCCGTCCATCCAGAGTGCCGAGCGCAGAGACAAGCGTTTTTCCCTGCGGCAGATATCCGGGTACGCTCCAGGCGGAAGTGGCGGCAAAGCGGTCCCATGGAATTTTGTCCGAAATATTCTGCTGGAGAAATGAAGCATACTGGTCGTCAAAGTTCTGCTGGTTAAATGTTGAAAAGTAAACATGATCCGCGTTTTGCCCTTTATACCATAAACACCCCACGTTATCCTGGCCAATCGCAACGAGCGTGGGCATATGCTCGTTGGCGCTGCCGGCGTCGTCAGGAATATTGCCGTTGCTTCCACCCTGCTGCCAGCCAAGTCCGCCATCATCCGAAAAACGGGCGATGGTGGAATTGGCGGCAAAGCGATTGTAGAGGCCCCAGGTGGCCCAGATTCGGCCATTGGGCAAACGTATTATATCGAATCTTTCCGGACAATGGCGCACATCATAATCGATGATCACGGGGTTTTCGGCGGTCCAGGAGTCGCCGTTAAAAGCGATTCTGCGAAAATAGATATCCGAAGGACTGCCACCACCCGCGCAGTGCGTCAGGTAAAGCCCCAGCACTTCGGTGGGCGAACAAGAAAAGCTATGCCGGTTCGGCGTGTTGTTCCCGCTGGCGATGACCGTGTAATTAGATCCAGCGGAGAGGCCGCTCCAGGTGCTTCCGCCATTATTGCTGACGCGGATGCTCATGGGTCCAGATGTGGAAACATTCACCAGATGCTGATTGTCAAACGCACTGCTGCCGCGCTCCTGCTTGTGCATGGTATTGCTCCAACCGCCATCACCGTTGCCGGTAATAGTATGGACCTGCTCTTCTGGAGGAATGGCGGAAATATCCGGCGTTGTGGTTAGTGGAGCCAGCGGCTGGGGACGGGTTGTATTATTATTGCTGCTGGGAGGCTCCGGCAGCATTGCCCAGGCCGAGGTGTCCCTGACAATGGGAAATTGCGCGGCAATACCTTCCGGCGCCAGACGGAAATTGTCGATATAGATTTTGGTATAGTTTCCAATTTTAGTGGACACCACATAAAAAGAGGCAATATTGCCGCGATTCAGGAGTTTCATATTTTCCGCTGTGAGCAGATCGTATTCCACCGTGACCCATTCTCCTGCGGGAACCTGAATATTTCTGCTCATGCTTCGCGGATGAGGCGTCAGGTTGTCTTCCACCTGAACAGTAATCGTTGCGGTCGCAAGAGTGGATTTTACGTCCATCCAGAATTTTGCGTAACCCGACCAGTTGGCACCCATTTTCTGGACATGCCAGCCGGAGGTGTGAATAAGCGGGCTGCGATACA
>JAZDKP010000115.1:0-28187 GCA_043802925.1 Fibrobacterota bacterium | reverse complement strand
CTGGTCGTTGGAGCGGTTGTCGGTTCCGTCCGTCAAAAGGATGATGACCGGCTGCGAACCCGAGTTGGTCCGGTACTTCATGCAGTAATCGATGGATTTCCACAACGCGTAATAGGTGGCGGTCTGTGTATCGCCAATGCGCGGGTCCGCCGTGGTGCCCGCGCTATGCCAATAACCCCACGTCATCATATTTGTTACGGTGTAAAAATATGAGGAATCGTATTCGTAACCCTGCGGACGGGAACCGTTGACAACGGGCGTTAGACCGTAGTTGAAATGCCAGTAGTCCCACAAGAGGCGCTTAAGCCCCCAGCTGGCGCCGTTATCGAGCCGTAATTTGTCCCAGGGGTTGTTGTAAATGTCTCTCCCCATGAAGGTGTCGATGGCGCCCACCATGCTGCCTGGGACAAAGGCCAACGTGTCTTGAGGGTAAACACGGATGGAGTGCGCGGTATCGAAGCCGGTGGGGATGATATGGTAACCGCACTGGGGAACCGTGACTTGAGGCGTATAGCCGAACGAGTATGCTTCCATGCCTCCATACCGCATGATGGCAATATTGTCGTTGCGCTGCAAATGGCCGGTCAGAGCGCGCGTGGAATCGGCCAGGGAGTCGAGGTTGCCTATGAATTTTTGCAGAGCATTGTCCATCAGAAAAATCTTGCGGTCCGTATTGTCCGCGGAATAGTCTTTTATGGAAAAGCTGAAGTCCATGACCATCATGATATCGAGTCCACCGCGGCCGCCCTCACCGGCTTCGGCTTTTAATATGACCTTGGCGGTAGTGATGCCCGTGTCAGACCCCTGAAAGAAGATGGTGTCAGCCTTGAGGGTGTCGTTAAGGACATGCCTGGCATAGGTTAATTGTGCGCCGGACTGTGAAACAAGGGAAAACAGCAAAAAAAGGAAGAATGCGGGAACGGTTTTTGGATGACTGTTCATAAGGAACCTCTCATTAATAGATAATTTATAAATGACATATGTTTGAATTTATATAAAATAATTTGGTTTATGCGTATAAACAACGAAAACATTTAATTTCTACTTTTGCTTGTATAAGTTAGACGCTTTATTAGAGAAATTGTTTAATAAAAAATGTACGCCAACTGTTTTTTATAAACTTTTTTTATCTGTTTAATCACAATGGGTAAAATTCCTCGCAGCGCTTGTACTGAGCCTGTCGAAGTATGCTGCGACTTGATGATTCGCCCCTCGGCTCCGCTCGGGGCTCGTACTGCGTTCGTCGGGCCTTGAGCGGAGTCGAAAGGCCCGATGCATTCGATTGGTCTGGGATTATGACTACCGAAAATTGGTTTTACACGAGAAACGAGAATCTTGTTGAACTGCCCCTGAACGGGAAATTATATTGATTCGCTGAAAAAAACGGGGTGTAGCGCAGTCTGGTAGCGTACTTCGTTCGGGACGAAGGGGTCGGAGGTTCAAATCCTCTCACCCCGAGTTTTTTTCAGTTGAACTCTTCCTCGGCGCCGTCTTCATCGTCAACTTCCTCTTCGTCGAGTTCCTCGAGAACCGGCTCATCCTCCAATATCGGTATCTCATCCAGGGCGCCCTCTTCGGGCTCCTTTTCGTCGTCGTCAAATTCCTCCATCAGTATCTCGTCCAGGTTGCTTTCGTCCTCGAGGTCTCCTGCGGACGTGAACGGGCTTCGGTCATCATCGTAGTCGAGAGCGGCCATGGGGTGTATCCTCCTTGGGGTTGGATGGGCGCCGTTAATATTTTAAATCTATAAATTATTTGCAGGCCGGTCAACAGTAAAATTTTGAGCGTCTTAAAACGAGTCCACCGCTTCCTGCACCTGGTTGAAAATTTCGATGGCCTTGGCCAGGTTGGTGAGGTCCAGAAGGTTCTGGATGAGTGCGTTGATGCTCGCAATCTTGATGTCACCGCCGGCTTCGACAAAGCGCTTCTTTTCATGGAAAATGGCTGACAGCCCGGTGCTGGTGATATAGGGACAGGAAGTCATATCAAGGACAACCCCCTTGCAACCGGACGCCAGCACGCCGGAAAGCACGGTCCGGAGCTCTGGGACATCTTCCTGCATAATCTCCTTCGGGATGTACACGACCGTGACTTTTTTAATTGCCTTTGTTTCATAACCCATATCCGCCTCGCTTTTTAAAGTTCCTTTTCTATCATCGGGATAAAACATTCAACAATGTCCGGTGAAAACTGGCGGCCGCTCCATTTCCGGAGCTCCAGGACCGCTTCTGTTTTTGTTTTTTTCTTCTGGTAGATGCGGTCCGTGGTCATGGCGTCAAAGGCGTCGGCCACGGCCAATATGCGTGCACCCATGGGGATTTCGTAGCCTTTGAGCCCGTGCGGGTAACCGGACCCGTCAAAGCGCTCGTGGTGGTGCTGGATGATGGGGATTTCTTTTTCAAGGAACTTGACGTCCTTGAGGATGTTTACGCCGATGAGGGAGTGCTGTTTGAGCAGGTCGTACTCGTCGGGTGTCAGGGCTTCGGCCTTGAGCAGCACCTCCTGCGGGATGCCGATTTTCCCCACGTCGTGCAGGAGTCCGGCGTTGCGGATGACCTCCACGTTTTTTTCAGACAGCTTGAGCGCCTGGGCGATGAGCATGGCGTAGCGCGCCACGTTTTGCGAGTGCTCGCGCGTATAATGGTCCTTGGCGTCGATGGCGTTGACCAGCGCGTTGGTGGACTCCACGTAGGTGTTGCGCATCCGGTGCGAGAGCTGGGTGAACTTCTCCTTGAGGTCGCGGACACCGTAGGCGTCCACGGACGCTTCGTCGCTTTCCTCGCGTTCGCGCCAGCAGCGCACGCGGTTGCGTCCCTCGTCCTTGGCCTCGTAAAGGGCCTGGTCCGAACGCTCTATCATTTCGTGTTTGGTCTTGATTTCGGTGCGATACTCGGCCACGCCGATGCTGAAAGTGATATGCGCGGTGATGCCGTTGTCGGTGAAGGTATGGCTGTCCACCGCGGCCCGCAGCCGCTCGGCAAAGCGTGAGGCGTCGTCGAGGATGAGGTTGCTGATGATCATGAACTCCTCGCCGCCGTACCGGCCGCAGATGTCGACCTCGCGGGACTGCGTCTTGATCAGGAACGCGATTTCGCGCAGTACATAGTCGCCGAACTGGTGGCCGTAGGTGTCATTGACGTCCTTGAAGTGGTCGATGTCCATGAGCAGGCAGGAGAGGGAAAGGCCGTACCGCTTGGTGCGGTTGAACTCAAATTCGAAGCGTTCCTGGAGAAAGCGGTGGTTGTAGAGGCGGGTCAGGCCGTCGGTGATGGAAAGCTCGGTCAGCTCCTTGTTTTTTTTGTCCAGTTCCTCGAACAGCACCTTTTCCGAAGCGAGCGCGTACCGAAGGTCCTCGAGGGCCTGGGCGAGCTGCTCTTCGCTCACCTTGCGCTCCGTGATGTCAATTTGCGATCCGGTGAGCCGCACTGCCGTTCCCTTGGCGTCGCGCAGAGCCGTGCCGCGGCAGAGCATCCAGCGGTAGCAGAAGTCCTTGCGGAGGATGCGGTACTCGCACTCAAAATGGGGCGTTTCGCCCAACAGGTGCGCCTGGAGCGAATTCTGCAGGCGGTCGTGATCCTGGTCGTGGACGCGTTTGAACCATTCGTCCGGATTGTCGCCCAGCTCTGCGGCTAAAAACCCGAGCATGGCCTTCCATTCGGGTGAGAAGTAGATTTTTTTGTCGCGCAGGCGGTAGTCCCAGAGACCGTCCTTGGACCCCCGGAAGGCCAGCGCGTACCGTTCCTCGCTTTCGTGCACCCGGCGTTCGCGCTCCTTGCGTATTGTGATGTCGCGAATCACGAGAAGGCGCGCGGGCTTGCCCCCAAACGTCATGTCACGGAGGGAATACTCGATATCCACCGGCTTTCCGTTAACGGACTTCAACCGCATCTCGTGTAATTCGAGCGAGGAGGCGGGCAGGGGGATGGGGAGGGGGGCGTCCTTTAGGCCTTCCACCGGAAGCCCCAGGATATGGGCAAAGGCGGGGTTGATGCAGAGGATACCGCCGTTGCCGTCAATGACTGTCACGCCGTCCGGAAGGCTTTCGATGATCTGTTCGAAGCCGTTTTCCACCCGGAATAATTTATGTGGATCAAAGAGATTCATAGGCATCCGATATTATATAATAATTTTCAAGAGGCCTGCGCGAAAGGGAAACAAAAAAACCCGCCTGAAAAAGTCAGGCGGGTTTTTTATGGAGCTTAGCGGATTTGAACCGCTGGCCCCGACACTGCCAGCGTCGTGCTCTACCAACTGAGCTAAAGCCCCAATTCTGAAAAAGATAGTTTTTACAGAAAATAGAAATCAAGATCCAGTCCTGTATGGAAAAACGCATCCACAATAATTTATAATTATCAACCATTTAATTAAGGAGGCCGTCATGGGCAGAGAATTTCCCTTCGAACCCGTCAAAGTCAAACCCATCAGGACAAAAAACCGCGTCATTAAAACGCCCATCCCGGTCCCGGCCTCCCGGTCCGTTGTCAACGATCTGCGCACCTACGAACCCGTGTCCATGAGCGGCCAGCCGCTGGTCATCTGGGACCGCGCCAAAGGCGTGCACGTGTATGATAAATGGGGTAACCAGTGGCTCGATTTCAGCTCGGGCGTGCTGGTCGCCAACGCAGGCCACGCGGCCCCCGAAATCCAGGCAGCCATCATAAAGACCGCCAAACGCCCCCTGCACCACAGCTACTGCTTCCCCAACACCGAGCGCGCGGCACTCGTCAAATTTCTCATCACGCAGATTGCGCCCAAAAATATGGACAAGGCCTTTCTGGTCACCACCGGTTCCGAGGCGTGTGAATGCGCCATTAAGATTTGCCGCGCTTACGGCCACAAGGTGGGCGGCGCTGACAAGGACGTGATTCTTTCCTTTGAATCCGATTTCCACGGACGTACCATGGGCTCCCAGATGGCAGGCGGACTTCCGGGCCTCAAGGAGTGGATTGTGAACCACGACCCCAACATGGTCAATGTGCCCTGCCCTGACGGCTTTCGCGGGGACACGAGCTTTGACCTCTTCCTCGAAACGCTTAAGAAAAAGAACATTGACCCCAAACGCATTGCGGGCCTTATCATGGAATCGTACCAGGGCGGAAGCGCCATCCTGCTTCCCAATGACTACATGAAAAAGCTTCGTGCCTTCCTCGACGAAAACAAGGCGCTGCTCATTTTTGACGAAGTGCAGTCCGGCATCGGCCGCACAGGCAAAATGTTCTGCTTTGAACATTATGGCGTGCGCGCGGACATGACGGTCCTCGGCAAAGGCATCTCCTCGGGCCTGCCGCTGGCTGTGGTGCTCGGTAATTCGGAATGGATGAACATCTTTGGCCCGGGTTCCATGACTTCCACGCATACTGGCAACCCCATCATCTGCGCGGCCGCGCTCGCAAACCTCAAAATCATCAAACAGAAAAAGATGGTGCAGAATGCTGAAAAGATGGGACGTATCATGGCTGCGCGCATCCAGAAGCTCTGGAAAAAGTATCCGGACCGGGTGGGCCACGCCGCTTCCATAGGGCTCGTAGGCTCGCTGCAGATGGTCAAACGGCCTGGCAGCAACGACCCCGACCACGACACGGCCTTCGATATCATCAACTATTGCGTCCAGCATGGCCTTCTTTTCTTCGGACCTGTAGGCAATGGGGGCGGCAGCGTCAAACTTGCGCCACCGCTTATTATTAATAAGCAGCAACTTGAAGAGGGGCTCGATGTACTCGACGAGGCCTTTGAGGCCGTACTCGGGGCCTCTTGCGGTTGTGATTGCGACTGCGGGAAAGGTTGAAAAGGAGAGAAAATGGCTAAAATTCCGGTTGTCATCGTTGGGGGGGGCATGATTACGCAGGTGCAAATCCTGCCCTCCATTTATCAGCTCCAACGGCTCGGCGCAGTGGGCGAAATCGCGGTCTCGGCCTTAAACGGCGCGCCGCTCAAGACGCTTGCGGACGACGCCTCGTTTAAAAAGGCCTTTCCGGGCCAGACTTTCACACCATACCCGGATTTTACAAAAGGGGACCTTCAAAAACCCTATCCCGAACTTTTCAAGGAGGTCCTCTCCAAACTGCCTGCGCGGAGCGCGGTGGTCGTGGCCCTGCCCGACCAGCTCCATTACGGTGCGGTCAAAGAGGCGCTCAATGCGGGCCATCATGTCTGCTGCGTCAAGCCGCTGGTCCTTACCTATACGCAGGCCGCTGAAATCGAGGAACTGGCCTTTTCCAAGGGGCTGCTCGTGGGCATCGAGTACCACAAACGCTTCGACGACCGCTCCCTGATTGCGCGCCGACGCTACCGTGCGGGCCTCTTTGGCGAGTTCCGGCTCGGTCAGGCGCGTCTTATTGAACCCTGGTACTACCGGCACTCCAATTTTCAGAACTGGTGCACGGTCGAGAACTCCGACGCGTTTTCCTATGTGGCCTGTCATTATATCGACCTTGTCACATTCATTACAGGTCTCAAGCCCGTGGCCGTGTCGGTGTACGGGCTTGTGGAACCCTGGCCCAACGGCAAAAAGGGTTTTCTCTGGACCGACGGCCGGGTCCTCTTTGATAACGGGGCCTGCCTTAACGTGCAGAACGGCTTTGGCTACCCGGACGTGGGCCCCGGCGGTAACACGCAGGGGCTCATGATGCACTTCAACGGCAAGACCGATGGCGGTTTTCTCGAGCATTACGATTCGTTCCGCGGGGTCAAGCATTCGCTCATCGAAAAGGGCAAGGACCCGGGTGACACCTTCTACAACGAAACCAACCCCGATTATTTCCAGATGGTCGAAGCGGGCGGCGGGGCGTTGCGTCCTGTTGGCTATGGCTACCGTTCCATCGAGTTCATTGTGGGCCAGATGAACCGCATCAACGATGAGATCGCGGGCCTTTCGAGCGCCGAACAGCTCAAAAAGGCGCAAGCCATCCTGAAGCAGGTCGACGATGATGGCATCATGGCCACGCCTAAAAACAGCGCCTACAACGAACTTGTCATGGAGGCCGGCCGGCTCTCCATTACCTGCGGCGGCCGCGAAGCGGTCATCGAGTATGGCAAAAGCCCGCGCGTGCGCTACAAGGAACCGCACGAGTATGTGGGCCTGGTAAAATGAGCAAGAAGACGGTCCTTGTCACGGGTGCGGCCGGATTCATCGGGTTCCACACAAGCCGTCGCTTGCTGGCGCGCGGCGAGGCCGTCATTGGCATCGACAACCTCAACGAGTATTACGACCCCACGCTTAAGCAGGCCCGGCTTAATATTCTGTCAGAGAACCCGAATTTTACCTTCACGAAGGTTGAGATTGCGGACGAAGTTGCTGTGGCCGCGATATTCAAAGAGAACGCATTTGACCGGGTCATCCATCTCGCGGCGCAGGCCGGGGTGCGTTATTCCATAACCCACCCGCGCGTCTATCTTATGGCCAACGAAGTGGGCTTTTTCAATATGATCCAGAACGCGAAGGAGAGGGGGATTGCCAATTTCGTCTATGCGTCCTCCTCCAGCGTCTATGGTAACAATACAAAAATCCCTTTTTCGGTTTCAGACCCGGTGGACCACCCCATTTCGCTCTACGCGGCCACAAAAAAGTCCAATGAACTCACTGCGCACACTTACTCGCACCTGTTCGGTCTTAACACCACGGGCCTCCGGTTCTTCACCGTTTACGGCCCTTACGGCCGTCCCGACATGGCGCTCTTCCTCTTCACTAAGGCCATTCTCGAAGGGCGGCCCATCGATGTCTACAACCACGGCAAAATGAAACGGGACTTCACCTATGTCGACGACATTGTGGATGGCATCCTCGGTTCCCTCGACACTCCGCACCGTTACGAGGTCTTCAACCTCGGCAACCACAATACCGTGGAGCTTTTGTACTTCATTGAATGCATCGAAAAGGAACTCGGTAAAAAGGCTCAAAAAAACCTGCTGCCCATGCAGGCCGGCGATGTTCCCGCAACCTGGGCGGACATCGAACACACAAAGGCGAAGATAGCATTTGAGCCCAAGGTCAGGATTGAAGAGGGGATACAACGGTTTGTGGAGTGGTATAAGGGATATTATAAAGTATGACCCCCAACCCCATTCCCTTCTTCAAGCCCCTCATTTCCGAAGCCGCCATACGTGATGTGGAACGCGTCATGCGGTCAGGCTGGCTGACAACGGGCCGTTACGCGAAAGAATTTGAAACCGCATTCGCTAAATATGTAAAAGCCGATTACGCGCTCGCGCTCAATTCCTGCACGGCCGCGCTGCACCTGGCCCTCGACGCCATCGGCCTCAAACAAGGGGAGGAGGTCCTCCTTCCAACCAATACGTTTGCGGCTTCTGCTGAGGTTGTCGAATATTTCAATGCCAAACCTGTTCTATGCGACGTGCGGCGTGATACCCAGAATATCGACGAGAAAAAGATTGAACGGCTCCTCACCCGGCGCACCCGCGCCATCATGCCCGTGCATTTTGGCGGCCACCCGTGCGAAATGGACGCTATCCTCAAAATCGCGCGCAAACACACGCTCTACGTCATCGAGGACGCGGCCCACTGCACACCCGCTTATTTCAAGGGAAAGCCCATTGGAACGTTCGGTGACATCACCTGCTTTTCATTCTACGCCAACAAATGCATCACAACCGGTGAAGGCGGCATGGCCATCACCGATAACCGGAAGTACCACGAGCGTATGAAAATGATGTCGCTCCACGGGCTTTCCAAAGACGCCTGGAACCGCTACGACAAGCGGGGAAGCTGGTATTACGAAATCGTGGACCGGGGCTTCAAATACAACATGACGGATGTAGCCGCAGCCCTTGGCATCCACCAGTTGAAGGAGGCGAACCGGCTGTGGAAACTGCGGCGCGAGGCTGTAGCGCGCTATCACCGGCTGCTCAAGGGTGTTCCAGGTCTTCTGCTCCCAATCGAACTTCCTCATGTCAAAAACTCCTGGCATCTGTATTCAATGCGCGTGACCTCAGCCAAAACAGGCCGCGATGAAATCATTCAACGGCTGACGGACGCGGGGGTCAAAACGAGCGTTCACTTTATTCCGCTGCACCTGCATCCTTTCTACCGCAACAAGTACGGCTACATGCCTGCGGACTTTCCGGTTGCAAACACAAGTTTTGAGCAGAGCGTCACACTTCCACTTTTCCCAGGCATGACCCCGGCCCAGCAGGTGCGGGTTGCGGGCGTCATACGCGACGCATTGGCCTGATACGAAAGGATACACCGATGGCTGATTATTTTAAACATGAATCCGCGTTTGTGGACGAACCATGCGAAATCGGCGTTGGTACCAGGATTTGGCACTTCTGTCATGTTATGAAAGGCGCCAAGATAGGCAAAAACTGCATCCTCGGCCAGAACGTGAGTATTGACGGCAACGCGGTCCTTGGCAACGGATGCAAGCTCCAGAATAACGTGTCCGTCTACGGCGGTACCGTGCTCGAGGACGAAGTGTTCCTCGGCCCTTCCTGCGTGCTCACCAATGTCACCAACCCCCGCTCACAGATAAACCGCCATTCTCTATACGAAAAGACGCTCATCCGTCGCGGCGCCTCCGTGGGCGCCAATGCGACCATTGTCTGCGGTATCACCATTGGCCGGTATGCCTTTATCGCGGCCGGCGCAGTGGTCACAAAAGATGCGCCGGACTACGGCCTCATGTTGGGCGTGCCCGCCAAACAGCGCGGCTGGGTGAGTCGTCACGGGCTGCCGCTTCCCGCGCCGGGCAAGGATGGTGTCATGAAGTGCCCTGAAAGCGGGCTGAAGTACAAAGAGGCATCGCCGGGTGTCCTGCGCTGCCTGGACCTCGACGAAGAGGCAGAGCTTCCAACGGAAATGAAGGTGGGGAAGCTGTCGTACAGGGAGCTAAAGGGGTGATGGCAACCCTTTATATTCCTTAAACGGTATACGTATCAGTCAAAGCTCCCAACTGCTTATCAAATAACATTTTTATGAATAATTTAATTGCTTTTATTTATTGATTAACTTATGTTGTTCATTGGTTGAACGGGCTGTTCAAAATTGGAGGATACTCATGAAAAAATATGCGTTTACAGCTTTAATTGAGCAAGAAGATAAAATGTATGTTGCTCTTTGTCCGGAGCTTGATATTGCAAGCCAGGGGAAATCAATTGAAGACGCAAAAAGAAATTTATCCGAAGCGATCGAGTTGTTTCTGGAAACCGCCTCACCCTCCGAAATAAAGCAGCGGGTGCATGGTGATATGTTTGTCACAAGACTAGAGGTTGCCGTTGGCTAAGTTCAGGAATTTATCGGGTCGCGCAGTCTGCCAGATACTTGCCAGAGAGGGTTTTAGTCTTGTGCGCCAAAAAGGCAGTCATGCTGTCATGCAAAAGCGCTTGAGCCATACGACCATTACGGTACCGGTTCCTCTTCATCCGGAAATTAAGATTGGCACCCTGATGTCCATTATCCGCCAGTCCGGGTTACTGAAAAGTCTGTTTGAAAATTGCTGACATGATAGAATACAAAGTCATACGCGAAATCGAAAAGAACGGTTCGCACACGCAGCGGACGCTTGCCGAGGCGCTGAACATCAGCGTGGGCAAGGTCAATTACATCCTTGCCGGGTTTGTCCGGCAGGGGCTCATCACCTCCAAGAAAATCCGCAACCACCACGATAAAATCCGCTGGCATTATTATCTGACGCCCAAGGGAGTGCAGGAGAAAGTGAAGATTGCGCAGCTTTACTTTGAGCATTTGAGCGGAGAGTATGATATGATTCAGACTGAGATGGCGACACTTAAAAAAGAATTGGCATAAGTGCGAAGGAGAGGGAATGTTCAATAAAGCGACTGTTCTTATCACCGGCGGCACAGGGTCGTTTGGTAAAAAATTTATCCGGATGACGCTCAAGAAGTTTCCCAAGGTGAAAAAAATCATCATTTATTCCCGCGATGAAATGAAGCAGTGGGAGATGGCCTCGGAATTCAAGGACGACCGGAGGCTCCGGTATTTCATCGGCGACGTGCGCGACGCCAACCGCCTGCATCGCGCCTGCCAGGGCATCGACTTCATCATTCATGCCGCGGCGCTTAAGATTGTTCCCACGGCCGAGTACAACCCCTTCGAATACATCAAAACCAATATCCACGGCGCCATGAACGTCATTGATTGCGCCTTGGACCAGAAGGTGAAGAGGGTCATCGCCCTCTCAACCGACAAGGCGTGCAACCCCATCAACCTCTACGGTGCCACCAAGCTCTGTTCAGACAAACTTTTTGTGGCGGGTAATTCGTATTCGGGCACTCAAGACACCCGTTTCGCAGTGGTGCGCTACGGTAACGTCATGGGTAGCCGCGGCTCCATCATTCCGTTCTTCATCCAGCAGGCCAAGACCGGCGTGTTGACCGTAACAGACCCGCGTATGACACGGTTCATGATTTCGCTTGAGCAGGGAGTGGAGCTGGTCTGGCACGCGCTCAAGGACTGCGTGGGCGGCGAAATTTATGTGAAGAAGATTCCTTCCATGAAAATCACGGATGTCGCGAAAGCGATTGCGCCCAAGGCGAAGATCAAGATCATCGGCATCCGGCCCGGGGAGAAGATCCATGAGGAGATGATCAGTGTGGAGGACGCGAAATATACATACGAATACCCTGGGTACTTCAAGATATTGCCGCAGATTCATGGATGGTCCGAGGATACCGGAAGAATCGCCAAAGGGAAACGTTGTAAAGAGGCGTTTAGTTATAACAGCGGCACGAATACGGAATGGATGTCGGTACCGGTATTGCAGCGGTTCTTGCAGGATGAATTCAACTGGAAAGGGAAATGAAATGGAACGCATGATAAGAATTCACATGGAAAAAATGCCGGAAGGCCTGTATTTGGCGACCTCGGATGATGTCCAGGGGTTGGTGGCACAGGGCAGGACCGTTTGGGAAACCATGGAAATTGCCAGGGATGTGGCCAGAAAAATCATTGAGGCGCAAACAGACAGGGCAAAAACGACCAAAGGTGTCGGATTAAAAAAGCATTTTGATCTTCCGTTGGTGCTGGAATATTAATCATGGGCCGATTGGGAAATTTCAAGTACCGTGAAATTGTCCGGAAACTAAGGGCCTTAGGTTTTGTATTTGACCGGCAGGCGGCCGGCAGTCACGAAATCTGGTTCAATCCTGCTACCGGAAAATATACCACTATCCCCAATCACCCCGGAAATATGCCGCAGGGGACCTTGCGGGCAATTTTACGTCAGGCAGGGGTTGAAGTAAATCTTTTTCTGGAAACATGATGATTCCCTACAGCCGCCAACAAATTAGCGATTCCGACATACAGGCAGTCTCTGATGTTCTTCGTTCGGATTATCTTACCACCGGGCCAACGGTTGAACGGTTCGAAGCGGAATTGTGCCGGTTGACAGGAGCCAGACATGCTGTTACGTGTTCCAACGGCACCACAGCCCTTCACCTGGCCTGCCTGGCCCTGGGGGTCACCCAAGGCGACATCGGGGTCACGTCCCCCATCACCTTTCTCGCTTCCGCCAATTGCCTGGAGTTCTGCAACGGTCGTGCGGACTTTGCGGACATTGATCCCGCCACGCTCTGTCTGTCTCCGGAAAAAATCGAAGAATATGTCTGGAAATTCGGGGCGCCCAAGCTCGTCATTCCCGTAGATTACGCGGGCATTCCAGCGGACCTGCCGCGTCTGCACGCACTCGCCCAAAAGTACGGCTTTAAAATCATCGAAGATGCAGCGCATTCCATCGGTTCTACCTACACCCACGAGGGCCGCGAATACGCCTGCGGTTCCTGCGCGCATACGGACATGGCCACCTTTTCTTTTCACCCGGTTAAAAACATCACCACCGGCGAAGGCGGCGCAATCATGACCAATGACGACGCGCTGGCCCAAAAACTCCGGCTCCTGCGTTCGCACGGCATGACCAAGGAACCGGCCGCACTGACCCGTCAGGACGGGCCCTGGTATTACGAGATGCACGAGTATGGGTACAATTACCGACTCACGGACATCCAGTGCGCGATCGGGTTCTCCCAGTTAAAGCAGCTGCCGGAGTTCAAAAAGCAACGCCAGGCTTTAGTGCTGCGCTACCATGAACTTCTGAAGGACTGCAAAGATATCACTCTGCCGCCCTGGCCAAAAGAGACGTCACCCTGTTTTCATCTTTATCCAATTCATTTCACAAAAGGGGAGACGGCCCGGCTCAAGGCGTATGAGCGGCTGACGCAGGCGGATATCCGGCCGCAGGTCCATTATTTTCCGGTGCATCTGCAGCCCTATTTTAAGGAAAAGTACCGGTTCTTTGAAGGGAGCTTTCCGGAAAGCGAGAAGTTTTACAAAGGCGCGCTCAGTCTGCCGCTCTTTCCAGGGCTTAAGGCGGAGGAGCAGGAGCAGATTAGTAGTATGGTTTTGGAGAGTACGAAGTGATTCGAGAAAATCAGATAAATCATCTCGATGTCGCCCGGGATGTACAGATTGGTATTTATAAAAATATGTCGCCTGCGCAAAAATGGCGGATTTTGCATGAAATGATTGAAACTGCTAGACGACTCAAACGTGCCGGGATTCGCCATTTCCATCCCGATTGGGACTCGGAAGCGGTTGAAGCCGAACTACGGAGGATATGGATTCGTGCAGTCACTTGATTTTTACGGATTATTCATCAAACCGCTGGAACAATGCCGGCTTGAGTACATGATTACCGGTTCCGTTGCGGCTATTGTCTATGGCGAACCCAGACTTACGCATGACATCGATTTGGTGCTTCAGATTCCTGCAAGTACGATTCCTGGAATACTCCAGGCTTTTCATGCGCCGGATTATTATTGCCCACCGCAGGAGATTCTTGAATCAGAATTACGAAAGCCTTCTCGTGCACATTTCAACCTGATTCATATGGATTCAGGACTCAAAGCCGATTGTTATCCCTTTACGGATGATCGGTTAACGTGCTGGGGAATGCAGAACCGGCGACAGATGGAATTGGATGACGGGCATCGCGCTTGGTTTGCACCCCCTGAGTACGTAGTGGTCCGCAAGCTGGAATATTATATCGAAGGTGAATCGCAAAAGCACCTTTCAGATATCAGGAATATGCTGAATGTTGCAGGCGAAGGAATTGATTTAACTGTCATCAGGCAGTTTTTGGACGCAAAAGGCGTTCGGTTGTTTGATAGCCTGCTTTCAGCTAAGGAGACTATCTGAAATTCGGCCTCAAACTCGGGAGCAATGCGATTGCCTACTTCAATGCCGCGCAAGCGCTGCGTGACAAGGGCTGTTTTGACTATATCGAGCTTTTTATCGTTCCCGGAAGTGATGTTTCGCTTGCGCAAAAATGGAAGTCCCTGAACGTGCCATTCATTTTCCATGCGCCCCATTCGCTGGCCGGCATGAACCTGTCGTTAAAGGAGAATGAGACGCATAATCGGAAGTGTATTTCCGAAGTTGCGGTCTGGGCAAGGGCTCTGCAACCCCGGTGGATTATCTACCATGCCGGGCTGAATGGCACGCTGAATGAAACGATACGGCAGTTCGCTATATTTAAACAGGCAATGCCGGATGCGTTCCGGAACGCGCTCATTGAAAACAAGCCCAAGGTCGGTATCAACGGCGAATGTTGCCTGGGTGTGGAACCGGCGGAGCTCTCCTCGATTATGACCTCACTTGGTTTTGGCTTTTGCCTGGACTTTGGCCATGCGTTGTGCGCCGCGTACTCGCTGAATGAAAATGAAAAAACGTTTCTGGACAAGCTTTTCGCTTTGAATCCTAAAGTCCATCATTTGTCCGACGGTAAAAAGCATACACAGGTCGACAGTCATGCGCATCTTGGAAAAGGCGAGTTGGATTTGCCCTGGCTTCTCTCGCTGGTTCCGGCCGGAGGCTGGCTGACGTTGGAGACGAACAAGAACTATCCCGACAAGCTTGATGACTTTGCCGAGGATATCCGTTACGCGCAGGAGGCGGCATGACGCTCCTGGAACGGCTGACAGGTTATGAGGATTTTCTCCGGAATATCAAAGAGCGCGTCCGTTCTGCCCAAATGCGCGCAATGGTTTTCGTCAATACAGAAGCCATCAAACTTAACTGGAGCATTGGTCGTGACATACTTCAAAAGCAGGAGTCCGAAGGGTGGGGAGCCAAGGTTATCAACCGGCTTTCTCATGACCTGAAGGTTGCTTTTCCGAAAATGCATGGTTTCTCCCGCACCAACCTTCTCTATATGCGTGCTTTTGCCCTGGCGTGGCCGGATGAGCTAATTGTCCAGAAGGTGTCTGGACAATTGAGTTGGAGTCATAATATTTTGCTCTTAAACAAGTTGCAAACATATGAATGCAGGCTCTGGTATGCTCAAAAATGTATAGAAAATGGATGGTCATTGGCTGTTATTGAGCATCATATTGAAACCCGCCTGCACGAACGGCAGGGCAAGGCTATTACAAACTTTTCGAATACTCTTCCGTCCCCGAACTCTGACCTTGCCCAGGGGTTGCTGAAAGACCCTTATAACTTTGATTTTTTAACCCTCGGTGAAGATGCCCATGAACGGCATCTTGAAGCGGGTTTGCTGGTTCATATCCGGGAATTTCTGCTGGAACTTGGCCAGGGCTTTGCGTTTGTCGGCAGTCAGTACCCCCTTAAGGTCGGGGAGCAGGAATTCTTTCTGGATTTGCTTTTTTATCATCTGAAGCTACGCTGTTATATTGTCATAGACCTCAAAATGCATGCTTTTGAACCTGAGTATTCCGGGAAAATGAATTTTTATCTTTCGGCCGTGGACGACCTTTTGTGTCATCCCGGAGACGCCCCTTCTATCGGAATAATTCTTTGCAAAACACGGGATGCGGCAGTGGCGGAATATGCGTTGCGGGACGTGAATAAGCCGATAGGCGTTTCCACACATATTACGGAACTGCTCACAAAAGCACTTCCGGACAGTCTGAAAAGTGATTTGCCCACCATTGAAGAGCTTGAGTCCGAGGCCGCCTCGGTTCCTTTTCCGGATGAAGAAAATATGCAGGAAACGGATAAATGAAATTGATGAATCCCATCAGAATAAAAGACCGTTTGGTCGGCCCCGGCCATCCCTGCTTTGTGATAGCCGAAATGTCGGCCAACCATAAAAAAAGCATGGCCCGCTGTTGTAATCTGATTGAAGCGGCAAAAGAAGCCGGCGCGGATGCCGTAAAAATGCAGACCTACACCCCGGACACCATGACCCTGAACAGCAATAAGAAATGGTTCAAGATAACCAAAGGGCTATGGAAGGGCTATACGCTTTACGACCTCTACAAAGAAGCGTATATGCCGTGGGAATGGCAGATTGAACTCAAGGCCTATGCGAATAAGATTGGCATCATGCTTTTTTCCACCGTATTTGATTCATCGTCAGTGGATTTTCTTGAAAAGCTGAAGGTTCCGGTGCATAAAGTGGCTTCTTTTGAACTGGGTGACATCCCCCTGCTAAAATATGTGGCAAAAAAAAGAAAGCCGGTCATTCTTTCAACCGGTATGGCCGTTCAAAATGAAATTGACGAAGCTGTTGCAGCGCTCAAGCCCGGCGTGGGGCGAAATATCCTGC
This sequence comes from Fibrobacterota bacterium, assembly GCA_043802925.1. Taxonomy (GTDB): domain Bacteria; phylum Fibrobacterota; class OXYB2-FULL-49-7; order OXYB2-FULL-49-7; family JAEUSG01; genus JAZDKP01. The sequence continues at coordinate 11,646 of JAZDKP010000115.1, read as the reverse complement.
TTTTAAAATGCACCAGCGCCTACCCGGCCAAACCGTCTGATATGAACCTTCGGGCCATGGATGTTTTACGTGACCGGTACAGCCTCAATGTGGGCCTTTCGGACCACTCCATGGACATACGGGTTGCTCTGGCAGCTGTTGCGCGCGGGGCTGTTGCGGTGGAAAAACATTTCACCCTGCGCCGCGCAGACGGCGGGCCCGATGCGTCGTTTTCCATTGAGCCGAAAGAATTGAAAACCCTGATCCATGAAATTCGCTCGGTCGAGGAGATCCTGGGCGCATCAAAGCTTGGCGCGACAAAGAGCGAGGGCGAAAATGTTCTTTTCAAGCGTTCCATATTCGTTTCCGCGGATATCCGGAAAGGGGAGAGGCTGACACCCGGTAATATCCGGGTCGTTCGGCCCGGGAATGGTCTTGCGCCCAAGCATTATAACCGGATACTCGGTAAAAAGACAAGGCAGGCCATAAACGCTGGATCGCCTTTGAAGTTTGTTATACTTGAAAATATCGGGCCTTTCGACTCCGCTCAAGGCCCGAAAATAACCCTACGAGCCCCGAGCGAAGTCGAGGGGCGAATCACAAAGCAGTTGCATAATTCAGGAATATCGCCGCATGGAGATTAATATCAGACCTGCAACGATGGCGGACCGCGATTTACTCTTTGCGTGGGTCAATGACCCGGAAACGCGCGCGAATTCATTCAATCCGTCCCCGGTCAAGTATGAGCAGCATTGTGCCTGGTTCAGTAAAAAGCTTCAGCAGAAAGAAGATTTTTTATTAATTGCTGAAAACGGTGAGAATAAGCCTGTGGGACAAATGCGGTTGGATAAAACGAAGGATGGCGGCACGGTGAGCATCAGCGTGTGCCCCGAAAGCCGGGGGAAAGGCGTTGGACTGCAGATGCTGACCGCCCTGGATGCCTCTGTGCAGGCCAATCGTTTGCCCTATCGGAAAATACTGGCTGAAATAAAGTTGGAGAACAGCCGTTCACTGAAAATGTTTGAACGGGCCGGATATTCCCTCGTAGAAACATTGTCTGACAGATACAGGATGGAAAAGATTTTAATATGAGTAAGGTTGTCATTTTCATTCAGGCCCGCATGAACTCTTCCCGGCTTCCGGGAAAGATCCTGCTGCCGATTGCCGGCATGCCTGCGGTTGTTTTATGTGCCAGACGTTCTGCAACCAGCGGTTATCCGGTGACAGTGCTGACTACAACATCGGCCGCGGATGACGCGCTTTGCCGTGTGCTTGGATCCGGGCGAATTCGCTGTTTTCGCGGGTCGGAAGAAAATGTTATCGGACGTTTCATCGGCGCCTCAAAGCAGCTGTCGTCCAGGGATATCGTTGTCCGGCTTACGGCTGACAATGTTGTACCTGACGGCGCATTTCTGAAAGAAATGGTTGAAAGATTCAAGGCCGGTGGTGAAGAATACCTCGGCTCTTTATCTCCCCTGGACGGCCTGCCTTATGGTTTGAGCGCCGAAGTCTTTACCGTCGCTGCCCTGCGTAAAGCGGCGGTCCGGCCGGATGCTCTCGTCCACGAACATGTGACCTACCGTATGCGTCAGGGAAAACAGCCCTATGCTCCTGCACGCTTGAAGACCGATCTCAGCCGGTTGCGCTGCACTCTCGATTCGCCTGAAGATTACCAGCGGCTCTGCCGTCTGTTTGACGGTGTTCGAAACCCGGTCACTATCGGCTGGCAGGCGCTTTGCGAAAAGCTTATCCGATTACCCGATGCTCCGCGCTTTTCCGTGCCCAATCGTTACCGTAATAACCGTATTCATTCCGAACTTACCCTGGGCACAGCCCAACTCGGACTCAACTACGGTATCGCCAATAGTAGCGGCCAGCCGTCCCAGGCCCAAGCTGAAGCCATCCTCTGTGAAGCTGTGCGCCACGGCGTCCGGTCTTTCGACACGGCCCGTGCCTATGGCATGGCTGAGGAACGCATCGGTGCAGCCGTGACCGACCACCGATGGGAAGGGCAGGTGCAGGTCATCACCAAGCTGGACCCTCTTGCTGACTTAGCCTCAAATGCCTCTGAAAAAGAGATGCGCCTTGCAATTGACGCCAGCGTATTTCACTCCTGCCGCAACCTGCGCATGCAGCGGCTACCGGTGTTTCTGCTTCATCGGTGGGAACACCGGCACAAATGGCGGGGTGCTGCCTGGAAACGGCTGCTTGAACTCAAGAACGAGGGTGTGATTGGGACTCTGGGAGCATCCCTGCAAACGTCTGTTGAGTTGCTGGATGCTCTGAATGAACCCGTTGTTGGCCATGTACAGTTTCCATTTAATATATTGGATTGGCGCTTTCGCAGCCCGAAAATCAAAGCCGCCATTGCCAGGCGGAAAGATGTCACCGTTCATGTACGCAGCCCGTATTTGCAGGGGCTTCTGTTGTCGAGAAAACCGGTTTGGAAAAGAGCAGTCGGCATATCAGCCCTGACTGTCCTTGAAAGACTTGAAAAAGTTTTTAGAATGTCCGGCCGGAAAAGTTTGGCCGAATTTTGCCTGGCCTATGTCCGCGCGCAGCCGTGGATAGACAGCATTGTCATGGGAATGGAATCGAAAAAGCAGATACAGGAAAACCTAAGGCGGTTTTTACCCCCCCCGCTGACCGAAGCGGAATGCGAACAGGTAGAAAGAACCGTCGGGAAAGCGCCGGAGGGGTTGTTGAATCCGGCCCTTTGGAGGCGGGAATGATGGCCGACTTATTTCACCGTTACGCAAAAAAAGTCACGACTTTATTTGCGTATTAGCAGAAAAAGTCGTATATTGTAGAAATGAAAAAAATCGCCCGTTCAATCATGGATCTGATCCGGAAGGATCTAAAGGAAAAAATGGTCTTTATTTCAGGTCCTCGGCAGGTGGGCAAAACCTCGCTGGCAAAAGAGGTCATCGCGGCGGAGGGGGGGGGCGTTTATTTGAACTGGGACAGCGACGCGGATCGGCGCGTTATTTTGGCGGCCAAATGGCCGGAAGCGCACCGGCTCATCGTTCTGGATGAAATCCACAAATATTTGCGCTGGAAGCGGTTCGTCAAGGGCGAGTTTGACACCAAAAAGGAGCGTCATTCCTTTCTTGTTACCGGCAGCGCGCGGCTGGACATTTACCGTAAGGGGGGGGATTCCCTGCAGGGCCGGTATCACAGCCATCGATTGCATCCAATAACCTTGGCCGAGGCTAACCACCGTTACGCAATACCGGAACCGTTTTCAAAATTAAAGATGAGCGGGGAACTGCAGGGGCTTGAACGGCTCCTTGTCCATGGCGGTTTTCCGGAGCCTTTTGCGCGGGCGGACGCTCGGTTTACAAGGCGGTGGCGGCAGGAGCGCCGTACCCGCATTCTCCGCGAAGATGTCAGGGACCTCAGCAGGATACAGGATATTTTCGCGCTGGAGCGGCTTATGATGATGCTGCCGGCCAGGGTCGGGTCGCCTTTGTCCATTAACAGCCTTCGTGAGGATTTAGAGGTGAGTTTTAGAACAGTCAAAGGATGGCTCAATTTGTTGGAAGCCCTGTTCCTTTGTTACCGCATTCCACCATGGCACCATAACATCGCCCGCGCCCTCAAGCAGGAGAATAAACTTTACCTGTGGGATTGGGCGGAAGCGGCTGAAACCGGCCCGCGCTTTGAAAATATGATAGCGTCGCATCTGCTTAAATTATGTCATGCTTTGACTGATGCTGAAGGATACGATGCGCGGTTATGGTATGTTCGCGACAAGGAAAAGCGAGAGGTTGATTTTCTTGTAACCGTGGACGGCAAGCCCTGGTTCATCGCTGAAGCGAAGGTTTCCGATGAAAGAAAAGGAAGTTTGGGGTATTTTTCCGAACGATTGAAGGTTCCCATCGCTTATCTGGTCAGCAAGGATTGCGGAGATGCCTACGAGAGCCAGGGAGTCGTTCATGCCAATGCGTCTGTTTTTTTAACCGCGCTGGGGGTTTAGCATGGCTGAATATGAATCGGCTGAAAATCGACCTGGAAATCGTCAAAGAAACTGCTGAACCCGGCCTTATGGCGAAAGGGATGATTGTTGAAAGCGTCTTTTAGTATTGGCGAAATGGTATCTTTAGAACGAGGTGGTTTTTGAGATTTGAATGGGATCCTATGAAGAAGGAATATGATTTTTCCAAGGCTGTTCAAGGCAAGTTTTACCGGCCAGTTGAGCAATTGGAGATACCTGTTTATCTTGAAAAAGGTATCCGGAACTTTTATGGTCAGCGGATCGCACAAAGAAGCAAATCCATGGAGCAGGTCGTTAATATGATTCTGAAAAAAGAAATGGAAATGCTAAAAAGCATAGGTATTTAAATGCTTGCAACGTATGAATGACCAACGAATCAAGGCGGTCCGTGAACGGTTGCTTGAGCCTTATACGATATCACCGGATACGCCGTACCCAAGTGAAGATCAAAGGGAATTAAGCACGCTTACACTTGAACAGCGGATAGAATGGATGGGGGAATGGCTCGAACTGGCGAATTCTTATCCTAAACTGTGAGAAGTTATGAAAAACGTAAAGACCAGCATATCTGACTTGTTTTCCTTAAACAATAAAGTCGCCCTCCTCACCGGCGCTTCCGGTCATCTGGGACGTGAAATGGCCCATGCGCTCTGCGAAGCCGGCGCAGCCGTTATCATTACCGCGCGGAAAAGCGCGCCATTGCAGGCATTGGCAACGGAACTGCGCAGTTGCGGGTATGCCGCAGAACCCATGGCCGGGGACATCACGTCTGACCTGTTCATTACAAAACTGCTCGCAAAAGCAAAAGCGCTGCATGGTAAGCTGAATGTTATTGTGAACAATGCGTACAGCGGCCGGCCGGGAACGGTTGAAGGCTCCACAAAAAGCGATTTTGAGAACGCGCACCAGATGAATGTCTGGTCCCCCTTTCTGCTTGTGCAAAAAGCGCGGTTGTTGCTAAAAAAAGGGGCCTTATCCGGCAAAAGCGCTTCATCAGTCATCAATATCGCTTCGATGTACGGTGTTGTCAGCCCAGACCCGTTGATATATGGTAATAGCGGCAGCAATAATCCGCCCTATTATGGCGCAGCCAAGGCCGGGATGATTCAGTTGACGCGGTACCTGGCCTGCCATCTTGCGAATGATACTATCAGGGTCAACAGCATAAGTCCGGGACCCTTTCCGCCGCAAGATACAAAAAAGACAAAACCGGCATTCCATAAAGCGCTGTGCAAAAAGAACCCCATGGGGCGCATTGGTAGGGCGGAAGAGCTGAAGGGCGCGGTGGTCTATCTGGCGTCAGAAGCGTCGTCGTATGTTACCGGCGCCAATATTGCCGTGGATGGCGGATGGACGGCGTGGTAGGGAATATGAAGATTGTTGCAACAATAGAAGCCCGTATGAAGTCGAGTCGACTGCCCGGCAAGGTGCTTCGGCCTATTCTCGGTCGGCCCATGCTTGAATTGCTCGTTGAGCGCGTTCGCCGTGCAAAAAAAGTCGATGAAGTTGTGATTGCCACGGTCGCAGACTCCAGTTGCGATCCGATTGTTGAAATGGCCCAAAAGAACGGCATTTCATTCTTCCGCGGCAGCGAGGATGATGTGTTGGATCGGGTCTTACAAGCAGCACTGCACGCCAGTGCGGATACGATTGTTGAATTGACAGGTGATAATCCGCTGGTTGACCCGGGAATCATTGACCGAACCATCGAATGCTATCTCGAAAGTAAAGCTGATTATTGTTCCAGCCATCTGAACCGGCATCTGCCACTTGGCATGGATGTACAGGTTTTTTCAACCGCCGTGCTGAAGAAAGTGTCAACCCTGACAAACGCCCAGAGGGACCGCGAGCATGTATCCCTCTTTATCTATGAACATCCCGAACTCTTCAAGCTGGTCAAATTTGAGAGCGGCCTGAAAGGCGACTATTCATCATTGCGCCTGACCGTGGACACCAAGGAAGATTTTCTGCTCGCATCCGATATCTTCATGGAATTGTACGGCCGGAATCCGGTGTTTACTCTGGTTGATATTCTGGCCCTCTTGAAAAGCAAGCCCGGGCTTTTTGAGCGCAATAAACAGGTCGTTCAGAAAAAAGCATGATTGCCATGGATAAAATCATTACCGAGCGTTTGGTTCTTGAGCCTTTTTCCGAAAAGCATCTGACCGAACGCTATGTTTCATGGCTGAATGATCCTGATGTTGTCAGGTACAGTGAACAACGGCATAGAAAACACTCGCTTGAAACCTGTCGGATCTATTATGAGTCTATGAAGGCAGTGAAGAATTGGTTTTGGGCCGTTATTGAAACAAAACAGAACGCAGGCCATATCGGAAATGTGACCGCCTATTTTGACAGAAACAATCAGGTTGTTGATATAGCCATCATGATAGGAGAGAAGGCCCTCCAGGGGAAGGGATACGGGCTCGAAGCCTGGAACGGAGTTCTGGAATTTCTGAAAAAGCAGAAAGATGCCAGGAAGATTACGGCCGGGACTATGGCTGTGAACCAACCCATGCTTAAAATAATGGAAAAGAGCGGAATGAAGGATGATGGCAGAAAAGTCGGCCAGTTTCTGTACGACGACCAGGCCGTGGATATGATCAGTAAAGCACTTTTTATCAAATAAGAATGAAACATAAGGCTGTTGTCATCGGCTGCGGATTCATTGGCGCCCGGTATTCGGACGCGCCGGGTGTTCATTCGCATGCACAGGCATACAGTATTCATCCTTCCATGGAACTTGCGGGTCTCTGTGATTTGGATCCGACTGTGCTTAAGACCGCAACAGGGCATTGGAAGGTAAATGGCTCTACAGATGCACTTGAACTGTGCAAAAGTATCATGCCTCAGGTAGTCAGCATCTGCACGCCGGATGCCGCACACTTTCAAACAGCAAAACGGATCGTTGTTGGAGTCCGGCCGGCTGTGTTGATTATGGAAAAGCCGATTGCCATGACAATCGCCGAAGCGGAAGAGTTGCTTGGACTGGCACAGCAACATGGGGTCAATGTGCTTGTAAACTACAGCAGACGCTTTTCTCCTGCCTTCCAGTATCTCAAGAATGCTCTTCAGGACGGTGAGTATGGCAAGCCTCTTCGTGTGTTTATTCGATACGGGAAAGGTCTTTTTCATAACGGCACACATGCCATCGACTTACTGCGTCTTTTACTCAGGGAGCCGGCCCAGGCAAAAGGCTTTGCCAAAACATGGGGCCCGGAAGGTGATGACAGTTATTCAGCGATGATTGAATTCAAGAACGGGACATCAGTGATTCTGGAAGCTTTTGACGAACGCGTTTGTACCGTCTTTGAATGTGATTTTATAGCTGAAAAAAGGCGGTTTGCGTTTGAACTCGGTGGTCAGAAATGGCGATTTTACAGGAACCAGCAGAGCACGGTGTTCCCCGGATATAGAAACTATATACAACTGCAGGAATCCGAAATAGACCCGGTTTTTAGCGAGCCCTTGGCAAAGAATCTGTACTGGCTTGTGGATAATGCGGTCAATGTGCTTGAAAAGAACGCACCATTGATATGTTCCGGTGATGACGCCCTGCAGGCGCTCAGGTGGGCCCAGGCAATCAAGGATTCGTATGAAGATTCTTGCGCTGGCAGGTGACCTTGGCGGCGCACGAGCATTACTGCCCGTGATACGCAGACTTAAGAAGAATGGCAACGACGTGATGCTTAAAGCGTATGGATTGGCAAAGACCACATGGCAGAGCGAAGGTTATCCTTCGAATGAAATATTGCCCGTTAGACTGGAAGGTGCGGAATGCCTGATGCTGGGCACAAGCATGAACAGCGAAATGCATGAGCTTGAATACATTGCAGAGGCACGCCGGAACTGTATACGTTCTGTTGCGGTCATGGATTTCTGGTCCAACGTGAAAGAGAGGTTTCTTGCACACGACGGACGACTTGAGGTTCCGGACACAATTGCGGTTCTGGATAATAAACAGAAAAGTGATATGGTAAAAAAAGGTTTTCGCGAAGATTCGCTGGTTGTTACGGGCAGTCCGGCGCTCGAAGAGGTCGCATCTCAACCGTCCACCATGTCACGTGAGGCGGTTCGTGGCGCTTTGGCAGCGGAGTATGACGTTCCGGGTGACATCCCCTGGGTCCTGTTTGTTTCGCAGCCGATACAGGGCATGGGGCTGGACAAAAAGTACGGGTACGACGAAAACTCAGTGTTAAACACAGTAATCAGTGAAATGAAAGCCGTATTAAATTCTCATGACAAGCACGCCGCATTGTTCATCCTTCGGCATCAACGCGAATACCCGGTGCGAATGCCTGTACAGGATGCCAGCGAATCCGGCCTGATTATCAGGAATCTTAAAAAAGACGGGATCCCATCAAAGGAGTTGTTTGAAGGAATAGACCTTGTGACAGGCATGAATTCAATGCTCTTATATGAGGCTGTGCTGCGTTCTAAAATTGTTGTCAGCTATCAGCCGGGTTTAAAGAACAACGATCTTCTCCCTTCGAACAAACAGGGGCTCTCAATACCGGCCTGCGATGCATCGGAACTGAAAAATGCGATAGAAAGATGTCTGTTTGACAAAACGTTTGTTTCCATAACAATCCAACGATTGGAAAGCACAAGATATCCGGAAGGCGCAGCTGAGCGCATTGCAGAACTGCTGCAGAAAAGGAATGTGAAATGAGTACGACACGTTTGGCCATTCTTGGCGGCAAGCCAATCCGGAAAAAGCCTTTTCCAATAGCCAAGAATATCGGCAACGAAGAAATCCGCGCTGTCACCCGGGTTATGAAGTCCGGTGTCCTTTCAAAGTTCATCGGTGCCTGGCATCCCGATTTTTACGGCGGTCCCCAGGTCAAGGCGTTGGAAAAGGGCTGGGCGGGTTACTTTGGCGTTAAAAACGCAGTCAGCGTCAATTCCGCGACTTCAGGTCTTTATGCCGCCCTGGGCGCGGCCGGGGTTGGCCCTGGTGATGACGTCATTGTTTCACCCTATACCATGTCCGCTTCAGCGGTCGGGGCTCTGGTTTATGGTGCCGTACCGGTTTTTGCTGATATCGACCCCAAAACTTATTGCATCAGCGCTGAGACTATAGCCAGAGTGCTTACTTCAAGGACCAAAGCGATAGTCGTTGTGGACATTTTCGGGCACCCGGCTGATTTTGACCCTATCATGAAGCTGGCAAGAAAGCATAATCTGACTGTGGTTGAAGACGCAGCGCAAGCCCCAGGCGCAAAATACAAGGGAAGATTCGCCGGGACGCTGGGGCACATCGGCGTATTCAGTCTGAATTACCACAAGACCATCCATTGCGGCGAAGGCGGTGTTGTGGTCAGCAATGATAATGAACTGGCCGAACGGGTACGGTTGATTCGTAATCATGCGGAGGCGGTCGTAAAGGCGAAAAAGAGAGCTGATTTGGGTGGTTTGGTTGGATATAATTACCGGATGACAGAGATTGAAGCGGCTATTGCCGGAGAACAGTTAAAGAAGCTCGCTATGTTCACGCTGCCACGACTTCAGGCGGTAGATTATTACAAGGAACGATGGAAAAACATAGAATGGCTTGCTCCGGCACATGTTCAACCGGGATGTAAACATGTTTATTATGTGTTCGCCCTGCAGTACGATGCAGAGAAGACTGGCGTCTCCAGGGCCAGATTCGCTGAAGCGGTAAGGGCCGAAGGCGTACCTTTGAATGAAGCCTACGTTGAGCCCCTGTATCTGCAGCCCTTGTACCAGAAACGGAGCGGTCGAAATGGGCTCAATGATCCGCGTTACAAAGGGCGGCTGAACTATAAAAAAGGGCTGTGCCCGAACTGCGAGGATATGTATTACCGCAAGTTGGTGCATACGACTTTGCTGCATCAGGATTTAAGCCTGAAGGACCGGAAGGATGTGGCGGATGCGGTCGAAAAGGTGGCGGAGAATATCAACAGACTCAAGTAAAAATGAAATCAGTATTATTTGTGCCTGCGACGAAACGGAATGCGGATATGCTTAAGCTTTACGCGGATGCGCTGGTTGATGATCATCAGTGTTCTTTTTTACGCACCCGGTTCTTTGGTGAGACCTGTGACATCGGAGAAGGGTTCGGTCAGGGAAAATATGCGATTCAGACGAATGAAATGCTTATGAAGCCTGTTACGGGCGGGGAGTGGGCAAAAGTGAAGGCTCAAAAAGCCTTTCATAACCATTATCGCGATTATATCAAAAAACTCGGCCCTGATTTGGTTGTGTTGGGATGGGATAACGATTCCATTGGCAAATTGACTGCCCATGTTTCACGGGAACTTGCCATACCCACAATGGGGTGCCAGGAAGGAAGTTGGACATTTTCATATTCTTTTCCATGGAAAGTTGAACTAAAAAAGTTCATTCTGAAGAACATCATCAGTCTGTATTACCCGCCTGCAGAATATAAAAAGTTCTATCAGAATGCCGATTATGCAGCGGTCTGGGGCGAGTTTGACAGGCGACAGGCAATCAAATACGGTATCCGTGAGAATAACGCATTTGTCGTCGGCGACCCACGCAGTTCTGGCGTAAACCGTATAAAGGCTGTGAAAACGCTCGAAAAGGGCGATACGTTTCTATATTTGGATCTGCCGGGTATGACGTTCCCGAAAGGGACTTTGGATTACCAAAGGCTGTGCGGCTTCCGAAAAGAATTAATGCAGATTGTCACTGAAAACGGGTACTGGGTGATTTATAAAACGCATCCATTGACAAAACCAGAAGAAATGGCCGAGATTCGCAGGACGATTGACGGAAACGCATTAATTGTGCTCGCGGAAAAAGGGCTTGCCGAGGACTATTATTCCGAAGTCGCGGCCTGCATTACGTTTCCATCGACTTGCATATATACCGTACTATGGGCCGCCTTGCCGTTGGTGCAAATAGTACCGAATTTCGGCCTGGTTCGAAAATTCTATTACGATCCGGTTGCAGATCATTCTGCCGGGATAACCATTGTCCGGCCCGAAGATATTTTAAAGGCTTTTATCTCACTTGCGGATATTCAGTGGCAAAACGCTTATCATAAAAACTGCGGACACGCAGCGGAATATATCATGGGACCCGCGGACGGAATGGCTCCACAACGTTTTAAAACAGCCGTCAGCAGCATATTTTCAAGGAATTGAGAATGAAAAACAAGTTTATCGGAAAACCCCGTTTCAGTAGCCTGCAATACTGTGTACGCTGCTGCATGCCCGAAACGCAGGAAGGACTAAAATTCGATGAAATGGGCATCTGTCAAGCATGCCAGTCTTCGGAGCAGAAAATTCACATTGATTGGGCGATGCGCGAGCGGGAGTTAGTCAAAATATTTAACGAAGCCAAATCCAAAGCAGGTAATAACTACGACTGCATAGTCCCCATCAGCGGCGGCAAGGATAGCACTTTCCAGTTGCACGTGCTGGTTAATGTGTATAAAATGAAGCCTTTGGCGGTCACATTCAACCATAACTGGTTCAGCGAGACCGGTTGGTACAACCTTCAGAATTCCCTGGAAGTGTTCAAGCTCGATCATATGATGTTCACCCCGAACCGGGACCTGGTTAACCGCATTGCCAAGCGTTCACTGGGAGGAATCGGCGATACCTGCTGGCACTGCCATGCCGGCTGTGGGGCCTATCCGCTTCATGTGGCGACAAAATTCAAAATACCGCTGTTGGTTT
>JAZDKP010000114.1:0-11815 GCA_043802925.1 Fibrobacterota bacterium | reverse complement strand
TTACAAAAGCCTGGGTCCCGGCTTCGACATCGACGAAGTGGTCCACGAAATCTTCATACAGCTCTTTCGCGGACTCGCCTCGTTCCAGAACAAGTCGTCGTTCGATACCTGGGCCTACCGCATCGGCATCAATGTCTGCGTAAGCCGGCTCCGGAAAAAACTGAAGAAACGCCAGCTCTTTACGGTTTCCGAAACGACCCTGACTGAAGGCAATACGCCGTTTTCCACAAAGGAAAACCCGCAGAACGTGATGGAGCAGCGCGAACTCGAAAGCAAGGTGTACGAGGCCCTCGACCGGCTGGACGACAAAAAGCGGATGGTCATCGTACTGCACGACATGGAAGATAAAACACTCGAGGATCTTGCAAAAATAATGAAAAAGCCGGTGGGAACGGTCAAATCGAGGCTGTTCCACGGGCGCAACGAAATGAAAAAAATGCTCGAAAAATACATGAGGTCCGGTTCCTGATGTTCTTCAATAAACAACTGCCCATAAACGATCCCGCCCAGCGTAAAGTCGCAAGGCTTCTCAAACGGGTGACACCGCCTGAAAAAACGGCCTCCGAATGGCTGTATCTTGAAAACAAAGTCCTCGCGGACCTCACGCTCGAACACCCCCGGCTCGCCAAACCGCATCGCCCGCTCTTCTCATTCCGTCCGGTGGGGGCCGCCGCGCTCATGTTCCTGCTCATCGTCGCGGTCCTCTTTACGCTCGGCCGCCGCACTGCGGCCCCGTCCCTGGCCTCGACCGATGCGCGCCTTCTCCTAGTCGAGGGTGCGGTCGAAAGCGCAAACCTCAGCGCGTCCGGCGTGCCCGGATCCTGGCACCGGGTACGCGCCCTCGAACCCTTTTCCGCAGGCCACGCCTTCCGCGTGCCCCAGACCGGCCGGCTCCGCGCCCTGCTCGACAACGGGACCCTCCTCGAACTCACGGCCGGCAGCCGCTTTTCCGTGTCCCGCCTCGACGCCGGAAACGTGCTCCTTCACCTCGAAGAGGGCGCGGTCCTGCTCTCCGTGGCCAAACGCGCCCCGGACCGGAGTTTTGCAGTGACCACACGCAATGCGCGCTGCGAAGTGGTGGGCACACGTTTTAAAATCCAGGCCGTCGGCAACGGCACGGCCCATACCACGCTCTCGGTACTCGAAGGCGCGGTCAGTTTTCGCGAACGCTCCGGCCGTAGCGCAACCCTGGTTCGTTCCGGCGAAAGCGCGGTCCTCTCGGGTGAGCGGCTCTCGCTGACCTCGCCCGTCACGGACCCCACGGCCTTTCAGCACGATTTCGACGAGCTTATTTCCGCGCTGCCGTCCACGGGCCCCTCGGGCCTGCTGTCGGTCCTTTCCGATCCTCCAGGCGCCGAGGTCCTGCTCGACGGCATGCCCGCGGGCCGCACCCCGCTCTCACTCGAATGCGTCTCCGGCAAACACACACTCACGCTTTCGCACGAAGGCTTCGCCGAGTCGCGCCGCACCTTAAACGTCTCGCCCGAACGCCCGCAAGTCATGCGTGCTTCCCTCGAAAAAATCAAATACCTCGCATTTCTGAAAGGACTGATTGAAAAGGAAACCGACATCTCCGCGCCCGCTCCCCGCGTTTCCGTGTCCGGCCGTAAAGACGCTCCCGTCTCCTTCGATTCGCTCCGGCTCGCGGCCGCGGAAGAGGAAATGCAAAGCAATGCGTTCGGAAAGGCGCTCTCGCTGTTGAACGGCCTCGCTTCCGCGCCGGCCCTCCCGCCCGAGACCCGGGTGCGCGTACTCGAGGACATCGCCCGCTGCCACCGCGGCAAGGGCGACTACCGCGCCTACGCGGCCGCGCTCGAGGCGTTGTACGCCGTGGTCGGCAACCCGGTCAAACGCGACAACCTTCTCTGGGAAATCGCAGGCATCAAGGCCACCTACCTCGGCCGTTACAAAGAGGCGCGCACCGACCTCCTTGCCTACATCGCGGAATTCAAGAACGGCATCTGGATCCAGGAGGCCTACCTCGAACTCGCGGAGGTGCAGTACCTTCTGAGCAACACCGCGGACGCGGCCCGCACCTACCGCGAGCTCATCCGCCGCTTTCCCGACAGCCCCTCCATTGACAAGGCGGTTTACAACCTCGCTTACCTCCACAGCCATGCGCTTTCGGACTGCGCCGAAGCCTGCCAGTGGTACAACCGTCTTGAACGGGAGTATCCAGGCAGTGTTTATCTCGAAGACGCGCTTTTCTGGAAGGCCGACTGCTACGACAAGATGGGGCTTTCGGCCAAATCACGCGACACCTATTCCCTTTATCTCGCCCGATACCCCCAGGGCCGTTGGAAAGACGCGGCCGCCGAACGCCTGCTGCAGCTCGTTGACAGCGCCCCCCCAAAAAAGGGGTGACATTCCGGCCTCCATATTCTATATTATTTTACTTGTTAAACTGGCTTAAAAACTTTACAAAACGGATAAAGCAGCCCCGCCGCCTGCGGGACGCCGCAATCCTGCCCTCGCAAATCGACCCGGACGCGCGCAAGGTGCTCCACCGCCTGGCGCAAAACGGCCATGCGGCCTACATCGTGGGCGGCGCGGTCCGCGATCTGGTCCTCGGCCTTACGCCCAAGGACTTCGATGTGGCCACGGCCGCCTCCCCCAACGAAATCCGCCGCCTGTTCCGCAACGCGCTCATCATCGGCCGCCGTTTCCGGCTCGCACACATCCGCTTTTCGCGCGATAAAGTCATCGAAACCGCCACCTTCCGGCGGCACCACGGCCAGACCGGGGCCGGCGTGGTGGAGCAGGACAACGTCTTCGGCACCGAGTCCGAGGACGCATTCCGCCGCGACTTTACCATGAACGCCCTTTTCTACGACGTGGCCACGGGTGAAATCATCGACTACACAGGCGGCTATGCGGACCTGAAAAAGAAAGTGATCCGCTGCATCGGGGACCCGCGCGAACGGCTGGCCGAGGATCCGGTGCGAATGTTGCGCGCCCTCAAGTTCTCGACGATGCTCGGGCTTTCGCTCGAACCCGGGCTGGCCAAAAGCATCCGCCGGCTCCGGGAAAAGATTGTGGAGTGCAGCCCGCGCCGGCTGTTCGAGGAGTTTCTGAAAATCATCAAGAGCGGCACGCTGGCACTCTTTGTCAAAGAGGCCGAGCGGTTTGACCTGTTGCGGCACTACCAGCCCTACCTCCACAAACTTTACTCCGCCCACCCCGACCTCTACCGGCGCCTGTTCGAGGCAAGCGACCGTGCAATCCGCGCGGAGCGCGAGGACGTGACATTCGGCTACGCGCTCATAGTATGGCCCATAGTCAAGAAAACCCTGGCTTCACATCAGGACCCCCAGCAGGCCCTGCACCACGCGTTCGAGGAATTCCAGCGCGCCTTTCCCATCAGCCGCGCGGAAAAAATGCGGATGCGGGGCATCCTTCTTCTTCAGCCACGCTTTATCTACCTCCGGAATGTCACGGGTAAAAAGCGGCCGCTGGTCAGAAAATTCATCCGTTACTACGATTTCCCGGAAGCGCTCCGGCTCCATCGCGTGCTGGAAATGGTTGAAAAGGGAACGGACGAAAGCTACCGTTACTGGAAGGAGCTCGCGGAGCGGCCCGCGCCTCCTCCGCCGCCCCCGCGGCCGCAGCCCCTACCGAGGCCACCCAAACCGGCCGAATCAAATACGCCGGATGACGCACCCGAAGCTCCCACGCATTTTTCCTGAATAATCACTTTTTTACGCAGCCGTCCGCCTGTTTCTGGTAATCGTCGAACGAGACACCCCTGGTGTAGCATTCGTCGTTGATGTATGTGAGAATCTGGTAGAAGGTCTCGGCCGGGACAAAGCCGGGGAGCAGGGTGATAAGTTTGCCCTTCTTGTCCATAAAGGCCGTGGCCGGAAAACCCTGCACTCCCACGGCCTGCGAGAACTCCATGGGTGTGAACGTCTTGCCGTCGTAGGAGATTGTCTCCTTGGAAGTCTCAGGGTTCAGCTTGATGCAGACGAATTTCTTTGCGAGAAGTCCCGCCACTTTCGTGTCTGAATACGTGGTGGCGTCCATTTTCTTACACCAACCGCACCATTCCGTATAAAAGTCAATGACCGCCGGCTTGGACTGCTTTTTCACTCTTGCGATACCATCCACGAAGCCGTTCCACTTGACGTTTTCAGCAGAAACAAGGGCTACGACGAGGAAAAGGACAGGGAGAAGTGTTTTCATAGATTAAGAAATAGATAATATGAATGATGAAATGCAACTCACCCTCCATGCGTTATTCCTTGACTCTAATTTTTTTTTTAAATTATAATGACTTCCAGATCTCATGCTAATCAACACCTTCCTCATCCTGTTCCTGTTCTGCCTGGCGCTCTTCCTGTTCCAGATCGCGGTGCAGTTCATTAAACTCGAGCGCAAGCTCGAACTCACGGCCGAGGTGCTCGAAGGCGAGCTCATCGACGTCTTCGGAACTTCGCCGGCAGCGGAAGCGGAAAAGGAAACGGCAAAAAAGGAAGACAAACCCGCAATGCCGCCCTTGCCTTCACCCGCAGCCAAACTCGCAGCAGCGGCCAAATCCGCCGAAGCACCGAAGAAAGGGCCGTCCAAGCCCGCCAAAGGCAGGAAATAAACCTTGACAATAATTATTGGGTTGCACTATATTTAACGCGTAGATTAGATAATTCCCGCTTTCAAACGTTACCGGATTAAATTCAATTCATATATAATTGTCCGTAGAGAATGGCCCGGGTTAGGGCGCAGTTTTCACAGCAGTTAAAATAAAGTATCATAAAAAACCTTCTATTCTTCATTCTATTCGAACGATTCGAATGAATTCAACCTTCACTCTTTCTATTTAATCAAAGGGAATTCCCCATTTATGGCAAACACACGAATCCGGCGCGCCGCTGACCGCCAGCAGGATGAAACCGCGGCCCAAGACCCGTTCCGGCCCACGTCAGAGGACAACCCCGGCCCCGCCTTCCGCAAGGATCCTGACATGGACATTGCACCCCCGCCGCCGCCCGACTTGGGCATCGTTATCGAAAACGGTACGTCCGCTCCGGTTGTCGCAGCGGATGCAGCTGTCACGACGGTCACGACTGTCGCAGCTGCCGTAACCGCGACCGCCACACCCGAAAGCGGCACCTACCTCAACCTGACGGACCTCAAGGCCAAGTCCATGGAGGAGCTGCTGACTCTGGCGCTCCAGCTGGATATCCAGGACAGCCGCTCCATGAAAAAGCAGTCCCTCATCTATAAAATCCTTGAGGCGCAGTCCAACAAGAACGGGCAAATCAGCGCCGAAGGCGTGCTCGATATCATGCCCGACGGCTTCGGCTTCCTCCGCTCACCCGACCACGACTACCTCGCCGGTTCCGACGACATCTACGTGTCGCCCTCGCAAATCAAACGGTTCAACCTCCGCACCGGCGATACCGTGGGCGGCCAAATCCGCCCGCCCAAAGAACCCGAACGGTACTTTGCGCTGCTCCGCGTGTCGCACATCAATTACGAAAACCCCGAGGAATGCAAAAAGAAAATCGCCTTTGACGCGCTCACCCCGCTTTTCCCGGACCAGCGGCTCAACCTTGAGTTCCGCGAAAAGGAGCTCTCCACGCGCATCATCAACCTGCTCACCCCGCTCGGCAAGGGACAGCGCGGCCTCATCGTGGCGCCTCCGCGCGCGGGCAAAACCGTACTCCTGCAGAACATCGCCAACGCCATCGTGCACAACCATCCCGAGGTGCGGCTCATGATCCTGCTCATCGACGAGCGGCCCGAAGAAGTCACCGAGTTCCGGCGCCAGGTCAAGGCCGAAGTCATCGCCTCCACCTTCGACGAGCCACCGGACCGGCACACCCAGATTGCCGAAATCGTCATTGAGCGCGCCAAACGCCTTGTGGAACACAAAAATGACGTGGTCATCCTGCTCGACTCCATCACCCGCCTCGCGCGCGCCTACAATAACGTGGTGCCCCACTCCGGCAAAATTCTGTCGGGCGGCGTCGATTCCACGGCCCTGCAAAAGCCCAAGCGTTTCTTTGGCGCGGCACGCAACATCGAGCACGGCGGCAGCCTCACAATCATAGGCACCGCGCTCATCGAAACCGGCAGCCGCATGGACGAGGTCATTTTTGAGGAGTTCAAGGGCACGGGCAACAACGAGCTGGTACTCGACCGTCAAATCAGCAACCGCCGCATATACCCGGCCATTGACATCAACAAAAGCGGAACACGGAAAGAAGAACGCCTGCTCACACCCGAGGAGGTCAATCGCGTGGGCATCCTTCGCAAATACATGCAGGACCTCACGCCCCTCGAAGCCATTGAATTCCTCATCGACCGCATGGGTTCGTGCAAAACCAACCGCGAGTTCCTCGCGTCCATGAACAAGTAAGGGCGTTGATATGGACCTCGCACGCAAACGGGTGCTACTCATCGGCTGCGGAAACATGGGCGCCGCGCTGGCCCAGGGCTGGCAGGCGCTCGAACTCAGCGGGCTGTCCGTATTCGATATCGATGCGCCCAAAGCCGCGGCCCTGGCAAAAGAGACCGGGACCCGTGCAGCCGTATCGCTTGCCAAAGGGCTCGCGGAGGCGGACATCGCGGTCCTGGCCATCAAGCCCCAGGGGTTATCCCAATTCCTCACGGATTCGGCCGGCCTTTTCCGCGATGGGCAGCTCCTCATTTCCATTCTCGCCGGCACCCCCATCCGTAAAATCCGCGACGGCATCGCGGCGCGCGTCGACATCGTGCGCGCCATGCCCAACACGCCCGCGCTTGTGGACGAGGGGTTCACCGCGCTCTGCGGCGGGGGCCCCGAAAGCCTCGACGCGGCCGAACGGCTCTTTGACTGCGTGGGCGAGGTCATCACCGTGGAGGAGTCCATGATGGACGCCGTGACCGCGGTCTCGGGCTCCGGGCCCGCCTACGTCTTCCACTTCGTCGAAGGGCTGGTCGAAGCGGCCAGGGCCCAGGGCTTTTCGGACGAGGACGCGCTCGCGGTCGTGCTCCAGACGGTACGGGGCGCGCTCACGCTCCTCGAAGAAACCGGCGAGGCGCCCGAGGCGCTCCGCAAAAAAGTGACCTCCCCCGGCGGCACCACCCAGGCGGCCCTCGAAGTCCTTCAACGCCTTGATTTCAAGGCCGCGCTCTCCGAAGCCGTGGCCGCGGCCGTGCGCCGTTCCAAAGAACTCGGCCAATGATCGCCATCATCGATTACGGAATGGGCAACCTGCGTTCCGTACAAAAGGCCTTTGAACGTTTTGAGCCCGACACCCGCATCGTCACCACCGCAGCCGATATTCTCGTGGCCGATAAACTCGTGCTTCCGGGTGTGGGTGCGTTCGGCGACTGCAACCGCAACCTCCGCGCCCGGGGTCTCGATGCCCCGCTGCTCGAAAGGGCTGAAAAAGGCGTCCCCCTCCTGGGCATTTGCGTGGGCATGCAGCTGCTTTTCACCGAGGGCGAAGAAAAGGGACGCCATGCCGGACTCAACCTCATCCCCGGCCGGGTGGTGCGTTTTACCGGGGAACTCAAGGTCCCACAGATAGGCTGGAACCAGGTGGCAATTCAGCCCTCAGGCAAAGCGCTTTTCCAAGGCATCCCGGACAACGCGGACTTTTACTTCGTCCACTCCTATTATCCCGCACCCAAGGACCCCTCCCATACAGCCGGCCTCACGGATTACGGAATCCCCTACGCCAGCGCAGTGGCCCGGGGAACCGTGTTCGGCGTGCAGTTCCATCCGGAAAAGAGCCAGAAGGCGGGCCTCTGCCTCATCGATAACTTTTGCAAATTCCAGGCGCGGAATCGTATTTTCCCCTCATGAAAACACTGCTGCTTCTGCTTCTCGGCCTGGGCCTCTTCGCCCCGGCGCGCGCGGAAAGAGTCATCCCGATCATTCCCGACGGAACGCCCGCTCCGCCCTTCATGCTGCCGGGTCTTGACGATGAGCGCGTCAGCCTGCGCGACTTCTGCGGCCAGGCCCGCAACCCCCGCAAAAGCAAGCGTTCCATCACGATCGTGAGTTTCATGGCCACCTATTGCGTGCCCTGCCGCCACGAAATCCCGCAACTCGAGGCCTACGCCAAAACCGCCGGAGACGACGTCAAGGTCATCTTTGTCAGCATCGACACCGTGGGCCCCGAGGCCGTGGCCGCGTTCCGCCAGCAGATGAAAATGGAACAACTTGTCCTGCACGACCGCTACCGCAAGGCCATGGAAAAGTACGGCGTCAAAATGCTGCCCTCGCTCTTCATTCTTGACAAAGAAGGCAACGTCCGCTACCAGAACCTCGACGGACTCCCGCCCGGGCTTGACCTCGCTGAACTGCTCAAGGAAAAGGTCTTTGCCATACGCAGCAGCGCGACTCCGGCCGCAGCTCCGGCACCTACCCCGCAAAACATAGGTATCAGCGGAAAAAAGCTGACCGCAGTCAACCTTCTTCTCTCGGGCCGGACCGAGGAGAGCGTGCTGCGCGAAACGGGGCTCTCACCCGAGGAACTCAATCAGCTGAAGATTGAAATCCAGTCCGTCATGAAGGCCCACTGGGGCCTGGAGTAGGCGTCCGCCTTCTTCCCCATGTTTCTTGCCAATCGGACCATCGGTTAC
The DNA here is from genome assembly GCA_043802925.1 of Fibrobacterota bacterium. GTDB lineage: Bacteria > Fibrobacterota > OXYB2-FULL-49-7 > OXYB2-FULL-49-7 > JAEUSG01 > JAZDKP01. The sequence continues at coordinate 3,241 of JAZDKP010000114.1, read as the reverse complement.
ATTTCACTCTTGGCGCTCCTGGTATTCCTGGCGTGCTTTTCCTCCTACGTCTATTTCACGCAATATCACGGCATCTACTACCGTACAGCCTATGCCGACGACATCGGGAACCTCAAGATTGAAAATCCGGTGAAGGTGCACGGCCTCGAAGCCGGCAAAGTGTGGGCCATTTCCAGGGAGAACAACCAGGCGAAACTCACCCTGCGCATGCAGCGCGAGTTTATCATCCGCAAGGACTACTACCTGCTCAACAAGGACGCGAGCCTCATGGGCGACCGCGGGCTCTACCTCGACCTCGGCGCGTCCGACACCGTGCTGCCCGACAGCGTACCGCTCTTCGCGGTCTTTAACCAGGGTATCGCAGAAGGCATCCGCAGCGCCGACACGCTCCGGGTCATCGTGGACGATCTCTTTACCCTGCTCCGGGAGTATTCCGCCAAGGACTCGCTCAACGACACGCTCTTCATCACCCAGTACTGGAAAATCCTGCGCGGTCTTGACCAGGCAAGCCGTCAGCTCGAAGCCATGGTGATAAGCAAGGAAAAGAGTATCAACGGTTTCGTGGACTTCTCAGCCGGCTTCATGCGGGAAACGCGCACTCAGGTCCAAACGCTCCTCCCCGATGCGCGGTCCGGCATCCGCAAGGCCGATGCCATGGCCAAATCCGCTGCGGCGCTGCTTGTCAAGCTCGAACCCCTCATTGACGAACTCACGCGCTATGTGGACGCCACGTCCCGCGGCGACAACCGCATCGGCAAGCTGATTCAGGACAAGGATTCGCGCGAAAAACTGCTCAAGCTCATCCGTCAGGTCCGGGTGCTCGTCGGCATCATGAAAGAGGACGGCGTGGGCCTTAAGGTGTATTTCTTCTAGATTACAATCCAATCGGGGGGTGAGTTAGAACTCCGGTATCATCCGCTTTACTTCCACGACGCGGCGGTCCTTGATGTAAACCCGCGTCAGCCGTTTACCCAGCACACAGATGACTTCGTAGGGGATGGTCTCAAGGTCGCGCGCCATGTCGTAGACCGTAATGGCTTCTTTTCCTTGGCGGCCCACCAGCACGGCGACCTCCCCTATTTTGATACGCGAATTTTTTCCGGCATCCACCATAATCATGTCCATGCACACGGACCCGACCACCGGCAGCCGCCTGCCATTGATGAGCACCTGGCCTTTGTTGGTGAATTTACGGGGAAACCCGTCGGCATAGCCCACCGGAAGGGTGATAATGTCCGTGGCATGTGCCGTGACATACTTACGCCCGTAACCGACACTGAACCCCTGGGGAACATGCCGGACGTAGGCCACACGCGTCTTGAGTGAAAATACGTTCTTGAGTTCCGGATAGTCTTTGCGCCGGGGAGAGGGATAAATGCCGTACATGATAAGCCCGGTCCGGACCGCGTGATACCGGCTGCCCGGTACGTTAAGAACGCCGCCGCTGTTGGCAAGATGCACGAGCGGGAAACGGATGCCGCACTTTTTCAGGCCTGCCAGCAAACTATCAAAGCGCCCTTTCTGCAGCTGCGCGAACGACGCATCGTCGTCCGATGTTGAAAAATGGGAATAGAGCCCTTCGAGTTTCAGGTTTTTCAGCACCGCGACTTTTCGAATGAACGCAACAGCCTCGGTATAATAAGGCCCCACACGCCCCATGCCCGTATCGACGCACACATGGACCTTGACGGTTTTTTTGCGTTTGGCCGCATAAATTGAAAGGGCGCGGGCGAACTCGAGCGTGCAGAGGGAAGGGGTCAGCCCATAATTAACGATATCACAGACCTGGCTTTCAGGGAGTGAGCCGAACACAAGGATTTCACGGTTGAAGAAGGCGCGCCGAAGCTCAATGGCTTCTTCCAGACAGGACACCGCGAAGATGCGAATCCCGCATTTTTCAGCGGCCTGAGCGACCTCCACGGCACCGTGGCCATAAGCGTCGGCCTTGATGACCGCGATGACGCCGGCCGGGGCCACGCGCTTCTGGATGGCGCGCAGGTTGTGCTTGAGCGCGTCCAGATCGATTTCGATCCATTTGGTGCCGAGTTTGTCAATCATAATAGACGGCCTGCTTCATGCTGCGCCGGATGGTGAGGCTGGAACACAGGATGTGGAAAACAAGTTCGTCGTACGTGATACCCGCGGCGCGCGCCTCGGCCGGGATGTCGGACAGAGCCGTGAGACCCGGCAGGGTGTTGAGTTCAAGCACCCATAGCCTTCCGGTTCTTTTTTCAAGGATGAAATCCGTCCGGGAAAATCCGTGACAATTCAGGGCCTCGTGCACGGCCAGCGTGAGCTGTTTGACCTTGGCTTCGGCGCGGGCACTGATGTCCGCCGGAAAAATGAAATCCGTTAACCCGTCCGTGTATTTGGCTTTGTAGTCGTAAAAGGCGCTCTTGGGCGAAAGTTCAAGCACCGGCAGCACCAGCCGGTCGCGGTCGCGTTCGAGAACACCCACCGTCAGTTCCTTTCCCTGGATGAACTTTTCCGCGAACATGCGCGGATAGGTCGCCTTTTCCAGGCGCATGGCCTTGACGAGTTCCGCTTTGTTCCGGGCAATATGACAACCGATGCTGGACCCTTCGTTATAGGGTTTGATGAAAAGCGGAAACCCCAGTGCCTTTCCGGACTTGTCGGCCTCCGCCGCCAAATCGCCGGAGAGGTCGAGAGTGACGAACGCGGGTGTGGGGATGCCGACCGCCTGAAAGATGCGCTTGGAGGAAATTTTGTTCATGGCAAGCGCCGAGGCGTGAACGCCAGACCCGGTGTAGGGAATGTTCATGAACTCAAGCAACCCCTGCACCGTGCCGTCCTCGCCCCAGCGACCGTGAAGTGCGAGGAAGGCGATGTCGATTTTCTCCTTCACCAGCTTCCGTTCAACCCCCAGGACCGCGTCGATGCCCACGGTGCTGAAACCCATGCGCTTGAGGGCCGAAAGCACGCCCCGGCCCGACATAAGCGAGACCTCGCGCTCCGCGGAACGGCCGCCCATGAGCACACCGATACGCTTTTGTTTGAGCTGGCGGTAGAGCGGACCGTGGAGGAAGGAGTATACCATGGTTGAAAATATAATTTATTCATAAGCGAACTCACCCCCTTTCCCCCTGCTATGAGTGGGCGTCAAGGGTAAGGTAATGCTACCTTTCATATTTTCCTTGTCCAGGCTCGGAACGAGCGAAAAACCTGCTATTCGTGCTCGAGGCACAGTATACACAATTCTTTTGTTAAAATGGCGCTGACA
>JAZDKP010000113.1:0-7952 GCA_043802925.1 Fibrobacterota bacterium | reverse complement strand
TTTAATGCAAACTCACCCCCCTTTCCCCCCTCTCTCTGCGAGAGAGGGGGGAAAGGGGGGTGAGTTCTCAACTTTGCACCGTTATTGATTTTTATCCGCCCGTTTAACGATACTTTGCGAATGGGTAAATTCTTCCGCCCCCTCCTCATTGCGGTCCTCGTCGCCGGTCTTGCCGTGCTATGCGTGGCCGGATACTTCGGGCTGGAGCGCGTACTCGAATGGTACGTGCTCCGCTCGGCACGGACCCTGGTGGACCAGGAGCAGCGGGGCCAGCTTTCACGCGAATACGGCTATGTCTGGTCCGAAATCAACCTGGCCCGGGAGATGCAAAAAAAGAATCGCGCCATTGTGCGCACGGTCGATACCGCGGCATTGCCAGCGACGGTTCCCGCCGTTGTGCCCTTGCCGGTGAACCGCACCATGCCTTCGCTCGCAGCGGTCCGGGAGCTCAACCAAATCCTCCAGGTCTCCAATTATATCCGCATCACGGACCGGTATGGCTATTTGCTCGCGGAAATCAAGACCACGCACACCCGCCTCCGGCTCGATGAAATCAACCCGGTGCTGCTCAAGGCCATCCTCGGTTCCGAGGACCGGAACTTTTACGGACGGGCATTGGCCTATGAGTACCGCGGCTTTGTGCGCGCCCTCCTGCGCGCGCTTCCGCGCGCGTTCCGCACCTTTTCGCTGCCACGGCCGCGCGGGACCAGCACCCTCCACCAGCAGGTGGCCAAGTTCCTGCTCGCCCGCTTTGACGTGCGGGGCTACGTTTACACCGAGCGTACGGTCAGCCGGAAGATACAGGAGATCAAGCTGGCGCAGGCGCTCAAAATGACCTACACGTCCGAGGAGCTGTTGCAGGTCTACCTCAACCACTGCGTCAGCGCGGGTTACGGCATGACCGGGTACAACGACATCAGCCAGGGGCTGTTCGGGAAAAAACAGGCGGAGTTGGACATCTGCCAGAGCCTTTACCTGGCCCGGCTCGTAAAATGGAACCGGAACGTGCCGCAGAAGATTTTCGCGCAAATCCGGGCGGACATGCCCCGCATCGGCGCGACCCTGGGCTGGGACGCGCGCACCCGCGACTCCATCCTCACGGCCCTGCCCCGGCTCCGTTTCAACCGGCCGCAGCAGATCGTGTCCGAACATGCCCCGCTCGTGGACCTGGCCAACGAAACCTGGCTTGCGCTCTGCCGGCAGAACGGCATGCCCGGGGAGGAGATTGCGGCCATGGACTTTTCGCAGCCGCACTCCATCATCCGCCGCAAGGGGAACCTCACGATACGGCTTGCCATCGACCTCCGCCTGCAGAGGCAGCTCGAGACGCTCGTGAACCGCCGTGGTTTTGGACGCGACACGCTCCTCCGCACCGATGTGCGCATCGGCAGCGCAGGGTCGTTCGTCCCGGCCAACACGCAGGTGCGCGACACCCTGCGGAAAATACAGGCGCTCAAAGCCGATTCCCTCTTTTCCGAGGCGGGCGGCCGGCTCTCCGTGCGCTTGCACAAGGGGGACACGCTCGTCACCAACGTCCGCTACCGCAGGCTCGCGGACGGTTCCCTGCGGCGCTCGCTTTATTTCTACTGCCGTGACACGATGCGGGTGGCGGGCCAGTATTATTCCTACGCGCTCATGAATTCGCGGACCGGCGAACTCCTGGCCTATTATTCCCGCGATGGTATCGGCAGCCGGCTCTCGAGCCTGCTCCGGAACCGGACGCCCAACGGCTCCAGCACGGCCAAGCCTCTCCTTTACGCGCTCAACTACGACCTCGGTCATTTTCCGGCCACCTACATGACGACCGACAGCGCGGAGGTGGCGCCCCCTGCTGCCTGGGCCCGGAAGTTCCTCACGGAGGGCCACCGGAACGTCGGCATGATCTACCTCAACACGAGCGCGCCGGGCGGCTACCCGGTGAGCAACCACGGCAAGGTGTTTGAGGGGTTCGACTACCTCTTCAACCACCTGACCGAATCCAACAACATCCTATGCGTGGAGATGATCTACCGGCTGAACGGCCCGCTCTACGGCCCGGATGGCGCGGTCCTGGCCTCAGGCCAACCGCTTTTCGGACTCCTGACGCGATTGGGCGACACCACGCTCATCGGCCCCGGTCAAACGACCCCCTTTGTCACGGGTACGCAAATCTACGCCCGCATCGCGGCGCGGACCGGGGTCCGTTCCGACACCATCAACGACCTGCGCGGCCGCATCCCGCTGCCGCCCGACTACTATTCCGTGGCCCTCGGCACGCTCGAACTTTCGCTCTACCAGCAGATGCACCTCTTCAACGTGCTTTACAACAATGAAATCATCGCGGACCCGGAAAAGCACCCCTCACTCGTGATTCGCGGCGCGGCCATTGCCGGGGACCGGGTCCCCCTGTCCGATACGGTGGTGCGTTCCACCCTCTTTTCGGACCTGGAAAACGTGCGGCCCGCGCTGCTCGGGCTCCACAAGCGGCTCGTGTCCAACGCCGCGGACGGGCTCGAACGGTACGACGTGGTACTTGACAGCGGCGCAACGGGTCCCTTGAGCAACTTCGCCAAGAGCGGCACGTCCGACGACATCCTCCGGCCCTATGACCGTGACGTGGTCACCCGGGAGCGGACCAACTACGGCCTCTGGAACGCGGTGCTCCGGCTGCGCTTGCCTGTGTCGGGTTACCAGGGGCTGCCGCGCGAGCCCCTGCCGCTTCCGGGCGACAACGCGCTCCTCGATACGGTGCCGGAAAGCGAACTCCTTGACGTGACCCTGGCCTGTATCGGCGAGTGCCACGAACGGAACACGGGTGCGCGCGACGGGAAAACGCTCCATAAGTACGTCTCGTCCGGGCTGCTGCGCGCTTGGGGCGTTCCTGTGGACACGGGCTTTTTCCGGCAGTACGAGGCGCGCCTCGTCCGGAACACGCCCGACAGTATCCGGTTTGCCAATCCATCCGAACCGCTGGCGCTCGATTCCGCGCGCATCGCGGAGATCCGCCAGACCGTCGGGGACGGGGAGCCGGCCGATACCATCCGGATCAAGCAGGGAATCTTCTTTGGAGTCTATCTACCGCCGGAGAGTTACCGCCGCCTCCTGGGCTGGGGGCTGTACATGGGCAAAGAGGCGGGCCGTTACGACCGGCTCGTGGAGGAACTGAACAGCAGCCGGAAGGCGGACGAAATGGCGCCCATCATCGTGCGGATGCGGGAACTCCCGGTCGCGAACCCCGTATTCAGGGCCGCTTACGCCGACGCGATGAAGAATCTCATGGTCAGCCTGGCCCGTGCCGCGCGTTGAATAATCATCTTTTGCCGTCCCTGTCGAAAATTGTATTTTTATTTCCCTTGGTAATAATAATAACGTAACCGATCAACCATCAGGAGCTTTCCATGGCAGAAAAAGTGGTCCTCGCATACAGCGGCGGTCTCGATACCTCCGTCATCATCCCCTGGCTCAAGGAAACCTACGGGTACGACGTCATCGCGTTCGCGGCCGATCTCGGCCAGGGCGACGATATGAAAAAACTCGAGAAGAAGGCGCTCAAATCCGGCGCTTCAAAATTCTACGGCTTTGACCTGCAGAAGGAGTTCCTCACGGACTTTGTGTGGCCCACGCTCAAGGCGGGCGCGGTGTACGAAAACCGGTATCTCCTTGGCACCTCCTTTGCGCGGCCCATCATTGCCAAGTACCAGATGCAGGTGGCCAAAAAAGAGGGCGCCAAGGCCGTGGCCCACGGCGCCACGGGCAAGGGCAACGACCAGGTCCGGTTTGAACTCACCTATTTCCATTTTGACCCGGCCATCCGTATCGTGGCGCCCTGGAAGGACGAAAAATGGACCCTCCGGTCACGGGAAGACGCCATTGATTACGCGAACAAGCGGGGCATTCCGGTGCCGGTCACCACAAAGAAAATCTATGCCGAGGACGGCAACCTCTGGGACCTGTCGCACGAAGGCGACGAGCTCGAGGACCCGAAGAACGAGCCGCTCGACCGGGTGTTCACCATCAGTAATCCCATCGAAAAGGCCCCGAACAGGGCCGAGTACGTAACGGTTGACTTTGTGAAAGGCATCCCGGTGGGCGTCAACGGGAAGCGGATGGACCCGGTCACGTTGCTGGTCACGCTGAATAAAATCGGCGCCAAACACGGCGTGGGCCAGGTTGACATGGTCGAAAACCGGCTGGTGGGCATGAAGTCGCGCGGCGTGTACGAAACGCCGGGCGGCGCCATCCTCCTCTACGCGCACGACGACCTCGAACACCTCGTCCTCGACCGGGACACCTGCCATTACAAGGAGCTGGTTTCCAAACGGTACGCCGAACTCGTCTATTACGGCCAGTGGTACACACCCCTGCGCGAGGCGCTCGACGCATTTGTCAACGTCACACAGGGGAACGTCACGGGCCGGGTACGGCTGAAACTTTACAAGGGCAATATCCGGAGCGCGGGCGCCACTTCGCCCCATTCGCTTTACATGAACAAACTGGCTTCGTTCACGGACAACAAAGCGCTGTACGACCAGAAGGACGCCATCGGTTTCATCCGGCTCTTTGGGCTGCCCATACGGACCCGGGCGCTTGTTCGGAAAGGTTAACTCACCCCCCTTTCCCCCCTCTCTTGCCCCTCGACTTCGCTCGGGGATCGAGAGGGGGGCTTTTGTTGGCGCATTCGACATCTCCGGATATGAATTATATTCGGCTTTCTTTCCAATAATGATTATTTTTATTCCATAGGAATATCATGAGCCTCACCCTTGCCGAAATCAAACGTCACGCACTCGAATTCGTGCGCGAGCATGCCGATGACCATGACGAAAAAAGCCAGGCCCAGAATTTCTGGCGTGACTTTTTCGCCATTTGGGGCATTACGGCCCGTAAGGTCGGCGTTTTTGAGGAACGTGCCCGCACGCTAAAAGGCACCACGGGATTCATCGACTTTTTCTGGCCGGGCACACTCTTAATAGAACACAAAAGCGCGGGCAAGGATTTGGCAGGTGCGCTCAAGCAGGCGCTTGATTATTGCTGTTCGCCCGATTTTCCGGAAACCGCGCTTCCGCGTTTCATTCTCGTTTGTGATTTCAAGATGTTCCGGCTGCTCGAACTCGGCGGCCGCAAGACGCATGAGTTCACTCTCCAGCAGCTTCCGGAAAAACTCCACCTCTTCAACTTCATCCTCGGTTACGAACAGCGCACCTACAAGGATGAAGACCCGGTCAACATCAAGGCTGCGGAACGCATGGGCGCGGTTTACGATGGACTCAAAAAATCGGGTTACGAAGGCCACCCGCTGCAACTGTTCCTTGTGCGTCTCATGTTCTGTTTTTTCGCGGACGATACGGGCATCTTTAAAAAAGACCATCTGACGCTTTTTCTTGAAGCCAAAACTGATACGGATGGCCATAATCTCGGTTCGCAACTTGCCGAGGTCTTTCAGATATTAAACACGCCGTTGGAGAAGCGGCAGAAAAACCTGGACGAGGACCTGGCCGAGTTTCCCTATGTGAACGGCAAGCTCTTTGAAGAAGCGCTTTCCATCCCGTCCTTCGACAAGGCCCTGCGCGATAAACTGCTCGCCTGCGCGCATTTTGACTGGAGCGCGGTCAGCCCGGCCATTTTCGGCAGCCTTTTTCAGTCGGTCATGGACGCCGAGTTGCGGCGCAATCTGGGTGCGCATTATACCAGCGAAAAGAACATCCTGAAAACCATCTATGGCCTCTTTTTGGATGACCTGCGCGAGGAATTCCGAAAGACTTGTAACATGGGCAAACGGCAGCCTTTGGAAAAGCTGCTGGAGCGGATACGCAACATGCGGCTTTTGGATCCGGCGTGCGGATGTGGTAACTTCCTCATCCTTGCCTACCGCGAGTTGCGGTTGCTTGAAATCGATATCCATAAGGCCATTCAGGCCATTGACCATAAAAAGTATCTAACCCTCGATTTTTACCGCGGCATTGATGTTGACAACATGTATGGTATTGAAATCGAGGAAGTCCCGGCGCAGATTGCGCGCACGGCTTTGTGGATAATGGATCACATCATGAATGTGCGCATGTCCGCGGAATTTGGTGAGTACATCATCCGCCTGCCGCTCACCGCCACGCCCCATATCGTGCAGGGCAATGCGCTGCGCATGGACTGGCGCGAGGTCATTGCGCCGGAGAAGTTGAGCTACATCCTCGGTAATCCGCCGTTTGTGGGTGCTAAGTTCTTAAACGAGGAACAACGGAAAGATACAGAACATGTTTTTGAGGGAATTGACGGCGGCGGATTACTTGATTATGTAACTTGCTGGTATGTTAAAGCTGCCAGTTTTTTAAAAGAATCCAGTGCTCGCGTAGCTTTTGTGTCAACAAATTCCATCTCGCAAGGTGAACAGGTAGGCATACTTTGGTCTCATCTTCTTTCACAAGGATACAAGATAGACTTTGCTCATCGCACATTCAAATGGTCTAATGAAGCTAAAGGAAAAGCGGCGGTTCATGTGGTTATTATTGGTTGGGGAAAAGGAGACTCAAGAAGCAAATGCTTGTATGTTTATGAAACTTTTGACGCGGAACCAATATTGCTTAAAGCCGATAATATTAATCCGTATCTTGTAAACAGCAGAGATGTTATCATAAGAAACCGTCGCGATCCAATTTGTGCGGTCCCCAGGATAAAATTTGGTAATCAGCCCATTGATGGAGGATTCCTCATTCTTGAGTCGGAGGAACGGAAAGAGGCAATAAAAAAGGAGCCTAAAATATCATCCTATATTCGCCGTTTTCTTGGTTCGGATGAGTTTATTAATAGCATTGATCGATATTGCTTGTGGCTTAAAGATGTTCCGCCACAGATATTACGTGAATCCCTGTTTATAAGCGGACGTCTCCAGGGAGTAAAAGAATTCAGGTTGGAAAGCAAAAGATCGGCCACCAAAGAGCTCGCAAAAACACCTTCACTCTTTGCTTTTATTAGCCATGAAGAAAAACCGTATTTATTGATTCCAAGTGTTTCATCTGAAAAAAGGGACTATATACCAATTGGGTTTATGAAACCTGCAGTAATTGCAAGCAATCTTTGTCTTATTATACCAGGAGCGACATCTTTCCATTTCGGGGTGCTTACAAGTAAAATGCATAATACATGGATGCGATATACTTGCGGTCGCTTAGAAAGTCGATATCGTTATTCCAATTCCATCGTCTACAACAACTATCCTTGGCCCGAAGCGTCCACTGCCGCGCAAAAGAAAGCGATTGAACATGCCGCCCACGCGGTCTTAGACGCGCGCGAGCAATTTCCGGACAGCTCGCTTGCCGACCTCTATGACCCTAACACCATGCCCAAGGTGCTGACTGACGCGCACCGCAAACTCGACGCGGCTGTGGACAAATGCTACCGGGCCAAACCCTTTGGCAGCGAGCTGGAGCGGATAGAATATTTGTTTGAGCTGTACGAGAAGTACACGGCGGGGTTCATGGCGGAACCCAAAAAGACGAAGCGGAAGAAGAAGAACGATAATGAGTGAATATACCCACAATTTTGGCGGAGATTGGACGTCTCAAAAGCTTGAGAAGGTTCGGAAATATTTGCATGCCTATGCTACAATCATGAGTAAGAAGCATTTTCATTTCGCCTATATCGATGCATTTGCTGGAACTGGATACCGGAAGAATCAAAGTGCGGATGATGATAATACGCTCAAAATTGCATAAAAACCATAGGAGGACACCATGTATTTAAATACGGAATAAAAAGTTTGGATTAATTTTATTTGTGCAACAGGCCCAATCATCTTTTTATCAAGGGGAAAACCATGAAACCTATCTCGAATTTATTGTTGGCTCTGTCTATTTTTTCGCTTGTCGCAACCAACGCCTTCGCCGCACCTGATTTTGCCGCCAAGGTTCAAGAAGCCATGAAGGAATTAAGAGCTCAATGTGACGCACTTGGCGCTCCTAAAGTAGAGGGTACCGATGCCG
>JAZDKP010000112.1:0-17874 GCA_043802925.1 Fibrobacterota bacterium | reverse complement strand
CACCCTCGGCCGCGAGCCCGGCCATGGCAAGCGCCATGACCACCCGATGGTCGCCGTGGCCGTCAACTTCGGCTCCCTTGAGTTCGCTTTTACAGATGATGAGGCCGTCCTGGGTCTCTTCGATGTCCGCGCCCATCTTCTTGAGTTCCTGGCACATGACCGTGATGCGGTCCGTCTCTTTGATGCGCGCCTGGGTAACATGGGTGAGTTCCATTTCATCGTCCGTGAAGCAGCCCAGCACCGCGAGCGCGGGCAGGGCATCGGGCATATCGTTAAGGTCGATTTTAACACCCTCCAAGGACTCGCCAGGCTTGACGCGAAGCCCGCCTTCTTCACGAATAACACTCGCGCCCATTTCCTGCACAAGCTCAAAGAGCCGCTTATCGCCCTGGGTGTCGGTCATATCGAGCCCGGTGAGCAGCACATCACCGCCCGTGATGAGCGCGCCAATCAGCGGGAATGCAGCGCTGGAAAAGTCGGCCGGGATGGAGGTGGCAAAGCCGTAATAGGCCTGCCCGCCGGGGATGGTGAAGTTATTCCGGCCCAGCTTGCCGACCTCGATGCCCATTTTCTTGAGCCAGGCGAGGGTCATGTCAACATAGGGCCGTTCGTACAGGCGCACCACCTTGAGCTCGGTCTGCTTGCGCAGCAACGGCGCCGTGAGCAGGAGGGCGGACACAAACTGCGAGCTGACGCCCTCAACCGTGGCGCTGCCGCCAAACAGCCGGCCGCGGATGATGACCGGCGGGCAGTGGTTGTTCTCCTTGGATTCGGCGCGGGCCGCGCCCAGCATTTTAAGCGCGGACAGGAGCGGCTGCATCGGCCGCTTCTGGATGGATTCATCGCCCGTGAGCTCTATTTCACCGTCCGCAAGCGCGGCCACGGCGGAGAGAAAATTAATGGTGGTGCCGGAGTTTTTAACGTCAATGACCCTCTCGGGGACGCGGGGACGCCCCTCGAACCCGGTGATGGTCCAGTCCGCGCCCTGTTCCTCGGTCGCACCAAGGAGCTTGAGGGCCTCAATGCAGGCAAGGGTATCGGCGGACGTGAGCGGGTTGCGGATGGTGGACGAGCCCTTGGCCAGGGCGGCGATGACTGCGGCGCGGAGCGTATGGGACTTGGAGGCCGGAACATCCAGTTTTCCGGACAATACGGACTGGGTGACTTTGAAGTTCATGGTTTTCACTCCTGATTATGCTGACGAAACGGCTGGACTGTTTTGCCAATATAATTAAATTTTATTTAAGATACAATAAACGTATCTGTTTCATGCCGTTGTTCTTCATGCCATTGTTCGAATATTTTATTTTTATCCCTATTGTCGAACAAAAAACCCGTATCCTTCAAAAACCAGGAGCCTCGCATGGCCGAAAAAACAACCCGCCCGGCAAACGGCAGAAAAATCACCCTTTCAAACGACCGGCTGAATGTTCCCGACAACCCGATTATCCCCTTCATCCGGGGCGACGGAACGGGCCCGGATATTTGGAACGCATCGGTCGCGGTCTTTGACGCGGCAGTAAAGAAGGCCTATGCTGGAAAGCGCGCCATCGCCTGGATGGAGGTGCTCGCGGGCGAGGACGCCTTCAAACAGACCGGGAACTGGCTGCCCGAGACCACATTGGCCGCGTTCCGCGAATACCTCGTGGGCATTAAGGGCCCGCTCACCACGCCCGTGGGCGGCGGCATCCGCTCGCTCAACGTGGCCCTGCGCCAGGAACTCGACCTCTACGCCTGCGTTCGCCCCGTGCGCTGGTTCCAGGGCGTCCCAAGCCCGGTCAAGGACCCGGGCGCGGTGGACATGATCATCTTCCGCGAAAACACGGAGGACGTTTACGCAGGCATTGAATGGCAGGCCGGCACCCCCGAGGTGAAAAAGGTGGTTGATTTTCTGATGAACGAGATGAAGGTGAAAAAAATACGCTTTCCCCAGACCTCCGGAATCGGCATCAAGCCCATGTCAAGTGAAGGCACCGAGCGGCTCATGCGCGCGGCCCTCGATTATACCATTGCCAACAACCGGAAGAGCGTCACGCTGGTGCACAAAGGCAACATCCAGAAGTACACCGAGGGTGCGTTCCGCGAATGGGGTTACCAGCTCGCCCGGCGCGAATACGGCGCCGCGGACTACCAGGGCGGGCCGTGGCAGGTTTTTAAAAAGAATGGCCGCGAAATCATCGTGAAGGACATCATTGCCGACGCCTTCCTCCAGCAGATTCTGACCCGGCCGCGGGAATACGACGTTATCGCCACGCCCAACCTCAACGGCGATTACATCTCGGACGCACTCGCCGCGCAAGTAGGCGGCATCGGCATCGCACCCGGGGCCAACATCAACTACGTCACGGGCCACGGCATTTTTGAGGCCACGCACGGCACCGCGCCCAAATATGCCGGGTTGGACCAGGTCAATCCGGGCTCCGTTATTTTATCGGGAGAAATGATGTTTCGCTACCTGGGCTGGACCGAGGTCGCGGATTTGATTGTTTCGGCCATCGACAAAACCATCGGCCAGAAAAGGGTGACGTATGACTTCCACCGCCTCATGGAAGGCGCAACCCTGCTCAAGTGCAGCGAGTTCGGGAAGGCGATTGTGGGGAATATGTAGGGAGCGTGAGGCAGTAATCTCATCCGGGCATCGGATGTCAGGGTCAAAGGGTCAGAGGGACAAAGGCGCTTGAAAAGGCCTTTGCCCCTCTGGCCCTTTGACCCTTTGACCCTTCACCAGTATCAAATTCTTACTAAACCCCATCCCGTCCGTGCCCCACGAGATTTAAAAACTCCATGCGCGTGGCGTTGTCGTCGTGGAAGCTTCCGAGCATGGCCGAGGTGACCATGACGGAGTTCTGCTTCTGGACCCCGCGCATCATCATGCACAGGTGCTGGGCCTCCATGATGACCCCCACTCCCTCGGCATTGATGGTGTCCTTGAGGATGCGCGCGATTTGCTGGGTCATGCGTTCCTGCACCTGCAGCCGCCGCGCAAAGCACTCCACCACGCGCGCGAGCTTGCTCACGCCGTAGACCTTGTTCTTGGCAATGTAGCCGATATAGCACTTGCCAAAGAAGGGCAACATGTGGTGCTCGCAAAGGCTGTAAAACTCGATGTCCTTCACGATGATCATGTGGTTGCATTCCTCGTGAAAGATGGCGTGTTTGATGAGCGTGATGGGATCTTCCCGGTACCCCTTGGTCAGGAACTCGTAGGACTTGCGCACCCGTTCAGGCGTTTTCAGCAGTCCCTCGCGCTTTGGGTCTTCGCCGATGAGCTTCAGGATTTCGCGGATCTGTTTTTCCATTCTTGCCTATGCCTCCTGTGTTCTGTCAATGGTCACGGCCACGCTCTTTGCAAAACGGAGGGCCGCGGGTTTGTCCGCCGTGACGACCGCCCGCTTCACGCGTTTGTCCTTGAGACAGAGGGCCGCCACGCTGCCGGCCAGCGCCTCGAGGAGGTTGAAGGAAGAGGCTTCGACCCACGCAATGATTTGTTTCTTAAGCGTCTTGTAATCCACGGTATCTTCGATGCAGTCGCTTTTTTCCGGTGCGGAAAGGTCCGCGTGCAGGGTGATGTTGAAAAGGACGTCCTGCCGCTCGCGTCGTTCGTCGGGATAAACACCGATGATGGCGCGGAGCGAAAGGTCTCGGATATTGATCTGATCCATGGGCCTCCCCTGTTATTGCAGATGCAGGCCGCCGTCGACCTGCAAAACCTGTCCGGTCACGCTGTCCTGCCCGAGCAGGTAGCGGAACGCGGCGCGAAAATCGGCCAGGCTCCCGCCGGTCCCAAGCGGCGTACGTTTCCGAACCGCGTCAAATTGACGGCGGCCGCGCCGGGACGGCAGAAGCGCGCCGGGCGCGATGGCGTTGACCCGCACCCGGGGCGCGAACAGGAGCGCACACTCCCGCGTCATGTCGCGCAGCAGACGTTTACTGGCCCGATAGGCCTGGAAATTGGCGCTGAACCGGTCGATGTTGGCGTCGAGCAGGTTGATGACCATGCCTGTCCGGGCTTCGGCGGCAAAGCCCGCTGTAAGTGCGAGCGGCGCAAACACGTTTAATGCAAAGACCCGCTGAATCTGTGCCGGAGACAGATCCCTGAAATTCCCCTTTTCAAAGACCGAAGCGCTGTTGACGAGGCCGACCAAAGTCACGGGCAGGCAACGGCATTTCGCAAGAAGCCCCTCCGCGTTGCGCGCGAGGTCGTGCCGCACAAAATAGGCCGTGCCTCCGAGCGCACGGATGTCCCGTTCCAGCACGGCCGCCTCTTGCCCCGACGTCCGGTAATGGGCGACCACGTCAAAACCCATGCGCGCGCTTTCGAGGGCGAGCTCGCGCCCGAGTCTGCGGAGTGCGCCGGTGATAAGGATGGCTTTCCGCTTCATGTCAGTACTTCGTGTTCCGTTTGACCAGGAGAAGCTTTTTGCCCTGGTCCGGAAAATGCATCTGCGACACGCGGTCGCTGATGGCGACAATCGCCGGGCCATGCTGGGTCAGGTAGAGACCGTCCCAGGTCCCTTCGCTCTCAAAGCGGCGGTCGACCACCAGGGCCCGGACCTCCTCGTGCCCGCACTGCCAGGCAAGGTAAACGCCCTCGGGGTTGCCGGAATCGGTCCGGTGAAACAGGTCCAGCGCATCGTATACGGCCAGGCGCACGCTCTGCTGGTCGCTTTCGGGATACCACTTCTTGCGCATGGCCGACAGGATGCGGGTGACGCCGGTCATGTAGTCGCTGGGGTGCGGCGCGTGGAAGATGTGGATGTCCTCTTCGGACTGAAAATGGCTCCGGAGCCGGAAGCGCTCGACGCAGCCCGAATGCGTCACTTCAACGAGGATGAACGTGGTATCGTCCTCCCAGCCCGCGTGATCGTTAAATTGGTTGACCTCGTTGATGATGTTCTGCTTGAGCTTCGCCAGCGTCTCCGGGCGGTTTTCGCGAAGGACGCGACGCAGGCGGTCCAGGCCGAATTTCTGTCCCTCCTTGTTCTGGACCTCCACAAGGCCATCGGTGTAGAGAAACAGACGATCGCCTTTTTTAAGGCGGCAGGACTTTTCCTCAAAGTCGCCGTTGGCCATGATGCCCAGGAAGTAGCCGCGGGTATGCAGTTTTTCGATTTCCCCGGTCGCGGCGCGCAGCAACAGCGCCTCAGGATGGCCGGCCCGGGAAAAGGAAAGCGTGTTGTTGAGCGTATTGTAAATGACATAAATGCCGCTGATATAGTATTCCATCATGAGGTTGTTGAAGAGATCGCGGTTGACTTTTTCAAAGACATCCATGGGCGAAAGGTTGTGCGGCGTATGGTTGAAGAGCGACATCTTGGCCATGGCGCCCATGAGCGAGGCCGGGATGCCGTGGCCCGACACGTCCCCGATGACGATGCCCCAGTTCTCGTTGTCGATATTGATGAAGTCGTAGAGGTCGCCACCGATTTCCTCCATGGCCTGGTAATGCACCTCCACGGAGAGCCCGGGGATGGCCGGCACCTCGGCCGGCAGCAGCGATTCCTGGATGGTCTTGGCAATATGGAGCTCGGTCTTGACCTGACGATAAAACGCCTCGAGTTTTTCCTTGGCCCGCTCGCCCTCGGTGACGTCCACGTAATGCTCCACCACGGCGGTCACCTGCCCCTGCTTGTCAATGAGCGGAAAGAAGCGCACGTCAAAGATGTGCTCCACGCCGTCCAGGGTCTTTTTCATGGCCATGCTGCCGCGGATTTTGTTCTCGTAGATGGCGGCGTGCGGGCAATTCTCGCACCGGCCGGCCTTCCCATGGATCTTGGCGTAACAGGGCTGCCCGAGAATGTGGCGGTAGTCCTCGCCGATCATGTTCGCGGCCGCCTGGTTGAGGCGCTGGATGGTATGGTCCCTGGCGAGGACCAGGATGGGGTCGGTGATGGAGTCAAAGATGGATTCGAGGTGCTGCTTGCTGGATAGAATAAGGGCGTGCAGATTGTTTTGCATGGGGACAGTCACCCGTTGCGATTTTTAGAACGTGTAAAGGACCAGGCCGCTGCGGAGTTTGGGCTCAAACCAGGTGGACTTGGGAGGCATGACCGCGCCCGCGTCGGCAATGGCGAAAAGCTGCGGAAGCGAGGTCGGGAACATCGAAAACGCCGCGGCCATCTCCCCGGAATTTACCCGTTTCTCAAGCTCATCCGTGCCACGGATTCCGCCCACAAAATCGATGCGTTTGGAGGTGCGGGGATTGTCGATGCCCAGCACCGGCCCGAGGAGGTTGTCCTGCAGGATGCTGACATCCAGCGACCCGATGGGGTCGGCCGGGTCAAAAGTGCCGGCCTTTGCAACGAGTGTGACCCAGGTCCGCGAAAGGTACATGGAAAACTGCGTGGCCGTGGCAGGCGTTTTTGCGCCGTTCTTGACGATGTCGAATTTTTCCGCCACGCGCTTGAGGAAATCGGCTTCTGAAAGGCCGTTCAGGTCCTTGAGCAGACGGTTGTAGGGCAGAATCCGGAGCTGGTTGTCCGGAAAGGCGACCGCAAGGTAGTGGTTATAGGGCTCACGACCCGTGTGGCCCGGGTTTTCCTTGCGCAAAATGGACCGGGTGCGCGAAGCCGACGCGTTGCGGTGGTGCCCGTCGGCGATGTACAGGGCCGGAATTTTTCCGAACGCTTCGACAAGACCGCGTATATCCACGGCATCCTTGACAACCCAGAATGCGTGCTCAATGCCGTCCGGGGCCGTAAAACGGCTGTCGGGCGCGGCCGTTGTGAGGCGCTGCACCAGGGAATCAATCGCCACGTTGTGCCGGTAACAGAGAAAGACCGGGCCGGTGTTGGCGCGCAGGGTCAGGGTGTGCCGGGCACGATCATTTTCCTTGTCTTCGCGCGTTTTTTCATGCTTTTTTATGAGATTGTTATCGTACTCGTCGATGCAAAACGCGGCCGCGAGCCCGACCTGCGTATGCGCGCCCATGCGCTGGGAATACAGGTAAAGGCGCTCCTCCGGGTCGAATTGCAGGGTGCCTTCCTTTTTAAAACGCTCGAACGCGGTTTTGGCCTGGACGTACACGGAATCGGAGTGGATATCGGTGCCTGCGGGCAGGTCGATTTCCGGGCGCGACACGTGGAGCAGGCTGTACGGGTTGCCCATGGCCAGGGCGCGGGCCTCTTCGGTATTCACGACATCGTAGGGAACCGCGGCCACGCGGGGGGTGAGGTCGGGCCTGGGACGCAGGCCTCGGAAGGGTTTTATGAATGCCATAGTATATGAAATATAGTTTTTTGAGGATTATTCAGTAATCAAAAATGAAAAAACGCTTGTCAGGCGTCTGGCAGAGAGCCGAGTAAAAAAAAGCCCCCCTCTCCATGTCCGCATGGAGAGGGGGGAAAGCGATGCACCGAGCTTGTCGAGGTGGGGGGTGAGGTGAGGCGGCGTTACCGCAAATTCTTAAGCCGTTCCTCGGGGCTGACAAGCTTGACTATGCGGATGCCGAAATTTTCGTCCACCACCACGACTTCGCCCTTGGCCACCACCTTGTCGTTGACCAGGAGGTCCACGGGTTCGCCCGCCATTCGGTCAAGCTCAATAATGGAGCCGGGACCGAGTTCGAGGATCTTTTTGATGGACATTTCGGTGCGGCCGAGTTCGATGGCCACCTGCAGGGTGACGTCCAGCAGCATGTCCATCTGGGGGTTGCCTGTGGAAGAGAACTGCGAGGCCTTGTCGTTGGCCAGGTGCCCCGCGGGCTGGGAGAAGCTCTGGAGCGGCATGCCGGAGGCCAGGCCCGCCGCATCGTTGAAGTCAAAGCCGCCCGCATCGTTGCCGGCCGCGCTGCCGCCCCCCGCGGAGGGAGCCGCCGTTGCGGCGGACGAACGCTGTGAGATGCCAATGAGATCCGCGGCCGTCCCGTTGGGGATCAGCAGGGCGAACTTGACTTCACGGATATCTTCGATGCGCATCGTAAGGTCCGCGCAGGTCGTTTCGGCGAGGGCAGGCCCGGACGCAAGGTTGAAGTCCTCGATGGAGGGGGTCCCCACCGAGACCTGCGCCTCAAACGTGGTGCCGAACGTGCTGGTCACGGCGCCGAGAATCTGGTTGGTGAGTTCCACGATGGCGTCCTTGTGGTCCTCTTCGTAGGGCGCGCTGCCATCGCCCATCATCATAAGGTCCGCGAGGACCGCCACATCGTTCTTAAGGTAGACAAAATACAGGGGCCCGTTGACCTTCTGGAGAAAGTCCACCTTGATGATGACCGAGCCCGCGCCAAACTGATGGGTCAGCTTCGCCTCGTCGGCCGCGCCGATTTTGGCGGTGCTGACGCTGATTTCCTTGCCCAGCACCGTGAGGAGCACCGTGGAAACCTGCTCCGCGATGATGCCCACCGGCGCCTTGAGGGCGTCGTACTGGATGGAACCGCCCCCTTTGCCGGAGGCCGGTTCCGAATCACCTTGAATCAGATTGTCAATGTCGTTCTGGGAGAGCATATCATTGTTCATAAGTCATTTCCTCCTTATTGATGAAACTGGTGATCTGGATGGCTTTGCGCCGTCCCACCAGCCCGGGTTTGCCTTCCATTTTCAGCTGGCTGTTCAGCCGGATGCCGAGCCGGCTGTCAACGTTACGGTCGGTCAAAAGCACGTCGCCTTTTTTCAGCTGGAGCAGGTCGCGGACCGAAAGCGTCAGGTTGCCGATTTCGGCCGTGACGCGGATAGTGCGGCTTTCAATCTCTTTGCGCACTACTTTTTCGGTCTCGCGCGTGCTGACCCGCTGCGCCTTCATCCACGACTCACCCGACAGCTTGCCGATGATGCTTTCGAGCACCATAAAGGGGAAGCAGAGCGACAGCAGGCCCGAACCATTCTGCATGCGCACCTCGAGCGACACGAGGATGACCGTTTCGCTGGGGGGCGCCACCTGGACGAACTGCGGGTTGGTTTCGTAATGGACGATTTTGGGGTTGAAAATACCAATGTGCTCCCACACGTCCTTGAGGTCCGAAAGGGCGCGCTCGGCAATTTTGAGCATGACGCTCTCTTCGATGGAGGTGAGCTCGCGGTTCTGCTCGAGCGACTTTCCCTGCCCTCCAAAGAGCCGGTCGACCATGTAGAACACAAGCGCCGGGTTGATTTCGAAGATGGCGTTACCCTCGAGGGGTTCCATCTGGAAGACGTAGATGCAGCTCGGGTTGCTGATGGACATGATAAACTCGGAATAGGTCAACTGGTCCACGGAGACCAGCTCAATCTCGACCAGGGTGCGCAGGTAGGAGGTCATGGTGGTGGAAAACAGACGCGCATAACCCTCATGCAGGTTCTGGAGGGTCCGCATCTGGTCCTTGCTGACGCGGTCGGGCCTGCGGAAATCGTAAATCTGAACGGCCCGGTCATCGGCCTCGGCCCCGGCCCCGGCGGCTGCGCCGCCCTCGGTCTTGGCCGCCTCACCGCCGCCCCCCACCGAGCCCAGGTCGCCCGCGGACACCGCCGACAACAGGGCATCTACTTCTTCTTGTGAGAGGATGTCGCTCATACGCCGCCTTTAAGGACCAAAGTCTTTCGGGATTTACTGGATGATAAAAGTGTTAAAGTACACGTTCTTGATTTTTTCCGGTTCCGGAAAGGTCTTGTTCATTTCGTTCTTAAGCAGGGTCAGAACCTTTTTCCGACCTTCGGGGTCCTTCATATCCTCAAACGTCTTGCTGCTGAGCACATCAATGGCAATCTGCTTGATTTTAGGAAGCCGCTTGACGATTTCAGGATCGCCCTCACTCTTGCCTTCGCCGTGACCCCCACCACCGCCGCCCTCGGCCGAGGCCTCATACTCAAGGACCAGGTCGGTCTTGAGAAAACGCTCGGCATCGCTGCCCAGGTTGACCACCACGGTGATGGGCGTCTTGAGCGTTTCGCCCATTTCGGTCATTTTCTTGCGCTCAACCTCTTCCTTTTGCTTGCGCATTTCTTCGGCGATCACCTCGGGATCCTGCTTCTGCGTCAGTTTGCCTAAGATGGACACCGTGACCACAATCAGGATCGCGAGCAGGCCCGCCACGATACCCACCATGACCATGACCTTTTTGGTCCCGGAAAGCTCCGCGGGCGGTGCAACCGGTTTTTCTTCCTTTTCGTCCTTGACAGGTCGTTCTTTTTTATCGTCGGCCATGTAAGACTCCTTTTACTTACGCTTCGGTCTTTATGCTCTTGTCGACCACGGTCAGCCGTTCAAGCACGGTCCGTTTGTATTCCACAATCCGCCGGATGAGGTCATCCACATTGTCTTTTAAAATAACTTTTTTTCCGGTGGTAAGGGTAACGATGGTGTCCGGCGTAAACTCGATGAGTTCCACGAGCTCGGCATTGATGACGAGCTGCGTGCCGTTGATTCGGGTCACCTTTACCATGAAACGTTCCCTTCGTTTGCGCCGTCTTTCGGACGCCGGCCTGCTTAGACCGGCGTCCGTCACGGCCGTTGAGTTACCGGACCAGGTTCACAAGTTCCTGGAGCATGGCGTCACTGGTCGTAATCACGCGCGCATTGGACTGGTAACCGCGCTGCGTGGTGATCATGTTCGTAAACTCGGTCGCCAGTTCCACGTTCGAGAGCTCGAGGGCGCCGGGCTTGATTTTACCCGAGCTCGAGATACCCGCGATACCCAGGACCGCATTGCCCGAGTTGCTCGATTCGGAGTAGACCGAGTTGCCGCGCTTGAGGAGGCCGCCCGGGTTGCGGAAGTCGGCGATGAGAATCTGGGCCAGCGGCTTGCTGATGCCGTTGCTGAACGCGCCTGCGATGGTGCCGTACTCGTCGATGGAGATTTCCTCAAGGCGTCCGCTGGTGTAGCCGTCCTGCTTGACAGCCGCAACCGTGGTCGACGACGCGTACTGGGTGATGCCTGTCGTGACGCCGGGCGCGCCCCAGTTAAGGTCGAGTTCCATGACATTGGAGCCGTTGTTCGGGTTGATGCGCACCGTGGACACGCCCGTTTCGTCAAAAGTGAAAGAGGACGGCGTTCCGTCGAGCGCGAACGTGATGCGGCCCGTGCGGCCCTGGGCGATGGTTTCGCCGGCGTTGGTGGAGACTTCCCAGTTCCAGGTGGCCGGGTCCTTGATGCCCGTGTGCGTGAACTTCATGGTCAGCGTGTGCGCGGCGCCGGACTCGTCATACGCCTCTATGGAGGTGTCGAACACGCCGGTGTTGCGCGCGGCCTGGAGTTGCGTGGCCACCATATTCGTGTTGAAGTCCGTGGGCGGTTCCGTGGTCGGCGACGCGTTTTCAGCGAGCATGGAAAAGTTTTTGATCGCAAACGCGAGCTTGGGCTGGCCGCGAAGAACCAGCGCGCCTTCAGGAATAAGGTCGTCGTCCGTGTCCGTGCCGTTCATGGAGACCGACAGGTTGTTGTTCACCGTGCCGTCAAACTGGGGCAGGTTGAGCGTGTTGCGGATTTCGTCAAGGATATCCTGCATGGTGGTGGAACCGTGCACCGCGGCCGCGCCCTCGTCAAACACCAACGTGGATGAATTCTTGGGGGTGTCGCCGATCATGGCGCTGATGTCCACGGAGTCGCCCTGCTGGATGTCGAGTGCCGTCCCGTTGGCCGTAAAAATCTGCGGCACCGGGTTGCTTCCAGCGATAATGGTGTTACCCGCGTCGTAAAACATGTAGTCATACACCGTGTCCGTGGAGATGGCCGGCCGGAAGATGCGGTCGGGCGTATCGCTGGAGGAGGTGATGCCCGCGTTGGAGATGTCGGAATTGAACGAGAACGCGGCCGAGACGAACGTGCGCGAAATGGGCCGGTTGCTCGTAATGGTCAGGTTCTTGATGCTCGTGGTACTGCCCGCGCCGCTGTTGTCCACGCGGATTTTGCCGTCCGGCATGGCCGCAATGACCGCACCGGCCGCGCCGGAGCCGCCGCCACCGCGCCACGTGCCGCCCGTGAGGAAGTCCTGCGAGGCCATGAGAAACTGGTTGAGCGTGGCGACCCGGTATTCGGTCGTGGAAGCACCCACGGGCCCGGCCTGCGACGGATCGTCCACGACCTCAAAGCTGGCCGTAAAGGTTTCGTCCACACCCGCGCCATTGTCCATGGTGGCCGTGACCTGGAGGATATCGCCGTATTTGATGCCGAGGGACTCGCCGCCGCCGTTATGCAGGCCTGTGAGACGCACGGAATTGGTCATGCCGGGGTCGGTTGCGATTTGGCCGATGGCGTTAAAGCCGGCCACGTGATCCAAGCCGCCCGCGCCGTAATCGTTATCAAGGCCGGAGCCGCCCGGAATGCGGTTGGTATTGAACTCCTCGACCCGATGATAGAACGGCTGGGTGTAAAGGACCGTGCCCAGCGCTTCGCTGTCGGAATTAAGGTTGCCGGTGTAGTCGACAAAGGTCGTTTCCTTGGCCGGAGCCTGCTGCGAAAATGGGATCGTGATATCGCCGACCTTGGTGCCGACCGGGAAATTGCCGTCCTGTGCGGCCATTTTGCCCTGAAGGACCATGCCGTTGGTGGGAAGCACCATGCGGCCGCCCGCGTCAAACTGGAAGGCGCCCATACGGGAGTAATAGTTGCCCGAGCCGTTGCTCACCACGAAATAGGAACTGCCTTCAATGGCCAGGTCCGTGATTTGTCCCGTGGATTCGAGGTTGCCCTGCGTTGTCAGTGTGTCGATGCTGCCCACGCCCATGCCAAGACCCAGCTGCATGGGGTTGGTGCCGCCCTGGAATCCCGGAGGACGGGAAGCGCCCTTCAGGAGCTGCGCCATGGATTCTTCGAAGGTGACGCGGCCGGCCTTAAAGCCCGTGGTGTTGACGTTGGCAATGTTATTGCCAATGACGTCCAGGCGGACCTGGTGGTTGCGGAGCCCGCTGATTGCGGCGTAGAGGGAGCGTACCATATGAGTTTCCTCCTTGCCCTGCGCTTTTCCGGCGCAAAGGCGTGGGAGCCCTCCGGGTTTTTTTGACCCGGACCAGGCTTCCGGTTAAAGGTTAGACAATTACCGCGCTTTCAATGTTCGTGAACACGTTTTCCTTCATATTGTTCCGATCCATGGCCGTGACCACGGTCCGGTTCTTGACGTTGACAATCAATGCCAGGTCCTGCATGAGCACGAGCGAATCCTTTGTGGAGCCTTTTTTAGCGGCCCTGTCCACCGCGTTTTCGAGCTTGGACATAAGCTCCGCGCCAAAGTCGATGCCCCGCGACTGGAGCCGCGTCTTTGCATGCTCGCTGAACCGGACGGCCTCGTTCGCCGACCCGATTTTATTCAAGAGCGCTTCCATTCCTTATTCCTCGTAATGTTCACGCACGGACACCACCGAAGCGATAGGAATTGTGGTGGAGTAGAACGTCGCGCTGCCCGCATCATAATCCTGGCTCTTGATCTGCAGCTTCGTGCCATCGGCAGTATAATCAATACCGCCGACCATCCCCTGTTCAAACACGGTGCCCTTGACACTCGTGCTGCCGTTTTGCGCAATCATTTCAATCTTGTAGGTGCCGGCCGCCACAGTGTCGCCCTTATCATCTTTGCCGTCGAACACCACGGAATAGTCCCCGTTCTGCTTGAACTTGTACTGATCCGAGATGGTTTCCACGTTCATCACGCGTACGGGCTTGTTGTTTTTATCGAGGATGCGGATTTTTACGTCATTCGCGGGCGTATCGGTGCTGAAGAATAGGCGCTTGGGCGCCATGGCGCTGCCGACGCCAAGCGTCATCGCTACCTGGTCTACTTTCACGCGCACGTCCTTGCCGATAAGCCCCGCGGTGAGCGCGTTGTTCATGGCCAGGTCCGTGGTGTTCTTGCTATTGAGCGCAGCAGAGATTTCAGCGGTCGATTTCTGCAGTGCATCCGAGGATTCCTGCTGAAGGGTCAGGCTTTTATGGTAGCTGTCATCCATCCCAGTGACCGATTCCGAGATGTTGTTCATGGATTCCAGTGACGAGAACTGCGCCATCTGGGCCACAAAGTTTTCATTCGAGACCGGTTCCATGGGGTCCTGGTACTTGAGCTGGGCCGTAAGCAGCTTGAGAAAATCGTTTTTCCCAAGCTGCTGGTCGCCCGTAAACAACTTGTTGCTCTTGCGGGTCGCTGCAAGTTCCGCGGCGTTCTTAGTCGAAAGACCGTCCACGCCAAAGCCTGCCACCAGTTTTTCAGCCTCGGCCTTCTTGGTCAGCGAATCAATGTAGTCCTTGCCGGAATACACGGTATCTGTGGTTGAAATATCGTTACTCATATAAACCTTCCTTTCGGCTTACGCCAGAAGTTCGATTGTGTTATAACCCATCCGGCGCCCGGTCTCGGTGTCCGGGACCTCGCCTTCCATGCCGTCTGCCCCAAACTGCGTCCGGATCATCCCGCGCACATGGCGCCCCTGCTCGGAGAGCTCGTGCCGCTTGTAGAGGTCGTCCCGGTCGCTTCCCACGGTGACTTCGAACCGCTCAATCTTAATCCCGCTCTCCTCGAGCGCGTTCTTCAGCGTCTGCACGTTATTTTCAATAATTTGCTTTACCTTTTCGCTTTCGACCTGCATCCGGGTAAAGACCACGTTCTGGTCCACCTCGAGACTGACCTTAATGGAGCCCAGGTGCTCCGGTTTCAGCTGAAGCCGCATCTCCGTGGTGCCCGCACCGTGCAGCATCTGGAATTTGCTGACAATCTGGTGCAGGACCGCTTTTTCGGGAATGGGCCGGTCGTTCGTCAGGTACGAAAAGCGGTGCGTACCCGCAAGTTCGGCCGCGGGAGCGCTGCCCGCTGCCTTGGGGGCGGTCACGGCATTCGTGATCGCCTCCTTAAGCTCGGTCATCGCTTTCACGAACAGGCTTTTTTCCGGGGCCGCCTCGGGCGTCACCGCCTGGGCCGGCACCGGAACCGCGGCCTTCTGAGCCTCGGGTTCCGCCTGATTTTCACCGCCCTTCTGCTGATTTGCGAAGTTCGTGAGGTTGACCTTGACGGTTGTTTTATCTTCTTTCAGGGCCTCCAGGCTCACCGAAAGCTTTTCCGTCTTTTCCGTCTTCACGGGTTCCACAGCAAGGACTGCTTTTACGACCGTTTCCGCTATCACCGCTGTTATTTTCGTGTCAATCTTTGCATCGCTCACTTTGTCCGGGGCCTTTACTTCGCTGTTTTTTTCTTCAGGGGTCAACAGGCCCGCTTTCAACAGGGTTTCAATCAGAGCGGCTTTGGCTTCAGCTTTTGGGTCAGTCTGAGCCGCAACCGGTTCGGTATTTTTCGTGTCTTTGGAATCTTTGGTATTCTTCGTATCTTCGGCGCTCTTCGCTTGATCGGATTCCGGGGCCGCTTCATCTGTAAGCATCGCCTGTGTTGCCTCGGGTTTTACCTCCGCGGCAATTGCCGCGCCCGTGGACGCGTCAGCCTTCACTTCAACGGCCTGGGCGACCCCAAGCGGCGCGCCTTCGGTTACAGCAGCGGTTTCCGACGTTCCCTTCACCGCGACCGATGCCGTATTCACTTCAGGAGTTTCTACCGTGGTTTCCGTCGGAGTTTCAATCGGAGTCTCTGCCGGAGTTTCTGCCGGGACTTCGAGCCCCTTCAACGCCTCCGCCACCAGTACGTCCTGGTTTTCGCCCGTGGCCACGCTCTTATTGACAAAGTCCTTCAGTTCGAGCAGGGCTGAAAGCTGGGTCAGTTCGTTTTTTAGGTCCGAGAACAGGGCCGGAATGGATTCTTTACTGAGGTCGATTTTGATTCCAAGCGCGTCCGCGACTGTCTGCGCCACTTCAGTGACCGCGGCCTTGACGTCAACCTGTCCGACGCTTTCCTTCACGTCGTCCAGGAAGCGGCCCACAATGGCCAACGCTTTTTTCAGAAAGCCGGGGTCCTGCAGCGCCTCGGGCGTGACCGTCAGCCCCAGCTTTTCGAGCAGGGACTGTATTTTACGGATTTTCGCCTGGATCGCCTTGTCAACCTTGTCCATGCTGTCCGTGGTCTCCTTCAGTGACTCGACATCTTTTACGTTCGCATCGCGATTGGCCTGGGCCACCGTATCGTTGCGGGTCGTTTCATCATACCGGGGAAGGTCTTCCACACGTGCGGCCACACCTTCACTCGCATTCCGCGTTCCGTCCGCGCGGTTCGGCGCGTCTTCGAGGCGCGTGGGCATCTCATCGGTTCGTTTCTCTTCCATCAATTTCCGTTCGAGCCGTTTCTGAAAACCGTCAGACCTCTCCACCTCCCACGCCAGTCCGGCGGGCAGACGGTCCGAAGCCTTCCGCGTATTCGCAATCTTCTCGACGCCGGCCTCTTTGGCCTGCGGCAGGATATCCATAAAGCTTTTCATGTTTTCCGTTTTCATGGTTTATTCAATCCCCTCCTTTTCCTTGCCTCACGTTTAACCTTTGACCTTGATTTCCGTCATCATCTTGCTGATTTTCCCGGCCCGCTCCTTCGAGAGACTTCCCATGGAGGTCATGAGCTTGGCCTTCTGCCGATCATCACCGATACGGCGGAGGAGTTGCACGATCAGGTCGTCCTTGAGGGTAAAAAGAATGGGGGCCGCTTCCTCGGCCCGCATGGATCCGTAAATCTGCGCCAGTTGTTTGATGCGCCGTTCCTCGATGACCGAACTCTGCTTGACGATTTCCTCGAGGCGGGCCTTGGTCTTTTCCAGGTCGTCCGTGCGGCGGGTGATGTCCTTTTTAAGTTCCTGCAGGCGCGCTTCGTCTTCCGCCATCCGTTTTTCCTTGGCATCGATTTCTTTGCGCTGCGACTCCAGGGCCTGAAATGATTTTGAATGAAGGACCGCGAGCGATTCCTGGTAGGGTGTATATTTGATGACTTCAATCGTGGGCTTGGGCTCTTCTTTCTTCACCTTATTGCCAAAAGAGACATTCAGAAAGCCCGTGGCATACATCGTGAGTACGAGGACAATGGGAAAGCAGGCCACCGTGATGCCGCCAACCAGGAAAATGTCTTTGAGTTTCATTTTGCTTTGACCTTGTTTTTCGTCTTTACTATTTATACGCGGTCACTTCACGCACTTTCCGCATTATGACCGCATGAATGAAAAAGCAAAGCCCATGCCTTTTCTGAAAGAGTGAAAAGTCATGCTTGTACCCCCCTGTTTTTCAGGCAGTTACATGGACTTTAGCGTTTGAGTAAGGGAGCTTTTTTCATGGACTGGAGCTGGAAAAAATTGCCTTTTTAACCCGTTAACTGCTTGATTTAGAAAAAGATAATGTGAAACCTGAAGCGGGATGTTAAGGATTCAGGCAACCAGTTCCTTTGTTGTGCGCGAAGGGGTTTTTGCGGATGTAACGCCGAACAGCCTTGACTGATTGTGATTCACAGAGAACGCAATCGTGATATCTTGGCTGCCATGCAAAATCGATGATGCCCATCTTCCTGCATGCGCGTGTGACATTCCCTTTGAAATGATTGAGGATCGAAGAGATGGAGTGCGGAATTAACGGATGGATGGTATGGCGCGTTGGGAAGTCGTTATAAAACGCAACATGTGACCAACGGCTTTCTGCGTCTAAACCTGCTTTTGTTTCGGAGGACGACCTCTCCCGCGAAACGGCCGGGACGGCCGCAGGTAGCACGCGCCACGGCGCATGCATTCGCGGATCGTTTGAATAAAGATAACCGGAACGCGCGGGGTCCTTGCGCAGACAGATAAGGGCATGAAAATGATCCGGCATAACCACCCATGCATCAAGTTCGGCATTAGGAAAAGATTCCGGTATTTT
The DNA here is from genome assembly GCA_043802925.1 of Fibrobacterota bacterium. Taxonomy (GTDB): domain Bacteria; phylum Fibrobacterota; class OXYB2-FULL-49-7; order OXYB2-FULL-49-7; family JAEUSG01; genus JAZDKP01. The sequence goes on along the minus strand of JAZDKP010000112.1, from coordinate 215 downwards.
CAGCCAGAAATCCTGGGCGATATAACCCATTTCACTCAGCATGATTTCTTTTGTAATATATTCACCAAACCATAATTCCCTGTTTCGTGTCACCAAGGTAACAAAATAATACCCCGGCGATGAATAATCATGATCCTGCAACCGGTATTTTTTATGGTATTTGAACTTGTATCTCTTCATTATCGTTTCTTTCCTGAAATTTTTCTTCTATCTAA
>JAZDKP010000111.1:0-30077 GCA_043802925.1 Fibrobacterota bacterium | reverse complement strand
TCGACTTCGCTCGGGGAACGAGAGAGGGGGGCTCATGGCTGAAGAAAAACAATCTGTTGTCAACCTGCCGAACCTCTATTCTTTCTTAAATGCTTGACTTAATTAACTCCTCTTTTTTCTCCGGAAACGGCCCCCTCTCTCGTTCCCCGAGCGAAGTCGAGGGGCGAGAGAGGGGGAAAGGGGGTGAGTTAAAATAACAATTTCCAAACCCGATTTATTATATTCCTCTGCATGATTTTCACGCTTCTCGTTATTATCCTCGTCCTCGTGGCCGCGGGTTTTGCCCTGCTCCTCCTGCGCAAACCGCCCAAGGCCGACGACACCGGCCTGCTGATGCTCCAGGGCCAACTCGATTCGCTGAAGGCGCAAATGGCCGACAGTTCGCTCACGTCGGGTAAAAACCTCACGGACGCCCTCCTGCACATGCAGGAAGGCGTGGGTTCGCACCTTAAGGGCGTGAGTGACAGCACCAATACGCGCCTCGATGCCGCGGCCCAGTACATGATGCAGCTCCAGCAGCGTCTTGGCACACTTACGGAAAAGACCGACGCGCTCGCTTCCATCGGCCGCGACATCAGCCGGCTCTCGGACATTTTCCAGTCCCCCAAGCTGCGCGGCAACCTCGGGGAACTCATCCTCGACAACCTGCTCAGTCAGATGCTGCCCCGCGAACATTACGCGCTGCAGTACCGCTTTCAGGGCGCGCCCGTGCAGGTGGACGCGGTTCTGAAACTGGGCGGACGTCTCGTACCCGTGGACGCCAAGTTCCCGCTCGATCCCTTCCGCCGCCTTTCGGCCCCGGACGTTTCCGACCCCGACCGGGCGCGGCTCCGGAAGGAGTTCTTCGCTGACGTCAAGAAACACATCGTTTCCATCGCGGAAAAGTACATCCGGCCCGACGAGGGCACCTACGATTTCGCGCTCATGTACGTGCCCTCCGAAACCATCTACTATGAGGTCATCACCCGCGGCGACGACGCCTCCGAGGCCGGCTCCGTGGCCGAGACCGCGCGCAAGTTCAAGGTCATCCCGGTGTCGCCCAACTCACTCTACGCCTACCTGCAGGTCATCCTGTTCGGACTCAAAGGCATGGAGATTGAAAAAAGCGCGCAGGAAATCCAGGAACGGCTGAAGAAAGTCCAGGTTGATTTCAAAAAATTCTACGATCATTTCACGCGTTTTGGCGTACGGCTCGACGCGCTTAAGAAAGACTACGACGACACCGTGAAACGGTTTGAACTGCTCGACAAACAAGTGGGCCGGATAACTGGAAACGAAAGCCTGCTGGAAGCGGAAGAGAAGGAGCCCACCGCCCTTTAGAGTCTGTATCGGCAACATCTACGTGAAAAACGTAGATAAGTTGCCGATTTACAGACTCTAATTTTCGGCCTTGGCCGAATTAGGAAGCGAGCTTGCTGGCGCGTTCGTCGCGCCGCAGGAACTGAGGGGCCTTTTCACCGCGGATGGACGCACCATCGACCGTCACGCCGATGATTTCCTTGTCGTTCGGCACCTCGTACATGACCTCCACCATCATCCGTTCGATGACAAGGCGCAAACCGCGCGCGCCGGTCTTTTTATTGAGCGCGGCGTCGACGATGGCGTCGAGCGCGCAGTCGGTAAAGGTGAGCTCCACCCCCTCCATTTCGAACAGCTTCTGGTATTGCTTGACAATAGCGTTCTTGGGTTGGACAAGGATGGCGCGTAGCGCCTCGCGGTCGAGTTCCTTGAGCGCGGCAATGACCGGCAGGCGTCCCACCATTTCGGGGATGAGGCCGTACTGGATGAGGTCCTCGGGTTCCACCATTTCCAGGAGACGGTTGCGGTCCATGACCTTGGCCAGCTTTTCCTCCTGGTTGAACCCCATACGGCCTTTGCCCGTGCGCCGCGCAATGACGTCTTCGATGCCCTCAAAGGCGCCGCCGCAGATAAAGAGGATGTTTTTGGTGTTGATGTGCACCAGGTTCTGCTCCGGATGCTTGCGGCCGCCCTTGGGCGGCACCGCGGAAACCGTGCCTTCGAGAATTTTAAGCAGTCCCTGCTGCACCCCCTCACCCGACACGTCGCGCGTGATGGAGGGGTTGGCGGACTTGCGGCTGATCTTGTCGATTTCATCAATATAGATGATGCCCCGCTCGGTTGCGGCCACGTCGTAATTGGCGGCCTGGACCAGGCGCACAAGGATGTTCTCCACGTCCTCACCCACATATCCCGCTTCGGTGAGCACCGTGGCATCGACGATGGTGAACGGGACCTTGAGGATACGGGCCAGGGTCTGCGCCAGGAGCGTTTTTCCGGAACCCGTGGGCCCGAGCATAAGGATATTGGACTTGTCAATTTCAACGTCGCCGGGCCGGGCACGGTGCTGGATGCGCTTGTAGTGGTTGTACACAAGGACCGAGAGGTACTGCTTGGCCTCTTCCTGGCCGATGACGTACTGGTCGAGTTCGCGCTTGATGTCCGAAGGCCGGGGCAGAATGAACTCGGGCGCCGCGGCCGCGGCCTCGCCGCGAATCATATCGGAGCACATGACCACGCATTTGTCGCAGATGTTGCCTTCCGGGCCCGTGATGAGGCGCTTGACCTCGTGGGGCCCCTTGTTACAGAAGGAACAGGTCTGGCGGGCCAGGCGGGCCATTACTTGCGGTTTCCCTTGCCATGGATGATTTCGTCGATGATGCCGTACTCCAGCGCCTGCTCGGCGGTCATAAAGAAGTTGCGGTCGCTGTCTTTGACGATGCGCTCCACCGGCTGGCCCGTATGCTTGGAAAGGATGGCATTGAGGCGTGTCTTGATACCCAGGATCTCCTTGGCGTGGATCTGGATGTCCGCGGCCTGGCCGCCGATGCCACCGATGGGCTGGTGAATCATAATGCGCGCATTGGGCAGGGCGAAGCGCTTGCCCTTGGTGCCCGCGCAGAGCAGGATGGCCGCCATACTGGAAGCCTGGCCCATGCAGATGGTGGTGACACTCGGTTTGACGAACTGAATGGTGTCGTAGATGGCGAGCCCGGAGGACACGAGGCCGCCCGGGGAATTAATGTAGAGGCTGATGTCCTTTTCCGGGTCCTCGTACTCGAGGAAGATAAGCTGCGCCATGATGACATTGGCCACCACGTCGTCAATGTCGGTGCCGATGAAGATGATGCGTTCCTTGAGCAGACGGGAGTAGATATCGTAGGAGCGTTCGCCCCGTCCCGTCTGTTCGATGACCATGGGTACGAGCATGTTTATGCCTCCTTGGGGTCCGCGGTTTTGAGCTTGCGGGTGTGGCCGACGAGGAAATCGAGCGCCTTCTGCTCGCGCAGGGACTCGCGGATTTCCATAATCTGGCCGGACTTTTTGAGCGCAGCCTTGAATTTTTCGAACTCCCCGCCCCGCGACTCGGCGTACGCGCGGATTTCGGCGTCCACCTCGTCCTGCGTGGGTTTGAGGCCCTCGGCATCGGCCACAGCGTGGAGAATCTTGTAGCGCTTGAGATCGCGGAGGACCGCATCGCGGTTTTTGCCGTCGAACTCCTCGCGGGTGGCTTTTGTCTGGGGGTACTGTTTTTTGAAGTCCTCCCACGAATAATCGAGATAGGACGCGACGCGTGAACCGGGGATGTCAAAGGGGTTTTTTTCGATGAGCGTGTCGATGGCCTCGGAATAGGCCTTGTTAAGGCCCGCACGCTCGTGCTCCTCGGCCAGGTCGTCATGGATGATCGTCTTAAGCTCGTCCATGGTTTTAGCGCGGGGGCTGGCGCCCTTTGCAAACTCGTCGTTGAGTTCGGGCAGCTCCTTTTCCTTGACACTGTTGAGCAGCACCGTAAAGGCGGCGGGCTTGCCCGCGACCTCCTTGTATACGTAGTCCTCGGGGAAGGTGAAGGTAATGGTTTTTTCCTCCCCGGCCTTCATGCCCACGAAGCTCCTGTCAAATTCCTGGAGCTGCTTGCTTTCGCCGATTTCGACCGGATACTTGGGGCTCTGATAGTCGCTTTTCTCCTCGCCGCCGATGATGACCTTTTTATACTCAATGTCCGCGTAGTCGCCCTTTTTGACCTCGCGTTCCACGGGCTTGAGCACGGACAGCCGGTCGCGGATTTCCGCGATGACGGTGTCAACTTCCTTGTCTTCCACGGGCGCGACCGTGACCTGGACGCCCAGGTCCTTGTATTTCTCGATTTTGACTTGGGGTTCAATTTCAATTTCCGCTTCAAAGCAGAGCGGCGCCCCTTCTTTGGCCTCAAGTTTGGTGATGAGCGGCCGTGAAATGGGTTCAATCTTCTTTTCCTTGCAGGCATCGCTGAAACCCGCGGACACCATTTTCTCGACCGCCTCTTCGCGCATGACCTTGCCAAAACGCTGGACGATCATGTCACGCGGGACCTTGCCGGGCCTGAAGCCGGGAAGGCTGACTTCCTTTTTATAATTTTTCAGGACTTCTTCGTACTTTTCGTTGATCTGCGCCTCCGGGACCGTGACCGAGAGAACGCGCGTAAAGCTGTTTTTTTCCTGGACCAAGACTTCCACGATAAACGCTCCTTGGATAGGTTTACAATTTGAAGAGTAAAAAATAGCAAAAAGGGGCCCGGGAAGGCAAACACAATGCGTGAAATACGACGCTACGACCGCATTTCAAGGGGTGTTTAACGGCAGGAGCGATATCCGGCGGTTGCAGAAATCAACGGTACGGACATTGTCACCGGCCAGCCAGTAGGCATAAGCGTCCAGGACGTCGACCCGGTCCAGGCCGAGTCCGTTGAGCATCGCGGCTGCGGGAGTGTGCTCGAGTGTAAAAAAAAGCACTGGCCGCTGCTCCGTCTGGACCGAAAGCCCCTGGACGGTATAGTTACGGCCATACTCATACTGTTCGTGGCCGGCAAAAGGGACCCCGGACACATCAAAGAAAAGGTGCGCTTCGGTCTCCGGGAAATAATAATTGGCCGCGCGGAAGCTCCAGTGCGAGGGTTCCGCAAAGACCAGGATGGTTTCGGGGTGGTCGAGAAGGGCGCGGCTGACAAGCAGCCGATGCGTCTCGTTGAGGGCATCCATGGCCCGGAGGTCGCTGAGGGTATAACGGAAGAGGCGCTTGAGCGCGTTCCGCGCGCCGCCCTGGACTCGGAAATCAGCGTCGTGGCCTCCGGTCCCCGGCGAAAAAAGATAGAAGAGCCCGGGAAGCGAAAGCAACAGAAGCACGGCGATTATTTTCCACGGGCCGTGGGTCTCGATGCGGAAAAGACGATCAATGCAGGCAGCGGTAGCCAGGATGACCGGCGGCAGCAGGAACAGCAGATATCCGGGCTTTGCAATATAGAACAGAGCGAAAAAAATAAACGCCGGGACCGTCCAGAGCAGGAAAAGACGCGTGTCGCGCAGATGCTCGGTCCGCCACCGGCCCGAAAGGAGCGCGGCCGCGATGACCATGAGCAGGGGACCGAGTCCGAGAAGCGTCCAGGCCCCAAGCCGGGCAACCATGCGGAGGTGCGCCGCAACCGGGGCGCCGAACAGCACCGAGTGGTCGCGGAAAAAGGGGGCGACATTGGCACCGGAAAGGGCCAGATAAGAGGAAAGCCCGTTGCAGTTGACAAGGACCGGCACGCCCCAGGCGAGTGTGAGCACCGCCAGGAGTAGCGCCTGCAGGAACGCCGTGCGGCGGCAGGGGTGGATGAAGAAGACCAGGTAACCCCAGAGTGGAAGGAGAAAGAAGAGGGCGTCGGGCCGGAACCCGCCCGCAATACCCAGCATGAGCGTGGCCCGGTAGAGGGACCCGGGCTGGCCGTCGCGTTCGTAGCGCAGGAAAAAATAGCCGCAGAGCGCGCTCATGCAGCCGAGTGTGAGGTAGATTTCCGCCACTTCGCCGTAGAACCATGCAAAGGGATTGACGACGAAAAGGAAGGCCGCGAGAAGGCCGGCCCTGCGACCGCGGAGCAGACGGCCGATGCGGTAGAGTACGCCGAAGGTGAGTGCGCCGAAAATGAAGTTGAGGGCCAGGAGGCTGCGAAGAGGGTCCCGGAAAACAGCGTCCGCCAGCTGGCCGGCCAGCACGTAGTAGAGATACCCGGGCGGGTGCGGCGCGTCGGACGGAATGGAGAAGTCGCGGATTGCAAAGGCAAAGCTGACCGAATCCCATTCGTAGGGGGTGTGCGAAAGAAAAAGGAAACGCGAAAGCAGAAAAGCCAGAAACAGGAAGAGATAAGCGCCGTATTCCCTGAAGGGGGGCACAAGGACCGCCTTTATTTCGTCAGCAGATACTGACGGATGAATTCCTCAATATTGCCATCGAGCACGGCCGCGGTGTTGGAGGTCTCGTGGTCCGTGCGGTGGTCCTTGACCATGTTGTAAGGATGCAGCACATAAGAACGGATCTGGCTGCCCCATTCGATTTTCTTTTTTTCCACGGCCTTGGCGTCGCGCGCCTTTTCCTCCTGCTCGCGGGTGTAAACCACCACGCGCGCTTTGAGGAGCTTGAAGCAGGCGGCGCGGTTTTTCATCTGCGAGCGCTCGGCCTGGCATTGGGCTACCATGCCCGTGGGCAGGTGCGTCATGCGCACCGCGGACTCGGTCTTGTTGACATGCTGTCCTCCCGCACCGCCGGCACGGAAGGTGTCGACGCGGATGTCGGCCTCGTTGAGTTCGATATCGACGTCCTCGACAAGCGGGATGACCGAAACGGACACAAAGGACGTATGACGCCGGGCATTGGAGTCGAAAGGCGAGATGCGGACCAGTCGGTGCACGCCGATTTCAGCTTTGAGGTAGCCAAAAGCATAGTCACCGGTGACCTCGAGCGTTGCGCTTTTGATGCCCGCCTCTTCGCCGTCAAGCATGTCCATCAGCTGGCTCTGGTAGCCCTTTTTTTCAAAATAGCGGGTGTACATGCGAAAAAGCATGAGGGCCCAGTCCTGCGACTCCGTGCCGCCCGCGCCCGCGTGGAGCTCGAAAATGGCGTTGCACGAATCGTCCGGGCCGTCGAGCATTTTCATGAGTTCGAGCGCATCCACATTCGCTTCCGCGGCCTTGACCGCGTTCTCGAGTTCCGCCTTGATTTCCGGGTCCGGGTCCGAGAGCGACATTTCAAGAAAGTCGGCCGCATCCTTGACCGCCTTCTCCCCCGTCCTAAACTGAATGACGACCTTTTTCTCAGTGTCGATTTCCTTGAGGACGACTTTGGCCTTCTGGTTGTCGTTCCAGAAGTCCTGCGCAACGCTTTTGGCCTCGAGTTCGGCAATGCGCGCCTCACGGGCGGTAATACGCAGCACGTCCCGGAGTTTTCCGGTCTTTTCGAAAAGGGTCTGGATGGTTTCCTTCATATTGACAGTAAAAATAGCCTGTCGAGGAATGGCAAATCAATGCCTCTCTCCCGTGCCTTCCATGCGCCCACAATATTATATTTTTCCTGATGTTCAAACGCCTTGCACTGACGCTCCTCCTTCCGGTCTGCGGCCTCTATGCCCTGGACGGCGCGTGGAACCTTCATAATTCGTTCGCGGACGTCCGGGATCTGGCCTATCACAGCGGAAACCTCTATTGTGCCACAAGCGGCGGCCTCCAGGTCATTGACATCGCAACCGGTGCAACACGCGGTTACACCCAGGCCGACGGGCTGGGCGGCTCCGGAGTATCGGCCGTGGCCGTGGATCGCGACAACGGCAGGGTCTACCTTGCGCTCGACAACGGCAACCTGTCCATCTTTGACGGAGGCCCTTTCAGGACCTACACGGACTTCAAGAGCCAGACCGGCATCCGGTTCCAAAAGCTTGCCGTGTACCGCGGCACGCTGCTCATCGGCACCAGCGAAGGCCTCGGCTTTTTCGCTGAAGACGACGGCGCCAGAGTCTATCCCTTCTTTTCCATGTTCGGCGATGCCACAAACCCCTTTCTCAACCGGGCCAGCGGCATCCGCGATCTTCAAATCGTAAACGACACGGTTTACGTGCTGACGCGGTACTTCTGGGCCAAAATGCCGCTCGACTGGACCAAACCCCTGGCGCAGCACAACCCGGGGTTTACGCTCGTGGTTCCCACGCTCTGGACCACCAACGGCGCGGCCGGCGATTTCGCCTACCGTGTGCAGGTGGACGGCGAATGGGACACCGTGGGATACAACCGGTTCGCGTTGTCCGCGTCCACGGTCAACGGCCTGCTCGACACCGCCACCTGCGATGCGCCGGACGGGATCCGTTACAGCCTCCGCGACAGCGCTGGAACAATATGGATAAAGGCGAATGGCACCGCCCTGGCAGCCTCGTTCCCGAGGCCCGTCATCGGAGCGGCGCGCTTTACCGGCCTCACGGTTGACAACAACGGCCGATTCTACGCCGGGACCAGCGGCCAGGGGGTCCTGCGCCTTTCGGACAACCGCTCATACTGGAACGGCGACGAGCAAAGCTTTTCCAATTACAAGGACCTCAAGACCGACGTCCTCGGTAACGTCTACTGCAGCAGCGTCGAAACGCCGGGCGACGCCTTTTCAAACCAGAGCAACAGCCTCGGCATCCTCAAGTTTGACGGCCATAACTGGTCGCATATCCTGCCCCTGCTGCCCTCCGGATTTTCGCCAGGCTCCAACGAATTCTTAATAGATAAGTTCGGCCGGCTCATCGCAACGTGCGGGGATCTGGCCGGCACCATCAACGGCCTCATCGTGTTCAACAACCCGTCCCTCGACACCTCCTTCTCCTTCAACGGCACCGTACTGGGGCCCTATCAGTGGTCGCACGCAAGTCGTTTCGGCCCGGTCTACACCATCACGGCCACCGTCGCCCAGACCAATCCCCGCTATTATTCCGACAGCGCATGCCATATCCCCACCGCCCTCTGCACGGACGAACCCGGAAACCTTTATTTCACCTTTTCAGCCTATGTCTACGATTCCACGGCCCCGATTGCTTACCCCTTCCGCCATCCCGGCGACATTCGCGTCCTCTCCATGGACAATGCCGTGACCCAGACTTCCTGGAACGGACGACTTCTGAACATCCCAACGGACACGGTCTTGACCCCGGGCGGCGGCTACCGTCAGCTCGGCCGCATCCGCGTGCCCAACGATCCCGACAACTACCAGGCCGACGGGCATTACAACAGCATCGCGGTCGACAAGGCCGGCAATGTCTGGGCCGTGGGACAAAGCCGTTCCAAACTGAACGTGTTCGGAAAACGCCGCAGCGCTTCCCAAGGCGACACCCTGGTCTTTGACGAATACAACACCATCACCCAGTACCTTTACCGCCCGCGCCGGACCAGCAACGAAAAGCTGGAGGCGGAATGCAAAAGCGGACTCGACGCGCACCAGGTCAGCAAAACCGTGCGAAAGGTCAGGACCGACCTCTACGGCGACATCTGGATCAGCACAACCGCCGGGCTCTTTTATTACACGTCGGGCCGCGATTCCCTCGACTTTGGCAACTGCGGCGGCCTCTGGCGCTATTTCCTGCCCGATGTCTCCATCAACGGGTTCGATTTCGATTCGCTCAACAATGTTTGGATCGCGACCGAGGGGTTGGGCCTCAAAATGCTCCGGTTCTCGACCGCGCGCTATCCCACGGACGAAAACCCATACGGGGTGGGGAACCGCGAAGGCATCCGCATCGATTCCTATTCCGAGTTCGACGGGCTCCTATCCAACCGGGTGCTTTCGGTCGCGGTTCACCGGAAAAGCGGAAAGGTCTTTACGGGCTATGACAACGGGCTGCTGGAATTCGAGTCCGGAATCCGGATAGCCGACGATGTCACCAAGGGTTATGTCTATCCCGTACTCGTCCGGGGCCAGGGCCAGACGCTCTACCTCAACACCCGGCAAAACGGCGCCGCCATCGCCGTGTACTCGGTGTCCGGCACACTGGTCTACCATTATAAACTCGACAGTGAACGCTCAGGTATCGTGTGGAACACCCGCAACCCGGCCGGCCGGCCCATTGCCACGGGTGTCTATCTGTACCGGTTTACCGCTCCAAACGGAAAGTCGCAGACGGGTAAATTCGCGGTGGTCCGCTGATGGCCGGACAAATCGGCAAACTTCTCACCCACACAATGGTCTACGGGCTTGGGAATTTTATTTCCAAGGGGCTCATGTTCCTGCTCATGCCCCTGCTCACCAACACCATCAGCCCGGATGAATACGGAAAATTCGGCATTGCCCAGACCTTCATCGGCCTGGCCGAAGTCTTCTTCATGGTGGGCATGCGGCAGGCCATCCTCCGCTACCGGGTCAAGGAAGGCTGCTCCCCGGAGGAGGTCTTTTCCGCGGGCATGCACTGGATCTTTATCGCGTGCGCGGTCTTCACGGCCGCACTCGTCCTGCTGCGCGGCCCGGTGGACCGGCTCCTGACGCTCGATTCTCCCGCCATTTTCCGGAGCATGCTCTTCATCCTCGTACTCGACGCAATGGCCGTGGGCCCGTTCGCGTGGCTACAGTCCACGCAGCGTTCCCATTATTATGTGGGCCTCCGGCTTGCACACGTGGCCGTCTATTTCACCTTCTGCTTCTACTTTATCATCCTGAAAAAACAGACGGGCGTGAACGCCGTACTCCTCGCCAACATCGGCGCCTCCACAGTGCAGCTCCTCTTCTGTATTCCCGTCTTCCTGAAAAATCTGCGCTTCACGCTGAACCGCGGCCTCATGCAACGGATGATCGCCTTCGGCCTTCCCTATATTCCGAACGTGGTCTTTGTCATCGTCATCGACCTCATCGACCGCATCCTCCTGGCGCGGCTCATGGACCACGAGGCCGTGGGCCAGTACAGCGCGGCCTGCAAGCTGGCTGCGGTGATGTTCCTCGCGGTCTCGGCCTTCCAGACAGCCTGGCAACCCTTCTTCCTCTCGCACCTTAAAAGCGGTGACACGGGCAGCCGTCTCTTCTCGCGCGTGCTGACCTATTACTTCCTCGTGACGGCCCTCATCTTCATCAGCATGGGCCTCTTTTACCCCGAAATTGCCTCTTTCTCCGTGGGTGGTTTTTCGGTCATCGGTGCGGGCTACCGGCAGGGGCTCGCCGTCATCCCGGTCATCCTGCTCGCGTATGTTTTCTGTGGGATTTACACCAATTTCATCGTGGGCATTTACGCCAAGGAAAAAACCATCTACATCCCGTTCATCACCTTCGTGGGTGCCTTCCTCAACGTGAGCGTCAACTTTATCGCCATCCCGCGCTTCGGCATCATGGGCGCGGCCCTGACCACCCTGCTTTCATACGCGGCCATCGCGGCCCTCCTTTACCCTATTTCGATGCGGCTCTTTTACATCCGGTACGAATGGGGCCGCATACTGAAAATAACACTGATCACAGGCGCGCTCTTCCTCGCGGGCACCATCGCCGGCAATGTCTGGATCAAACTGATACTCGCCCTCTCCTTTCTTCCCATGCTCTACCTGGCACGCTTCTTTAATGACGAAGAAAAAGCCCGGGTCCGCAAATGGATTCTTCGCACATGAACGCAACCGTGCTCTGCGGCACGGTCGGCAACCTCGCGACCGAATACCGGCTCCACCGGCAGGCGCAGTCGCTTCTTGCAGCGGGTCATTCCGTGGACGTCGCCGGCTTTTCGGACCCGCGTTGCCCGCCCGGTCTTTCGCACTGGGCCGGAATCACGCTCACACTCCTTTCCATTTCCCGTTCCGCGCTGCCCGGCACCCTCTTTTTCCTGGTTTTCATGTTCAAAATGTTCCGCCGGGCGCGGCGTAAGCGGCCCGCAGTCCTTTACGCCTGCGACCTTCCGGTCCTTTTTCCCTTTGCGCTGGCCAAACTCCTGCAAGGCGGCCGCCTTTATTACGATTCGCGCGAAATCTTCATTGAACAGGCCGCGGTCCACAACCGGCCCATCAAGAGATTCCTCTGGGGCCTGCTCGAACGGTTTGCGGTACGATATGCGGACAAGAGCCTCGCGGTCTGCGAGTCCGACCGCGACTTCCTGCGCGCGCGCTACCCCTCCCTCGCTCCGGCGGTGGTCCGTAACCTCCCGTGTTTTGCGCCCTACCGGAAAAGCGATGCCCTCCGCAGGCGATTCGACATCCCCGAAGGGGTGCCCGTCATCCTGTTCCAGGGCACCTTCCTCGAATCCGTAGGCACCGTGGAACTGACCCGCGCCACGGCCCTGTTCAAGACCGGCCGTCTTGTCCTGATAGGCGACGGCCCCGAACGTCCGGCGTGCGAGGCCGCAGTCCGTGAACTCGGGCTGTCGGACAGGGTTTCCCTTGTGCCGACCGTGCCATTCACGGAACTGCACCCCCTCACCTGTTCCGCGGACATCGGCTGCTACACCGGCAAGGGCGAGGGACTGAACCTTGTCAACGTACTGCCCAACAAGGTTTTCGAATACGCCATGGCCGGTCTGCCCATGGTGCTAAGCGACCTCCCGGAACTCCGGAAAATCAACGAACAGTACCATGTGGGCGTGCTTTTACGGGAAATCACATTGCAAGCGATTGCGGATGCGGTGAACGGTCTGCTCTTGGACCCGGACGCGCGCGCGAGGTACCGTGCGAATTCGCTGGCAATGGCCCGCGAACTCTGCTGGGAGAACGAGGAAAAGATTTTTCTTTCGTGGTTCAACACATAAAAGACAAGGAAGCACCCATGGCATCAAAAGATTCGATTTACGCGGTCATCATGGCCGGCGGCGTGGGCGAGCGGTTCTGGCCCTATTCGCGCGAAAGCCGTCCCAAGCAGTTCCTCGGCGTCTTCACGGGAGAACCTCTGCTCCTTACAACGGTGAAACGGACGCGCGGGCTCACGCCCCCCTCCAACGTCATTATCGTGACGAACGCGGCCTACGAGCAGCGCACCCGTCGACTGCTCAAGGGCTTGAAAGGGGCGCAGGTCATCGGCGAGCCCGTGGGAAAAAACACCGCGCCCGCCATTGCCGCGGCTGCGGCGCTCATTGAGCGCAGGGACCCCGAAGGCGTCATGGCCGTGCTCTCCGCGGACCACATCATCCGGCCGGTGCCCGCCTTTATTGAGTCCCTCCGTCTCGGGGTCCGGTTGACACAAGAGCGTGGGGACCTGGTCTGTCTTGGAGTCAAGCCCGCCTTTGCCCATACCGGCCTCGGATACATTGAATGCGGCGAGTCGCTTGCCATTGAGGGCAACAGCGAAGGCAGGAAGGTGCGGCGGTTTGTGGAAAAACCGGACCTCTCGACCGCGCAGGTCTACACGCAAAACCCGGACTTCCTCTGGAACTGCGGCATCTTTGTCTGGTCGCTCCCGGCCCTCTTCCGGGCGCTGGAGCGGCACATGCCCGCGCTTTACGCGGACCTGGCTTCTGCGCGAAAGGCCAAGACTCCTGCGGCCTTCAAGACAGCGCTAAACGCGTTTTACCGGAAAACAAACAAGGAATCGATTGACTATGGAGTGTTGGAGAAGGCGGACAATATGACGGCCGTCAAATGCCCCATTGAATGGAACGACGTGGGCTCGTGGAACGCCTACCGCGACCTGTTTGACAAGGATGCTTTCGGAAACCTGCTCCAGGGCAATTGCGTAGACTACGACAGCCGCAATCTCACGGTCGTGGCCGACAAGGGCATTGTGGCCACCTTCGGGCTCGAGAACCTGTATATCATCAAGCAGGGCGATTCGGTGCTGGTGATTCCGGCCGACAAACTGGGCAAGGTGAAAACGCTGATAGAAAAGATACGGTCCGGTAAAAACAAATCATTCCTGAAGTGATTTAACCGGCGCGACGCTTTGCCCCCTGGGCCGTTCCCCGTTTACTGAATTCCGCTTCCACGGCCCGTGTAAGCGCGGGCCGGTCGAGTGTCCACGCGGGTGCCACCAGCGCCGCTTTGGGGCAGTCGCCCATCAGCCGTTGCACCGCAACGTTGGGCAACGTGCGTTCCAGAAAGTCCACAACCGCCGCGGCATGGTCTTCCATCTCTGGGACCGTTATCTTCCCGTCACGAAACTCCTGTTCGAACCGGGTTCCTTTGCACACATGGAAATGATGTATCTTCACGGTTGAGTGTCCCAACCCCTGCAGCACCTCAGCCGTGCGGCAGGCATCCTCCCGCCCCTCTCCCGGCAGCCCTAAAATGACATGAAACCCAAACTCCACGTCTGCTGCGCGGCATAACGCCGCAGCCTTTGGAACGACCTCAAAGCCATGACCGCGGTTGATGCGCCGGAGCGTCATTTCATTCGCAGTCTGCACGCCGAACTCGATGGAGACGTCCGTCTCTTTTTTCAGTTCGCGAAACACTTCAATAACATTTTCATCCACACAGTCAGGTCGCGTGGCAACAGCTAATCCGACGATACGCGCGTCGCAAAGCGCCTCGCGATAAAGGCTGCGCAGTCGTTCGGGCGCAGCATAGGTGTTGGTATAGGGCTGAAAATAGGCGATAAAGCGCGTGGCCGGGGAGCCATGGAATTGCTCGAGCGCCTGCAGGACCTGCTCGCGCACCGGCATGCCGCGGTGCTTCACCGCCGGGCTGAACGCGTTGTTGTCACAGAAGAAGCAGCCCTCGCGTGAAAGCCGGCCATCGCGGTTGGGGCAGTCAAAGCCCGCGTCCACGGTGATTTTACGGACCGGCGCATGGAATTTGCGTTTGAGGTAAAGAGAGTAGGGATACCCCCCCCTTTTTTTTTCCGCTTCCGTTATATTTTGAATTAAATGTACCAATGCGATTGTCACGTCTCAAGCAGAAAATCCGAAATATGCGTATGTTTTATACCCTTCCTGTCCGGGGGAAAATGCTTTTCAAGCGAAAGAACGCGCTTCGGATAATTATCGTTGATACGCTCAAGATTGCCGAATTCGCGATCCACGGTTTTGCTGTCAGCCAGCCGGCTGCATACCTGCACATAAAGCGTTTCACCGGGCTTTTGGGCGACAAAATCAACCTCAAGCCCGTTCAACGAACCCACGCTCAATTTATAGCCGCGCCGTAAAAGCTCCAGCGCTACGACATTTTCCAATACTCCCGCGATATCGCGGTCCGCATATCCGATAAGCCCGTGCCGGATACCCGCGTCACCCATGTAAAACTTTTCGGCATATTCCAGATGCCGCCTGCCTTTCAAATCAAAACGCCGGAGCCTGTGGACAAGATACGCCTGCTCCATGGCCAGGCAATAATCCTGAATCGTTGCGACATTCGCACGGGACCGTTGTGACTTAAGGTAATCGGAGATGCTTTTTGCCGAGGTCAGGTTGCCGCAATTACCGAACACGAAAGCAATCACGCGTTCGAGCAGCGACAGGTCACGGATTTTATGGCGTTTTACGATGTCCTTATAGACTATCGCATCAAGCACGGAGTTCAAGTAGGCGTAAACGACCTCGTCTTCCAGAGGAAAGGCATGAATACCCGGCAATCCGCCATACCGCAGGTAACCGTCAAACTCCTTTTCCACGTCTTGTCCATTTCCATGCGCTTGCCGGAACCGCAGATATTCCCGGAACGACAGCGAATATACGTCAATCTCAATGTATCGTCCCGTAAGCAGTGTCGAAAGTTCCGATGAAAGCAGGGTGGCATTGGAACCCGTAAGGTAGATATCGCACCGTTTCTCGGCAAGAAGAGAGGCGATGGCCTTTTCCCAGCCTTCGATATCCTGTATTTCATCAATAAAAAGATATTGACTGCCAGGGACACCCTTGAAGGATTTTTTTACGTAGGAATCGAGGTCCTTATAGGTTTCAATAAAACTGAATTCAAGCGATTCCTTATTGATGAAAAGTATGCTTTTTTTGGGGGTTCGCTTTGAAAGGAGGTCCTGGTTCACCAATTCAAGCACGCCGCTCTTGCCAACCCGGCGCATACCGGTAATTACTTTAATGACAGGCTTGTCCATAAAAGGACGCAACCGTTCAATGTAACGATCCCGCGGCAAAAGCTTCGTATCCATGTTATATCATAATATAAGATTTGTTGTTTTATTACGCAATATAATACTACGATATTTACATGCTGACCCGGCACCTCACTCGTACCGCAACAGTTCGATTGCCGCGAAATCCTGCGGTAGGTGATATTTGCGCACCATGAACGCTTTGTCCATGGTCCGGTGGCGCCTCTGACCGAGGCGATTCCGGACAAGTCCTTCGAACGGACCGGGATGGGCAAGAACAAGCCATATCGCCTTGTCCGAAGGCAGGCTGCTAAGGGTGGTCTCGACCTCCTCCTTCCGCAAGGGCGCTCCATCGAACCGGAACTGAACGACGTGAGCGGGATGGCTGCCCAGGTAATGTTCCAGGACTTCACGCGTATATCCCGAATAAAATACAAGAACGTCGTTGTCCGTGATTTTGTCTTTTAGAAAGGCTGCAGCCTCCCGCCAAGGCGTCTTGTTTGTTTGACGGTAATAATCTTCAAGGGCAATACCGGACCCGAGGACAACCATGATAAGGAGAACGTAACGCCGGCCCGTGCTGGGAATACTGGTGAGTCCCCTGGCAACCAGGAGATAAAAAGCCGGCGCGGAGCCGATAAAGACCTTGTTGGCATTGACGGACACGGCAACCAGGGAAATCAGAAAAGCCGCGGCCAATGGAATGCCAAGCCAGCAGAATATCAGCAGGGTCTCCTCCCGGCCGAGAACGCGCTTGTAAAGAGCACGGCCGGCAAGAAAGCCGAACAAAGGTAAAAGCAGGAAGGAACCTGAAAATTCAAGGAAGGTCACGCCGATGCGAAGCACGTTCGGCCTGGGAATCCAGAACTCCACTGCGACCTGTGAAACCTGCTGTTTTAGGATGTTGAGCCAGGGCAGGAAGAGGAGGCCCGCAATCAAAAGGACCGCCATGAACGGGAAAATTCGTTTTATTCTGTTGGTTTCACCCTTTTCCAAAGGACGCACCAGGAGAAAACCAGCCTGGGAAAGCGGGACAAGGACGCCCAGGAAGTGTGTATAAAGAAGAAGGGCCACGGTTATGCAATAGACACTCATGCGGAACGGATGCGGTCTGTCGATATTGGTAAGGAAGAGATAGTACGAAGCCAAAGCGAGAAAGGCCATGAGGCTGTAGGCCCGGACTTCCTGGGAATAGTGGACATTGAAAACTGACAGAGCGAGTATCAATGCGGCCAACAACCCGGTGTCCGGGCCGAAGACACGCCTTCCGATCAAAAAAAGAAGGATCACGGAGAACAGGCCAAATACCACTGAGAGCGAACGCAGGGCGTTTTCGGTATGCCCGAAGAGTTGGGTCCAGGATTTGAGGAGCATGAAATACAAAGGGGGGTGGACGTCCTTGCTGCATTCGTCCACGATTCCATGGATCGGAAGCCGGGAAAGATTAAGGGAAAACATCTCATCGAGCCAGATGCTTTCCGTGCCCAGGTCGTAAAATCGGACGGCCAGGGCGAGAAGCAACACGCCCAGAAAAGCCGCCACGAACAAACCACGGTTTTTCATACGGGGGTTCTTCTCAGTACGCCTTTCATTTTTCTGACAACCTTATCAAAGGAAGGCGACTGATTGCACGCAAGCATCTTGCAACTCCGTTTGCAGTGAAAAATCTTTTTTTTGGAATTTTCAGACTGGGGAGAATTCAGTATGGCTTGTATTGTCGAATTTCTGACATTGCCGACAGGCCTTGGCAGGTTCGGGCATAAATATACATCACCGGTTTCATCAACCGTAAAATAGCTCAATCCTGAAAAGCATATCTTTTCTTCAAAACGATTGGGGTTTTTATAATACCCATTCATTGATTTCAACTGACTTTCTGAATTTTCAATTGAACGGCCCCTTCTTTTCATCAAAATCAATGCTTTGACAACATTGCCAAGCAACCGCTCATCATCGGGCCATAATCGCGAAACCTCTTCTTCTTTATACCATAAGGGATTCGAGGGGTCTCCGAATCCCTCCCCGAAATTTAATTCCTGAAAATTTATTGCAATGTCGATATCAAGCAAAACACCATTGGTGATTATAGACGTAAAGAGGCCTTCCTTGGAAGCAAATCGGATAAGCTGGAGAAGTTCGTCCTTTTTTAATAGCGGCTCTCCGCCGCCAATGAATATCCGCGGATTAGCATTAAACTCCTTAAGGTCTGTTATGATTTTTTCCGCTCCTCAAAAGAGAGCTGGCCGTCAACTTCCGAGTTCTTCCATGCTGCGCAGTGCATGCACTTCAGGCAACAGCTTCGATTAATGATAATATAGGCCAGAACGGAATTTTTTCTCAAAGCCCTAAAACCATGGTATTTGCAAACTTCGACCCATCGGGGGATTGGATTAATCATTTATAATTCCTTAAACAGACAAGAGATAATATCCAACGCATGGCCATGCAAACGATTGAACGGTGGGTTGATCCTGTATGCATCTTAAGGTATATTATAGTAAATCATGTTCCTGTCTGTCATCATCCCGCTTAAGAACGAGGCCGAAAGCCTGGGTTCCCTGTACCAACGGCTCAAACCCGTTCTCACGGGCCTCGGCGGTTCGCACGAAATCCTTTTCGTGAATGACGGCAGCACCGACAATTCCGCTGCAGTCATCAAAACGCTCGCGCAAAAGGACCCCTCCGTCAAAGTCATCACCCTCTCCCGCAACTTTGGCCACGAAGCGGCCACCACCGCAGGGTTGGACCACGCCAGGGGCGACGCGGCCGTCCTTATTGACGCGGACCTGCAGGACCCGCCCGAGGTCATCCCGGAGATGGTGGAACGCTGGAAAGCGGGCAGCCACGTGGTCTACGCCCGCCGCCGTGTGCGCGAAGGCGAGCCCCTCTTCCGCCGCGTAAGCGCCTGGTTCTTTTACCGTATCGTTAATTTTCTCTCTGATATCCATCTCCCGGTTGACACCGGTGATTTCCGTTTGATGGACCGGAGCGTGGTCGAAGCCGTACGGGGCTTACGCGAGCAATCGCGATACGTGCGCGGGCTCGTGACCTGGGTCGGCTATACGCAAGACGGCATCGACTACGAACGCGAACCGCGGGTCTCGGGTAAGAGCGAGTATAACCCTTTAAAGCTCCTCCTGCTCGCCTTTGACGCGGTCACCGGCTTTTCCATCCTTCCGCTCCGCATTGTGGCCCTGACCGGGCTTGCTGTAACGCTGTTCAGCTTTCTCGCTGTGGCCGTTGTTGTCACGCAAAAGCTCTTCTTCGGCCTCGCGGTCCCTGGCTACGCCTTCCTGACCAGCGGCCTTTTCTTCCTCGGCGGCACCCAACTTCTCTTTCTCGGCCTTATTGGCGAGTATGTTGGAAAAATCTACCGCCAGGTGCAGAACCGCCCGCTTTATATAATCAACGCGGAGGAAAGCCTGCTCTGATGGAGGCGGTGCTCTTCGCCGAGATGGCCGCCATGGAAGAACGACACTGGTGGTTCGCGGCACGGCGGCGCGTGCTCCTCACCCTGTTGGCACGCAATTTACTCCCCTCCCCTTCAGTGTGCGTCTGCGATCTCGGCTGCGGCTGCGGGGCCACGCTGATGCGGCTGCAACCGCTGTATGACGCCTGCGGCATGGAGGCTGCGCCCGAAGCGCTTGCCTTTTGCACACAAAAAGGTCTTAAAGTGCGGAAAGGAAGCCTGCCGGACGATGTGACATATCCGGACAGCTCGTTTGACGCCTGCCTGATGCTGGATGTGCTGGAGCATATTGAAAAGGATGGCGAGGCCGTCATGGCCGCGCGCCGATTGCTGAAACCAGGCGGTGTCCTGCTTGCGACGGTTCCGGCCTTTCCTTCGTTGTACTCCGGCCGCGATACCTTCCACGGCCACAAACGGCGCTACACGCACGCTGCGTTCCAGGCCCTTTTCCCGGCTGACTCGTTTAAAGTCATGAAACTGACCTTTTTCAATTCGTTTCTGTTCGGCCCTGCGGCGCTCACCCGGCTGTTACGGAAATGGTCGGGTCGCAATACGCCCGGCCCGGACCTCTCAATTCCCCCGGCACCGCTGAACGCCCTTCTCGGATGGTTCTTTGCGCTCGAACGCTTCCCGCTCACCCTGGGCGGCTTTCCGGCCGGGCTTTCGCTCCTCTGCATGGTGCGGAAAAAATAATCATGGACGTTGCCCTCGTCTTTCCACGCTTCAAGTACCCTTCGGGTGATCCGCCCCTCGGGCTCGGCACTCTCGCTTCCGCGCTACGAAAGGAGACCGATGCCCGGGTCCGCCTGCTGGACGCCACATTTGCGCGCAGCCGGAACGCCTTTGCGCAGGAACTTTTGCGCGAGCCGTTTGACCTCATCGGATTTTCCGTGATGACAACGCAGCTGGAGGACGCCCTTTTCCTGGCGCGTGCCGTCAAAGCCGTCCGACCAAAGACCCGGGTAATATTCGGCGGCCCCCACCCGACCGTGCTGCCCGAACAAACGCTTGCAGACACTGCGGTGGACGCATTAGTCATCGGCGAAGGAGAGCGAACGCTCATTGACATCGTGAAGAACAACGGGGAAGCGGACGGGGTCCCGGGCACCGCGTTTCGCAGAGCGGGTGCGGTGACGCGCGCACCGGAACGTGAATGGGAGGCCGACCTCGACAACCTCGCTTTCCCGGCCCTGGACCTTTTTCCCATGCAAGAGTATGTCAAAAACTGGTTCCAGCTCGATGCCGTGTCACCCGGGCTGCGCGGCACCAACCTGCTCGCAAGCCGCGGCTGTCCCTATGCCTGCTCCTACTGCCAGCCCACACTCAACAAACTCTTCGGAAAAAAGATACGGCGCCGCTCTCCCGCAAACATCGTGGAAGAACTCCGCCTCCTGAAAGCACGGTTCGGCATCAACGCTTTTCTTTTCGCGGACGACACGTTCAACATTGACCGGGTATGGCTCAAGCGCTTTTGCGATGAGCTGGCAGCAGCGCAACTCGGCCTTGTGTGGGGCTGCAACATCCGGGCAAACCTCGCGCGTCCCGACGACCTTGCGATGATGCGCGAGGCGGGTTTGCGCAAGGTACTGCTGGGCATCGAGTCCGCCAGTGAGCGTGTGCTGGACGAGGTCTACCAGAAAGGCATCACGCTCGAACAGGTACGCGAGGCGGTTGACACGGCAAAGACGCTCGGGCTCAGGGTCCAGGGCTACTTTATGCTCGGTGCGCCGGGCGAAACCGTCCGTGACCTCCGGGCCACCGCCCGCTTCGCGCGCACCCTTCCGCTGGACGAGGCCACCTTTTCACTCACCACACCGCTGCCCGGCACCACGCTTTACGACCGGACCGTTGCTGCGGTGAAAATACCCCTGGCCAGTTTTGACTATTACAAGCGCTATGCCTACGGCACCTCGTTCGGCCTCTCCGCATGGAAACTGAATGTTTTAAAGCGCCTCGCCTATGCGGGATTTTATCTTTCACCCAAGCGCCTGTGCGCAACCGCACGGACGCTCCTCAATCCCGCAGGCTTCCGGAAGACGCTTCTGAAACTGCGGCGCCTCTAAAAAAAAAGGATAGTCCGCCATGTCCGACCGGCAGAAATTTATCCTGCTTTTCTTTGCGGCCTTTCTCCTCAGAGTTGTCCTTATCGCGCTTTCGCCCTGGCACAGCGACCTGGAAATCCTCCGTGCCTGGGGGGTCAAAGCCAACCTGAACGGCATCACGAACATTTACCAGCACTTCCGGCATTATCCCGTGCCCGGCTATCCCCCCCTCGCGCCTTATCTCATGTGGTTCTTTGACCACATGGCTATCGCGCTCCACCGGTTCCTGCCCGGCATGGACGGCTTTGCCTGGACCTACAAGCTCTTCCTCGCCTTCACGGACTGCCTCATCGGCTGGGCCCTGTACCGCAAGTTGTCGGATTCGGGCAACAACACCTTCGGTGCGTTCCTTTTCCTCTTTAACCCGGGCGTGCTCTATTGCGGCGTCATCTGGGGGCAACTGGACAATGTCTATACGCTGTTCCTGCTGCTCGCGTTGATAGCGCTTACCGCCAACCAAATCGGGTTTGCGGGCGCGCTCTACGGCCTCGCCTGCCTGACAAAGATACAAGCCGCGGTCTTTGCCCCCCTCTTCCTGTTCGCCGTGCTCCGCCGCAATTCCTGGCGCGCCGTGCTCCCCTTCGGGCTCTTTGCCGCGCTGCTCTTCATAATCGGCTGCCTGCCATTCGTGCTCACCGGTCAAATGGGTGCGGTGCTTGCATGCTTCCGCCAAAGCGACACGCTCTGCCCCTACCTCTCCATGAACGCCTTCAACCTCTGGTGGCTCCTGTCCGGAGGCTCCGGGCTTTCACCCGACAACGCACCGTTCGTGTTCAGCCTCACGGCCAAGTCCGTGGGGCTCACTCTCTTTTCTCTGGCGACACTGGCCGCACTCCTGACCGTGGTCCGCCACGAAGGCAAGGCCGGCGCCAGGCAGGAAGATTCTGGCCTGGTGCTGTCGTTCTCCCTGCTGGCCTTCGCCTTCTTTATGCTGCCCACGCAAATGCACGAGCGCTACCTTTTCCCCTTCTTTGCCTTCCTGCCCCTCCTCCCCCTCTCCTCCATTCTCGAAAAAGGGCTTTACGCGCTCTGCGCGGTCTCTTATTACATCAACATGAACGCGGTCTTCCACGCGCACCGACACTGGACCGGGTTCTGGACGGATCACTTTGCCGGAATCGGGATGGTGTGCGCGGCCGTGAACCTGGCCGCATTCGCGCTACTTCTGGGGATGGCGCTGAAAAAAAGGAACTAAACGATCCGGCCGTTCTCGAGGTGTACCTGCCGCGCGGGCAGCTGGGCGAGAAGGCCCGCGTTGTGTGTGGCCAGGATAACGGCCGTACCCTGGAGATGGATGTTCCGGAGCAGGGAAAGGATATCGGCCGCGTTCTCGGCGTCAAGGTTGCCGGTCGGCTCGTCCGCGAGCAGTACGATGGGGTCGTTCACGAGCGCGCGCGCGATGCAGATGCGCTGCTTTTCACCGCTCGACAGGTAGCGGGGGGTTTCGTTCATCTTGTGCGAAAGCCCGGTGTAGGCGAGCGCCTTGAATGCGCGCTTTTTAACATCGCTCTGCGAGAGGGAGGCAAAGCGCAAGGGAAGCGCGATGTTCTCGAACACGCTGCGGTCGTTCAACAGGTAGAACTCCTGGAAGATCATGCCGATGCGGCGGCGCAGCGCGGCCACGTCGCGTTTTTCCGCAAGCGACGAATCAACCCCATCCACGATGACCTTGCCCTCGGTAGGCCGTTCCTTCAGGATGATATGATAGAGAAGCGTGGTTTTGCCCGACCCGCTGCGGCCGGTGAGAAAGACGAACTCGCCCCGCCCCACGGTGAGACGGATACCGTCGAGTACGGGCCAGTTGGCCTGGTAGGTCTTGGTAACGTTAAGGAACTCGATCATGGGGCCTTTAATGGCCGGGGGTCTCGAGCCGGTTCTCCACGTAACAGCGTTTGCGCATACGGTCCGCGAGCCCGGAAAGCTCCTTTTTCAGCCGTTGGTTGACAGCCATGGACTTGATGGCGTCATAATCGCTTTCGAGCGTGAGCGTACGCTCGGCCCGGCGCTCAATGACGCGAAAGACATGGAGCGCGTCACCGATAAGCACGGGCGCGCTATTATGGCCAACAGCGATTTCGCTGATGGCCTTTTTGTAGTCGCCGTTCAAATTCGCCTCCCCGACCCAGCCGAGGTCGCCTCCCTTGTCGCGGGTGAGCTTGTCGTCGGACCCGCGCGCAGCCGCACCGGCAAAGGCCGTGTCCGTGACACAAGCCTTGCCGAGGGAATCGAGCAGCCGTGCGGTGCGCAGGGTGTCATCGCGGCCCGGCCGGACGAGCACGAGGATGTGGCGTGCGCGAATGTCCTTGTCGCGCCGCTCCTCGAGCCGGATGATATGATAACCGAAGACGGAGCGGATAATCCGGCTCGTTTCACCGGGATTCAGGGCAAAGGCGGCCTTTTCAAACGCGGGATCGAGGAGTCCCTTGCCGAAGAAGCCGAGGTCCCCGCCGTTTTTGGCGCTGGCCGGGTCATCGGACACGTCGCGTGCGAGCGCGTCAAAGGGCTTGCCCGAAAGGATTTCCTTTTCAATGGCCTCAATGCGGGCCTTGGCCGCGGCTTCAACCTCGGGCGACGGCTGGATGCGACGCTCGATGTGGGACACGCGGAGGCTTGACTTTTCAGTGGGCAGGCTGTCGCGGTACTGCGTGTAGAACTGCTCGATTTCGTCGCGGGTGGGCGGCCGCTTCTGGCGCAGGGCCTCGGCCAGCCTCATTTTCAGCATCTGCTCGCGAATCTGGTCGTCAAGGTTTTTTTTCAGCTTGCTCAAGGTCATCCCGTAGCTTTTTTTGAGCTCCGCCTCCAGCGCGTCGCGCGACCCGAGTTTCTGGACATAGCCGTCAATCTGCGCCTCACGCTGCCGGACGACCTCCTCCATGGAGACCGCGATGCTCTCGGCCTCGGCCTCCTTGAGCAGGAGCTTGTCGTCAATCATGCTGCGGAGCACCTCAAGCCGGGCGGCGTTGAACTCGGGCGAACCGACCGGCACCGCCTTACCCGAATTCTGGTAGCTGAAAAAGGTGAGCTCGTTGAGCTCGGACTCGAGGATGATGTTGTCATCGATGACGGCCACGATGCGGTCAAGGGGGACGGCAAAAAGGAACGCGCAAACGGCAAGGATGGGTAGGAAAAAACGCATCAATCTTCGATGTTAAGGCCTGTGTCGGCCGCAGGCCGGTCTTTGGGGGCCGGGGCAGCCTGAGCGGTGTCGGATACTAGCGCGGCCGCAGGTTCCGAGGGTGCGTTTGCAGTGGGTTCGGACTTGCCTGGAATAAGACTGAGATTATATTCGACCACGAACTTTTTACGGAGCCCGGCAATGAGTTCGTCAAGGTGAACCTTTTGGGTTTGCGAGGAAACATGGTTGATGATTTCGTCGCGCACGCTGGCGAGGGGACGGACCGAGCCCTCCACCTGCTTGTCGATGATTTTGACGATGTACCAGCCGGCCGGCGTTTTGATGGCCGGTGTGGTACCACCGATTTTGATGTCAAAGATTACTTCAGCGAGTTCGGGCATGACCTGGTTGCGCGTGACATACGAAAGGTTGTCGATGTCCTCCTGCGGGTCGAGCGAGAACTGCTTGGCGAGTTCGGAGAAGTTGTCGGGCGTCACCTGGTTGCGGATTTTCCAGGCTTCGGCCATGGAGCGCACATTGATGTGGATGAACTTGATTTCGGTCTCTTTGCGGGTGTAGCGGGAGCCGTTCTGCTGGTAATACTTTTCGATGTCCGCCTCGGAGACATCCGGGGACTGGGCACAGAGCCGGCTCACCATCTCGGACATGAGGATGTCCTTGCGCACCTTGTTGAGACGCTCCCGGATGGCGGGTGCCTGGTCGAGTTTTTCCGCAAGCGCGGTCTGGTAGAGGATTTCCGCGTCAATCCAGCGTTTGACATAATCAACGTTCTGCTCATACGTGACAAAATCGGAGTATTCGGCCGGGATGCGCTTCTGGAGTTCCTGAAGCGTCAGCACCGCATTGCCCACCTTGGCAACCACGGGGCCGTGAGGGCGGGTGCGACCGTACCGAAAGTCGGTAAAATAGAAGAAAGCCAGCCCGCCGATAATAATGAGGAGGAGAAGGACAAGGATGCTTTTTTTGCCCATAATAAGTTTTTAAGATAGTTATTTATAATAAGTTACGCAAGACATTTTTTGCGTTTTCCAGGGCGTCTGCGCCGCCTGTCAACAACAGGTTCACCGTAAGCGACGTATCGTAATTCACCTGCGCACTTTGGGGCAGGCGCGTCATGATTTGACCCAGGGCCTCTGCGGTAATCGGTTCCTTTCCGGCGAACTCGAGGGTCAGGCGGCCCGGACGGACCGTGACCGCGGTGGCCGACACCGTGGAGGCCGCGTACTTGAGGAAAATGACGGAGAGAAGCGCGGTCACGGGTTCGGGCACCGGACCAAAACGATCCGCGAGCTCCTCCGCGATGTCGTCCACGGCCGCGGCCGAATCCACGCGCGACAGGCGCTGGTAAATTTCGAGCCGCTGCTGCGTCTCGGGAACGTAGTCATGCGGCAGAAAGGCGCGCGCCTCCACGCGCACGGCCGGGTCGGTCCGCGTAATCTTCTTCTTTTCCTTGATTTCCAACACCGCCTCCTGCAGCATCGTATGGTACATCTCGTACCCCACCTGGCAAAGGAGCCCGTGCTGGCGCTCGCCCAGGAGGTTGCCGGCCCCGCGAATCTCGAGGTCGCGCATGGCCACCTGGAAGCCCGCCCCGAATTCCGTGAGCTGTTCCATGGCCTTGAGCCGCCGCCGGGACTCGTCGGTGAGCGCAGCCAGGGAGTTGACAAGAAGGTAGGCGTAGGCCTGGATGGAGGAGCGGCCCACGCGGCCGCGGAGCTGGTAAAGCTGGGCCAGCCCGAGATGGTCGGCCTGGTCAAGGAGGATGGTGTTGACATTTGGAATATCGAGACCCGACTCGATGATGGCCGTGGACACGAGCACGTCGGTCTCGCGGTTGAGAAAGGCGACCATCACGTCCTCAAGCTCCTTCTCCCCCATCTGGCCGTGGCCCACGCCCACGCGCAGGCCCGGGATGAGCGCCCGCAGCCGGTCGGCCTCCCGGTCGATGCTCATGACGCGGTTGTGCACAAAGAAGACCTGCCCCCCCCGGGCGCGCTCGCGCAGGATGGCCTCGCGCACGACCTGGTCGTCGCGCTCCACGATGCGGGTCTGGATGGGCAGGCGGTTGCGCGGCGGCGTGGTGATGAGCGACATGTCGCGCGCGCCCGTGAGGGAAAGCTGGAGCGTGCGCGGGATGGGCGTGGCGGTCATGGACAGCACGTCAAGTTGGGTCTTGAACTCCTTGATTTTTTCCTTGTGCCGCACGCCAAAACGATGCTCCTCGTCAATGATAAGCAGCCCCAGGTCTTTGAACTCCACGTCCTTGGACAGGAGACGGTGCGTGCCGATGAGAATATCCACGCTCCCCGACTGGACCCCTTTCAGGGTTTCGGCAATCTCCGCGGGCGAGGAAAAACGGCTCACCACGCCCGTGCGCACCGGGTAATCGCGGAACCGGTCCGAAAAGCTTGCGTGGTGCTGGAAAGCGAGCAGCGTGGTGGGCACAAGGACCGCGACCTGGCGGCCCGACTCCGCGACCTTGAAGGCCGCGCGCATGGCCACCTCGGTTTTTCCCACACCCGCGTCGCCGCAGACCAGCCGGTCCATGGGCGACGGTTTTTTAAGATCCGCCTTGATTTCCTCGGCCGCGCGCTTCTGGTCGGGCGTGTCCTCGTAAATGAAGGATTCCTCGAACTCCACCTGGAACGCCGTGTCCGCGGGATAGGCGAACCCTTCAAAATATTTCCGCTGCGCGTACAGTTCGACCAGTTCCTGGACGATTTTGTTGAGCGCGGCCTTGGCCTTGGCCCGGGTCCGCTCCCAGGTCTTGCCCCCCAGCTTCGAGAGCGCGGGACGGACGTCGTCCTCACCGCTCGCGTACTTCTGGACCTTGCCCAGGTCCTCCACGGGCACGGATACGGTATCGTTGCCCTCGTATTCAATGATGACGCAGTCTTTTTCGAGGGTGCCCACGGAAATGCGTTCGAGCCCGCGGAAACGGCCGATACCGTGGTCCACGTGCACCACATAATCGCCTTTTTTCAGGGAGGAGACGTGGTGCAGGGTGGTGCCGCCCTTATATTTGCGGAACCGGATACGATTGACATAGCGGCCGAATAAACGATTTTCGGTAAAGAGCGCCTGTTGGGACCCGTTGAGCATGAACCCCTCTTCGAGGTTGCCGAGGACCGTGCGCAGCACAATGTCCGACTCGTCCGAGAGTTCCTGGAAGCGCTTGGCCTGGCCCGCGTTCTCGCAGGCCACGGTCAGGTCCCACCCCTTCTCCTGCAGGGACTTGAACTCCGGGAAAAAGCCGGTGCCCTGCTTATTATAGACCGGCTGGGGAGTGCTGTCGAAAAAGAGGCTGCGGTCGTTCCGGAACGAGAGAAAACGCGCGGCCGCGTGCCGCACGAACGACGCCTCAAGCGCGGTCAGGGAAAGAAGCCAGTCACCGGGATCCACGGGCAAGGCCTTGTCCGCGAAGGAGGCGGTGAGAAGCCCAAGCGTGTCCGTGTGGAGGAAGTCGAAAGCAGGCGTTTCGTCGAGGATGATCGTGGAACCCGCGGGAAGGTAATCGAAGAGGCCGATGTGTTCCTTCGTCAGCGTCGGCACGCGCCATTCGGGCTCAAGGCCGCCCGGCTCCGGTGAAGCGGAGACCACGACCTCCCGCACAGGCACCAGCCGCACGCGTTGGAGCGGCCCGATGGAACGCTGCGAAAAGACATCAAAGGCGCGGACGGACTCCACGGTGTCGCCAAAGAACTCAATGCGCACCGGGTTTTCGGAAAGCAGCGGGAAAACGTCCACGATGCCGCCGCGCACGGAGAACTGCCCCGCATCGTCGATGATGGGTGTGCGGGTGAAACCGCGCTCCGCCAGCCACTCCGCAAGGAGCGACAGATCCATCTCCTCCCCGGCACGGACGTCGAGGGTGTTGCGGAGAAACTCCGCGGGTGGGAGCATCCTGTAAACAAGCGCCGCAGCCGTGGCGACAACGGCGCAGGGGCTCCCCGCAACAAGCGCGTCGAGGGTACGGAGCCGCTCCTCCACGATGCGGCCGTGCGGCGGCCGGCGCTCACCGGGCAGGGCGTCGTATTCCGGAAACAGGCAGACCGCTTCGTCGCCAAGGATGTTCTTGAGGTCGTTTTCCGCCCGTTCAAGCGCCTGCGCGTTGTGCACGACCCACAGCACGGGCCGGGCCGCCTCCTCCAGGCGGAGACGCGCAACGAGGACGGACTTGAGCGAACCCGCGATGCCCGCGCAGTCGACGCTGCGTCCGGGAACGAGCGCGGAGCGCAACGGCGAAAACGCGGGAATCGTAAGGGTGTTTACGAAGTCCTTGAGATCCATGGAGCAAGGCTGCTTTTAGTTCATGTAGAAGTAACTGTAGCACTCGTCTTCGAAGTCCGGATACGAACGCAGAAAGACGCGGACAAGCTCCGTGAACATGTCGCCATTTTCGCAGGCGATAGCCACGGCATTGGGATTGCGGAAGAGGCGGAACTGGGCGCGGGTGCTCGACAGGGTGAGTTTGCCCTTTTTCATGATGCGGTCGATGTACTGGTTATCGGACGGCGTCCCGATGATGATGGCCTTGTACTTGGCGATATCCTGGGAGCGGACCTCGGTGTCGCGCACCGGGTAGACCCCGGTCTTGACAGAGCTCGCTGAATCGACGCCAAAGCCCCGCTTACGGCCGAGGGCGGTGCGCAGGATGTCGACCGCCTCAAGCTGCTTGTCCGAACCGTAGATGATGAAGATTTTATCGTCCTTGCGCTGGACCACCGTGGCCATGAACTTGCTGATGGAGGTGAACTCGTTGCGCCACTCCTCGGTGGTGGTGTCGGCCGATTCGCCGCCGTACATTTTATCGAACTCGGCCTGTGCGTCCTCCACGCTTTTGGAATCCTGGGCGTGCAACGAAACGGCAAAAACCGCTGAAATCACGCAGATACAAGTGAACAACAATAAGGATGTTTTCATTAAATGATATCCCAACCTAAAACAAATAAATAACGGGTCCCTGATTCAATACTTTTTCACCTGATTGCGTCCGCCTTTTTTGGCCTCGTACAACGCTTTGTCCGCCCGCTCCACCAATTGCTGCTTGCTGGCCGCATCGCCGGGGTAAAGCGCCACTCCAAAGCTCATGGTCACGTTAATCCGCTGGCCCGTGCCTATGTCAAAGGGCGTCTTCTCGATCGCGGCCCGGATGCGCTCCGCCGTTTCGAGCGCCCGGGTTTCGCCCGACTCGACCACGCAGGCGAACTCCTCCCCACCGTACCGCGCCACAAAGTCCACGTCCTTTCGGATGGCGCCCCGGAGCACGTCCGCCACCCCCTTGAGGATGGCGTCGCCGGCCGGGTGGCCGTGCGTGTCGTTTATCTTTTTAAAGAAGTCGATGTCCGAGAGAATCATGGCGAGTTCGGTGTTCTGGCGCCGCGCCCGGCGAAAATGCTTGTCGAGGTGGTTCTGGAACTCGCGGTGGTTGGGCAGCTGGGTGAGGCCGTCAATGGTGGCGAGGTGCGTCTGGGCGTCGAGCATCTTGATTTTTTCGAGCGCGAGCCCCGTGGCGTTGGCGAGGTTCTGGAGGTTCTCCGCATCAATCTGGGAATAGTGGTTGGCCTGTTCGCTCTCAAGCGCGATGACGCCGAGGGTC
>JAZDKP010000110.1:0-31527 GCA_043802925.1 Fibrobacterota bacterium | reverse complement strand
ATTGTCAGCGCCATTTTAACAAAAGAATTGTGTATACTGTGCCTCGAGCACGAATAGCAGGTTTTTCGCTCGTTCCGAGCCTGGACAAGGAAAATATGAAAGGTAGCATTACCTTACCCTTGACGCCCACTCATAGCGGGGAAAGGGGGTGAGTTGATAGTTCTAAATCGAGAACGACATAGAATAAAATGCTTTCCATACAAAGGGCATCTAAAACTATTTTTTTGTGTGCCTCCGAAAAACACTCCAACATAAGGATTTTTCCATGACCGCTCTCGACCTTACCCGGAAGCTATGCACCATCCCGTCCGTCACCGCCGACAAAGCGGCCGTCAATTTCTGCTCCGACTTTGTCGCAAATCAACTGAAAAAGCAGGGACTGCATGTACGCGTAGAGCGCTGCAACGGCTACCGCACCGTCTACGCCTCAACGCGACCAGGAAAAAAGTGCGACATCCTGCTTAACGCCCACCTCGACGTGGTGACCGCGCCGGCCGCGCAGTTCAAGCCGCAGCTAAAAGGCAACCGGCTCTACGGCCGGGGGACCAGCGATTGCAAAGGCAATGCAGCGGTCATGATGAACCTGCTGCCACGCCTTAAGGGAAAGGCAAACGTGGGTGCTATCTTTACAACGGACGAAGAGACCGGGGGCCATACGACCGCGGACATGGTGAAGAAAGGGTATGCGGGCAAGCTGACACTGGTGCTGGACGGCAACTTCGACCGGGTCATCACAGCGCAAAAGGGCATTCTCTCACTCACCCTGACCGCCAAGGGGCGCACCTGCCATGCGTCCGCGCCCTGGCGCGGCGATAACGCGCTGGATCGGCTCATCAAAGGCTACCTTCGGATAAAAAATCTTTTTCCCAAGGTCTCGGAACGCGATTCCTGGCACCGGACCGCCGCGGCCACTCTCCTCCATGCCGGCGAAGCGCGGAACCAGGTTCCCGGTTCCGCCGAGATGTCGCTCAATGTCCGCTTCACGGACGCGGACGATCCCCGAAAGCTGCTCTCTGGCATCCGCAAGGTCTCGGGCCTTGCCGTGAAAGCGGACCTGGTATGCCCCTTCGTACGCATCCGCGATGATCATCCCCATGTCCAACTTCTGCTGAAAAGCCTCCGCCGCCGCATGAACCCGGCCCTCCGGCTGGGCAAAATGAACGGCGCCACCGATGCCCGCCACTTCCGCCACTCCGGAGGCGCAATGGCCATTTTCGGCCTCAAAGGATACGGGGCGCACGCGGCGGACGAATGGCTCGATGTCACATCGATTCCAAAACTGGAAGAAGCGCTTTACGGCTTTATCACCCGTGATTGGGACATAAAGCGATAAAACCTCAGCGCTGCGGTTGGTAGTTGGCCTTGACGCGGTCAAGCGTGCTTTTCAGCTCGCTGGTATAATCCTTGGCTGCAAGATCGTCGGTTTCGCTGAACCGGTACCGCAGCCCGCGGCGGCAGTGGGCCATGGCGGAATGCCAGACCTTGTTCTTTTCGTAAATGCGCGAAAGGAAAAGGTGGCAGTGCAGGGTGTTGATGTTATTGTTGGTCTCCTCAGAGTCGCTGATATCAAGGATATAACGGAACAGCCGTTCCGACTTGTCGTATTGGCCCATAAAGAAATAGGCCTCCGCCAGCCCAAAGCTGAAGATGCGGTTGTTCGGGTATTTCTGGAGCATCCGCTGCGCGATGTCCACGGCCTCCTGCTGACGATTTTCAGTGATGAATATCCACATAAGGTTGGCCGCCGCGGGTTGCGAGGTGTAATACCCCTCATTCACGACCTTTTTCAGCTGGTTGATGCCATCCTCCCGCTTGTCACCCAGACCCGGCATCCACCACATGAGCTTGCTGAGCTTGCTGCTCCAGTAATCGTAAAGCCCCAGGCCGAACAACACGTCCACAAAACTGTTGTCCATTTCATGGATTTGCTTGAGCAGCGTCACCCCGCTCCAGCCGTTGCGGAAAGAAGTGATATAGCGCTTGTAGCGTGACTGGAAAGTGCCGATGTAGCCATAAGCCCCGCCCGTGAAGAACAGGATCCACGGGTCCTTGGGATTCTTCTGGATCAGGGCCTCGCCGAGTTCAATGGCCTTTTCGCAGTTTTTCATGAACTCGGTTTCCTGGTCCGCATTGAGGTAAAAATACATCCGCGCGTCCAGAGCCGCGGCCGTCAAAAAATAGCCGACCGGATGATCGGGATAGTCCTTTTTGACCTGCTCAAACAGCTTGATGGCCGCACTGAAATTCTCACGGAAGAGCAGGTCCAGGCCCTTCTTCATTTTAGCGTCGAGGTTGCGGTCTTCCTTCCCATTGACAAAGACGACACCCCCCGCCCAGGCGCTAAGGGCAAGCGCCGCCATGACGATGACGACCCATCGCATCAGCCGGGACATGGTCAGCCCTTCCCCGCAAGGTTGTAGCGGACTTCTTTCCAGTAGCGCTCCCATTCGCCGGTGTCGGGGTTGTAGCGGTATTTCCGAATCTGCTTCATTTTAATCATCTTAAAATAGTAAAAAGTGACCGCGCACAGGTGCGAATAGGATCCGCTCTGCGGTGTGGGCCTGTATCCCGTGATCCGGTAATACGGCCGCTCCAGGAGCGCCGCCGGATCGCGCGCCGAAATCTCCAAGGTGATGGCGGCCTGGTCGCTTTCAAGCAAGCGATCCAGTTTGCCCCGGATCCGCTGTTCGGACCCCGGCAGGCAACCCGCCAGCACCCCAACGCTAATCAGCAGTGCCGCAATCGTGCGAAGGGGATGATTCGCCCAGCCCAATCCGTTCACCATTGTCCCGATCAAAAAGATGGATGTGCCGGCCATCGATGATGGTCCGTATCTTTTCTCCGCGCACGGGCATGCGGTCTGAGACCATGAAAAATACCATTGTCTGGCCGCCGAATTTGGCATCGATCATGAACCGCTCACCCAGGGGCTCCACAATACCGGTCTCGACTTCAATCTCGGTATCCGAATGCCGTTTGCCCGGCTTGTCCTTGAAACAGTAGATCTGCTGCGGACGGATACCCGCCACCACATCGCGCCCCGACAGGGCGCGCAGCGCCTTGCCGCGTTCCCGTTCCAACCGGAGCCGGACATCCCCGATTTCCGCGAACGTGTCGTCCCCGTCGGCGATAAGATGCGCCGGATACATATTCATGGCCGGCGCGCCGATGAACGTGGCGACAAAACGGCTCTGCGGGAAATTGAAGATGGTCATGGGCGCGTCGCACTGCATGAGGCGCCCGTCGCGCATAATGGCAATGCGGTCGCTCATGCGCATGGCCTCCATCTGGTTATGCGTCACATAGATCATGGTACAACCCACGTCCTGGTGGATCTTTTTGAGCTCCGTGGTCATGCTTTCGCGCAGTTCCTGGTCGAGGTTGGAAAGCGGCTCATCCAGAAGCAGGACATCGGGCTCAAGGACCAGCGCCCGGCCCAATGCCACGCGCTGGCGTTCACCGCCCGAAAGTTCGCGCGGGTAGCTCCGCCCTTTGTCGGAGAGGTGGAGGAGGTTCTTGACCCATTCGAGCTTGTCGAAAATCTCCAGCCGCTCCTTTTTCTTGATTTTAAGGCCAAAGGCGATGTTCTGGTCCACGGTCATATGGGGAAAAAGCGCGTAGGACTGAAACACCATGCCGATGTTGCGCTTGCGCGCCGGGAGTTCGTTATAACACCGGCCGCCCACGAGAATGTCGCCCCCGGAGATGGATTCGAGCCCGGCGACCATGTTCAAAGTCGTGGTCTTACCGCAGCCGGAAGGGCCGAGCAGGGTGAGGAACTCTCCGTCATGGATGGTGAGCGACAGGTCGGGAATGACGACCTTGCTGCCGTAGAGCTTGCGGATTTTCCGGATGATGACTTCAGACATTATTTAACCGCTCCTGCTGTGAGGCCCGACTGCATGTAGCGCTGAAGAACCAGGGTGAACAAAATGACAGGAAGCGACAGCAGCATGGCAATGGCCATGAGGAAATCCTGGGGCGGCGTGAACGCCATTTTCTGCTTAAGGTAAAGCGGCAGGGTGACGAGATCACCAAAGCCGAGGAGAAAATAGGAGAAGATGAATTCGTCCCAGGAAAGCAGGAAGGTGTAAACGGCCGCGGCCGCAAGACCGGTGGTGGCCAGCGGCAGGATGATGCGCCACAGCGTATAGACCTTGCCCGCCCCGAGGATGGCGGCCTGCTTTTCGAGGTCGCGCGGGATGGACTCGAACACACCCATGCAGATGTATAGCACATACGGAAGCGCCAGCAGCGAGTGGGCAAGCGCGGCGCCCAGGTAAGTGTCGTGGAGGCGCATCTTGCCAAACGCAACGGCCACCGGAATGATGGAGACAATGTCCGGGAAAAGCCGGATGGAAATGAGGCCGATGAGCATGACCGCCTTGCCGGGGATGTTGTGCCGCGACAGCACGTAGGCCGCGGGCACACCGAGCCCCATGGAGATAAGGATGGTCAGGAAGGCGATCTTGAAGCTGACACCCGCGGCCTGGTAGAAATCCGGATAGCTGAGGATGAAACCATAGGTCTTGAACGTCGGGTGGTAAGGCCAGAGCGGCATGGTTTCCCCGCCCGTGACGATGCTGGAGCGGTCGCTGATGGAAAACTTGAACATGAAGAAGAGCGGAAGGAACACGAGGAGGATCATGAAGCAGAGCGTGAGGAACCAGACGATTCGGGAGGGATTGTGACGAAGACGGGTCAGGGCGCTCATCCGCTTCTCCTACACCCGCACCAGGCGGACCCGCACGGTCCGGAGCACCCAGAAAAGTAAGACGGCCGAACAAACGATGCACGCGACCAGGATGACGGAAACGGCCGCAGCCTCGCCTTTTTTATTCCAATCGTGGTAGAGATACTCAATGAGCGTACCCAGCAGATGGTAGCGCCGGGCAAGGAAATAAGGAAAGATGAACTCCTTCCACATTTCGATGGAACGGATGATGAGCACTGTGGAAATGGCGGGCAGCAGGAGCGGCAGGGTGATGAAACGGAATTTCTGCCGTTCGTTGGCGCCCATGGTCTCGGCCGCGGCATACTGGTCCTGCGTAATGGCGTTGAGGCCCGCGAGCAGGATAAGCATGGATATAGGCATATCGCGCCACACTTTACCGATTAAGGAGATACCCAAAGAAGAAGCCGCGGAATCCCGCCAGTTAACCGGCATTTCCATAATCGCGGGCATCACCGCATGCTTGCCCATCAGCAGCGTGTTGATATGGCCGCCCGGGTATTCGAAAAGCTGCAGCAGGATGATGGCAGTGACCATGGCAGGCACCGCGAGCGGGATAATGAAAATACTCCTGACGATTCCGCGCATCGGAAAATTACGGTACACGAGCATGGCCAGCACCAGGCCGGCCGCCAACTCAAGCGGCGTGCCAACAATGACAAAGACAAGGGTATGCAAGAGCGCAACCAGGAAGTCACGATTGGCAAACAGAGCATGGTAATTGGTTAGGCTCGGGAAGGTCACGGTGAAATCGGGCGCCACATACGTGAGCGATAGCGAAAGCAGATAGTAGAAAATCATGACCAAGAAACCCGTGAGGTACAGGAAGACCGGAAGCAACATTAACGCCTCGGTCTTGTACTTGAAAAAGACGTCCCGAATCCCGTTCATGCGTCATGACACCCGTTGCTAAAGTAACCGGTCACTTCTTTGGATAACCGTCTTTGAGAATCTGCCGGGCCTGCGCGTTATATTTGGAGTTCAGCGCCGCCTGGATTGCGCCCGCGTCTACCTTGTCCCGGGTGGTCTTGCCGAACTTGTCAACGCAGAGTTCGTACCAGGCCTCGTTGTAGGTCTTGCCGATCTCGCTGTATTCCTTGACAAGCGGGACCGTGGTGAGTCCGTTCAGGTCCAGCTGCATCACAGACACCTGGAAGATTTCACCCACCCATCCCATGGAGAACGTCTCGGAGATGTTGCTGAGGATGTCCTTGCGTACCGAGATCATGCCATACTTGGTGCATTCGATGGCCTGATTGTCCCGGTTCGTGATGAACCGGGTGAGCTTGTAAGCCATGTCCTTGTCGGGCGAGGTACGCGGAATGCCCCACCACCATCCGCCCGTGGAGATTTTCTTTGTGCCAATCCGCTTATAGGTGCCGTCGGGATTGAGGGCAAAGGAGACCGCCGTGGGCATGGTGGCAATGCCCATGTCTTCCGGGTCCTTGAGATACCCGCGCATTTCCGGGTTTTCCTCCCAGCCGTGCACGTTAAAGCAGTCAATCTGCTGGAACACGGTCAGGAAAACCTTGCCGTCGGCAATGCCCTTGTATATGTCCGGACCGCGCCACGCGCTGTTCCACATGTCGGGGTTGAAGATCCCGTTCTTGATGTAGGCGGCTTCCCAGGTGAACATGTCAATTGCGGCCTCGCTATTCATTTTTAGAATATCATCCGAGGAGGCGCCAAACTGCAACACGCCGTCGACCAGGCCCAGGGCCGTGCCCTCGTATTTGTCGCCACGGTGGGCGATACGGGGCATGAGCACGTTGTTGTCAAAATACTTGGTGTGCGCCCAGTACCAACCCATCACGAAAATATCGTAGGCGTCCCACTGGTTCGTCTCGGCCTCCAGCGCATAGCCCTTGGGGAGCCCGTAGCCATTCTGCTCCTTGAGTACCTTGTTCAGGTCCTTTTCAAACTTTTTCCAGTTGGCGACCGCGTCGTTGACCTTGGACTTGAGGTAGAACAGCACGCGGGTCTCGAGCTTGCGCGGGATATAATAGGGCTTGCCGTCCACATACCCCATCCCCATGGCGAGCGGGTGGTATTCGGCCAGGTCCTGCTCCAATTGGGTGGCCGGGACCACGCTGTCCAGCGGCTGCAGCAGGTTTTTGCCAACGAGCACACGCGTCATTTCAAAGGGGACCTTGACCAGGATGATGGAAGGGTCCGTCTTTTCCTTCTGGAGGTCC
Source organism: Fibrobacterota bacterium (assembly GCA_043802925.1). Classification (GTDB taxonomy): domain Bacteria; phylum Fibrobacterota; class OXYB2-FULL-49-7; order OXYB2-FULL-49-7; family JAEUSG01; genus JAZDKP01. Next base: position 24,600 of record JAZDKP010000110.1, on the reverse strand, counting down.
AGCGCGGTTTCGATGTACCACATTTTATCGAACTGAACGATGTTGATTTTACAGTTGTTCAGCCGCTCAAACGGCGTCAGAATTTCGTTCCGAAAGAATTTTTCCTGGTCCGGGAGCATTTTCAGCAATACGGTATACTCCCTGGCCTTGCTTTCGCCCTTTCCACAGCCGCCAAGTGTCAACAGGCCGAAGGGAAGCAGGAAAAAGAGGATCAGCACGGTTTTAAGGGTCATACGGTCTCCTTTGGGGTGGGTATGTTTCGTCTGTCAAGTCCGTTGTATTGGCCGGTCAGCGAGGACGAAAGCGTGCGGTTGAGCAGCACGATCTCGTTGTCCATTTCGTTGATGCGCTCGCTCAGGATTTCGAGTATGTTGTAGGTGATTTCCGGATTGTTCAGGAGCATTTTCTTGAACTCACTTTTTCGGATTTCGAGGAGCACCGTCGCTTCGTTGGCCACAGCGCCGGCCGCCCGGTGCTTGTCGCCGAGGATGCCGAACACGCCGAAGGTCTGGCCGGGGCTTAAGTTTTTCAGCGCGTACTGGCGGCCGTCCTTTTCCTTGACGACCCGGAGCGAACCGCTCCGGATAATAAACAAGGACTCGCCGGGATCGCCCTCGCGCGCCACCGTGTCGCCGGCCGCGACATGAAGCTCACGGGCGATGTCCGCCACGGCGCTCAAACGCTCGGCCTCGACGTTGTGGAAAATGTCGATCTCCTTGAGGAACAACACGCGTTCGAGCAGGGCAAAGGCCCGTGCGTTCCGATCGGGAGCGCTTTCAAGCGGCATGCCGGGCCCTTTCTTCGATATAGCTTGCCACGGAGTTCATCCAGCGGTTGTCCATGTCCTTGAAGTACTTGAGGGCCTCGTCGAGGAAGCCCTTCTGGTACGGCCACTTTTCAGAGCCTATTTTGAGGAGTTCGCGTTCGCCGTACTCCTCGAGGATGGGGACCAGAAAACGGCTGATGTTCTTGTCTCCGAACGCCTCGATGAGCTCAATGATGTTGGCCTTGTCGCGGCCATCCAGGAACTTGAAGTCCTTTTCAATATTTAGGAGCGCACCCGACCCGTCAAGAAGCGCCAGCATATTAAGGACAAAGACACTGAACCGGACGCGTTTGCGGAAAATGGCATCCTTGATGAGATCCACTTCCTTGTGCATCCTTGGGATGTTCATACGCAGGTCGTAATACCGATAAACGTCCTCGTATATCTTCTGCATTTCGGTCATGGCCATTTCCACAAGCTTCTGGCGCACCTCGGCCCGCTGGCGGATGGGCTTTCCTTTTTCACGCAGTTGCCGCGCCGAAAGCTGGCGAAGGATGGAGATAAGGGAAAAGGCCGTACGCTTGCGGTGCGCGGCCATGAATCGTTCTTCAAAAACCGGATAAAACGGCAGGCTCGCCCGCCCAAGCGCGCTCACGATCATGTTTTCCCGGGCGCGGTCAAGGTCCTGATCAAGGGTGCGTACGAGCGCCTGGATGCTCCGGACATCATCATAAAGCAGGATCGCATCAATGGAGGCCTTCCAGATTTCGCGGGACCCCGATTCAAGATGGCTCACCACGCGCTCGTAAAGGGGCCAGAGCTTGAGGCGCCCGGCCAGATGGAGCGCGGCCACTCGCTCGTCCAGCCGCTCAGCGCTGAGCATCTCGTTGATTTTGGACTGGACAAATTCGCGGGACTCCGCCGGCAGTTCCGGATAGGTCAGCAGCACCGCCTCCTCAAAGACCAGCGGATGGTGATCGTACACCAGACTGTTGAAGTCGAACCGCCTGGGTTTGAGGACTGGATTTTTCCGGATGGAGCGGATGGCCCCGGCACGAATGGCCGCATTGGGGTCTTCCAGGAGCTTACGCAGAAAGCCCCGTGCCTCGAAACTGTCGAAGGTGCTTAAGGAATTGGCTATCAATTCCTTGATGCGATCGCTCTCTTCAAAGAACTTTTTTCGCAATAAGTCAAAGGCTGCCGGGCTTCCGGAATACTCCAGATACTTTATCGAAAATCGTTTTAAATCATAATCTTGAGAGTCAATGGCCCTGGAAATTAAAGATAATATTTTATCCTTATTCTTGCCACTGATTTCTCTTTTGATAAGCTTCATGACGCCCGTGCCGGAAAGCACGACCTCCTCTTGAAGCAGGATCCGGCTGTATTCACGCTTCAGGAAGATGATGAGTACGGTCAGCAGGGCCGCCAAGAAGGCCAGGGCCAGGAAATACCCGTGGCTTCGCTGCAGGGAGACAATGAAAAGGCCTGCCGCGGCCACACCCAAGGGCTTGACAAGCCCTTCGAGCAACAGCTTGCCTTTGCCGCGGAACTTGCGGGTGAATGCGGAAAAGAATATCTGGTAGTTGGAGGAGAACAGAGACTCGAAAAGGAACTGCCGCAGCACATAAAAGGTCGTGACAAACCAGAAAACAGAGAGGACGGGGCCAGCCGCAGTGCGGAACTTCAGGACATGCAGGGCGATGAAACCAAAGCAGAGCATGGCAGGCAGAATAATGAGCGAATTGGTCACGCCGAACTTGCGGCTGATGCTGCTGGTATAAACCGCCTGGAACAGGATGATGCAGGTCGTGGCCGCCAGGTAAACGTTGAACTTGAAACCCACAAACTTCTCCGCGTTAAATCCGAGCGGCGAGGTCATGTGCTCAGACAGCGTCTTGGCGAAAATGAAATCGAGGTTGAAAATGAGCAGAAAAACGAGCAGGTAAACCGCGGCCATGACGATGACGGCGCGTTCGCCCAAGATTTCGGAAAACTCCACCCGGAGCGGACGGACGGCCTCCGGCTCCGGCGCCCGGAGTTTTTCCTCGTATTCATTGCGGATCCGATTGATGAGAAGGAAGGGCAGAACAAGCAGGGCGGCCCAGACCCAGACAAGGTTCTCGACATGAAGAAGATGGATGACCTTGCCGGCCACCAGCGTTGAAAGGAGGCCACCGCACAGGCCACCCGCGGCCAGCGTCGGAAAGACGGCCTTGCTTTCGCGGGTGTCGCAGATGTCGTTCGCGATAATCCAGAAGATCACAAAGAGTGAAAGTTTGCTGACATACGCCATGCAATACAGCACCGTGCAGGCAAAGGCGTACTCGCGCGCGATTGCACCGAAAACAACAACCAGTACAAAGAAAAAGAGGGAGAGTCCCCGGATGAGCTGCCACCGGGGGAAGCGATCCACGAACTTGAAGAGGACCGCGGAGACGAGGAAGAGCAGAAATGCGTTGACCTGAAATAAGCCGGGCAGCGCATCCACGCCATGGTGCTTGATGACCAGCGCTTCAGACGCATAGTCGCCGAGAATGGCCGCACAGTAGATGGCGACCAGCAGCGACAGGAGGTCGAAGAGGGCCTTCTTGTTTTCCTTGGTCAGCGCGCTCAGCATGTGCGTTTTATTTAGCCGGGGGCCCTTTCCTTTTCAATGAAAAAGGCAGAATCTGATAAGACTCTGCCTTGACAGGCGTCAAAAGACGGCTCGGAACGCTTAAAACGAATAGGTCGCCGATATCCGCGTCAGGATGTGATGGCTGTTACCGCTGACAAGGTTGCCCCACTTGTAAAGGATGTCCTCGGCCAGCACCGCGTCAATCTTGAGCTTTTCTTCGAGGTTGATGCCAATGCCGCCGCCCACATGGTCGCTCACGGTCATGTCCGCTTCGGGATTGCTGTACAGGCTGGACATCTCGGCCTGATTGGTGGTGGTCCCATAGATGACCTTGCGGAAACCGACGCGGAGGACCAGCCATTCCCACACCACGTTCCGCTCGATGCCAAAGCTCAACGGGATGCTGATGCTCGTCGTGCTACGGGTCTGGTTTGTTAAACCGGCAACCGGGGCCTCCGTGCCATTGTAAATAAAAGAAGAACCTATCCAGAAAAAACCGCGGTCGAGTGTCACGTTGGCGCCCAAACCGCCCTCAAACTCATTGACATTATAATCACGGACACTGATGTTCTTATACTTGAACACCGGGACGAGTTCGCCGTTCAATCCCACCAGGGTGGCAAAAAACCTGGCGTTTAAGAACCACGAGAAATCATTGGCATCGTAAGAGGGGATGGTATAATACCGGCGTACGTCGAGCGTGCCGAAATCAGGACCGGAATACTGGAGAAGAGCGAGGCCGCCGGAAAGCTCCATATCAACATTTTGTGTCAGCGGCATATTTACGCCGATATCGCCACGTACAATCTGGGAGGTCCATTGGAACTCCGTCTCACCATACCAAGCGGCAAGACTGTCAATGACTCTGTCCGTATCATTATTTCCCGTGGTAATCCCTGCGGATTGCAGATCCGAGAAAGATTCGGACATGTTCATTCCTTTCACACTGACGTTCTGGCGCGCCGCATAGAGATGGCCGCCGAGCATGGTGCCGTTCGGCAGTGTGTAGCCCAGGAAGAAATCGGAATTGGGCACCACGGGCCTGGGAATGATGTGGCCATTGGCCCGGGCCGCGGCCATTAACACGTCAACGAGTTCGTTCTTATGGTTGAGCATGGCGCCCACGGTCACCATCGGATAGCGCGTTTCGGCGTTTTTGTCGCGATTGAGTGAGAACGAAAGGATACCGCCGCCGTAGGGTTCAGCCGGATCTTCGTTCTTGAACCCCGTGCCCGAGTCCTGGTAGACGGTCATGTGCCCCGGCTCTCCGATGAGGAAGTTGGGGTAAATGTTGATGTTGGCCGGGTTGTCGTAGATGCTGACGTCGTCCATGAAATAGGTGGCGCTTTTGCCCATGGACTCCACGCGTGCATTGGTCGCTGACACGGTCGCCGCAAAAAGCAGCGACAAGGCCAGGAAGAGTGCTAACGCTTTCTTCATAAAAGCCTCCATTACTGAGAAAATGCGAAAGGATAGGTGACCGTGGCCAGGCCGCACTGGCCACATGCGTCAAACTTCCAGGACTTGACGCGTGACGCCACGAGCATCTCGAGTATTTTATCGTTCATCGTGCTGCCGGTCACAATGCAGCTCGTCACGTTACCGGGCGGATCGATGGTGAAGCGGACCGTGATTTTTCCGCGGAGATTTGGCTTTTCACGCAGGCGCTTGTTGTATTCGGAGCGCAGGCCACCGATATGCTGCATGACCACGCGATAGATATCCTGCGGGTTACGGCCCGAAAGCCCGCCCTGGTCGGCCCAGAACGATTTGTCGTTGGGCAGGTCGACGCTGGCCCGCTTGGTGAGGCCTCCGACCTGCCGTGCCCCGCCTTCGGCCAGCGCGCCCAGAAGGTCGTCGATACCGCCCGCGCCACCGCCACCGGCATAGCCTGTATTGAACTGCTTGCCCGCCATGCCCGTACGACCGAGAGCGGTGTTGCCCGCGGTCTTGAGTCCGCCGATGTTCTCGAGCACCTGATCGAGGTCCTTGGCAAAGACGTTGTTCATGGCATTGGCGCCCGCCACATTGGCACTTTTGGTACGGCCCGAGATGATGGCGAGGAGGCCCTTTTGCGTGACCCGTTCTTTGATGTCACCTTTGCCCACGCCGCGATTGGGCGCGTTGCTCTGAATCATTTTAGGGACCTTGAGCAGTTTTTTTACCGCGGTCTCCTCTTTCTTCTTTTCCTTCTTTTCATCTTTTTTCTCGGATATCACGATTTTTGCCGTGATGGTTTGCGGAAGGTTCTCGAAATATTCCGGAGGCACCATCACAATCTGCATGTTGGAAAAATAAATGGAAAGCAAGATGGCAATCGCAAGGGCGATGAGGACGGACCGCCCCAACTTGGTGTCATTGTCGAACCTGAAAATGTCCTGGCGGGCCGCAAGAGCCACCATTTGTTTATCGGTCATTACATTTCCTCCAACGCGCCCATCACTGCGAACCGGATGTTATTGAAACCTTCTTCTCCGCAGGTGGCCATGACCTTGAACAAAACATCATATTCGACATTTTTATCGACCTGCATGACCGCCTCGCCCCGAACGCGCTGCAGTGCGCCGATTTTGACCATGTTCTCTTCCTGTTCTCGGGCAAACGCGAGCTTTTCCTTGATTTCAGGAATATAGACATCCTGGTTTTCACGAACCTTGGCAACTTTAACCATGGGGATGTGATCGACCAGTACCCATTCACGGTTGACCTCAATACTCAGCATCGCCTCTTTGGGGCTGGCTTTGCTGGTGGACTGGGGCAGGATCAGATTTTCACCCTGAGTCAGGATTTGACCTTCAGCAGAGAACATTTTCAGCAAAAAGACCAGGATGATGGTCATGAGGTCCAGGATACTCGTCAACTGAAGGTTGACCTTGTTCTTGGCTTTGACGTATCGTTTGCGTGCCATAGTGTCTCCGTTATCCCGCGAGTTTTCCGAGGGAGATTTTGGGGAAACCGAAGTCGCGGCACACGTCCATCACATGGATGATTTTATCGAACATGACGTCATCTTCGGCAATGATTTTGATTTCGCCCTGGTCCGGCACGCTCGGATACATGGACTGGATCCGGATGAGCCGGCTGGCAAGCTGGTCGTAGGCGGTCAGCTTGCCTAGACGGTAGTCTCCGGGATTGCGCACCACCTCACGGTAGGGATTAAGAATGCTGAGCGCGTATAACGTGTCGCCTGCCTGGGGCAGCTTGTTCTGGATGACGCGCTCGTTATTGGCCATGACCTGGCCCGCTTTGTCATACAGCGCCATAATCTCGCTACCGGGATCGTCCTCGTTTGCTCTTTCCACAACATAGAGGATAATTTCCGCGCGTTCCACAAGACTGAGCCGGCGGTTCTTATCCAGCGGGCAAGCGGGCGATTCCTTGCGGTTTAACTTGTCGATTTTTACCAGATACGTTTTAACGGGCCCTTCTGCTCCACGCGGAAACTGGTACTCGTACCGATGGTATTCCTGTGTATAGGTCGTCGGAAGGATGGCCCCGCGCGCGCCCAGCGTCAGTCCCTTGTCGGAAATAAAGACCGTCAGCAGAAGCCCTTCGTCCTCCTTGTCCTTGGGTGGGGCCTGCATCTGGTTCAGTTCCGGAAGATTGACCTCAAGGATTTTTACGGCCGCAAACGAGGCAAAGACCACCAGGAAGGGGATCAGCACCGTGAGAACGTCCATGCAGGGCTTAAGGTCAACGTTGAGATCCCAATCCATCTCCTTGACCACTCTCCTGACTTTAAACACTTTTCCCATTACTTCGCTTCTCCAGCGAGAGTGTTGATCATCTTAGTGGATTTTTCTTCCATTTCCTCAACGATACGGTCCGTCACGGTCGTAAGGACGCCCTGCACGATAAGGCAGGGGATGGCGACAAAGAGACCGAAGGCCGTTGCAGTCATACCAACCGCGATACCGCTGGCCAAAGCCTGGGCGCGCTGGGCCACGGGCACGTTAGCCACGGCATCAAACGACATGATAAGGCCAAACACCGTACCGGTAAGACCCACGAGGGTCGCCACGTTCGCAATAACGAAAAGAAGACCCGTATAGCGGGCAATTTTCGGTTTTTCGGTAAGGAACACCTCGTCCACCGCTTTGACCATGGCTTCTTCGCCTTTGTCCTTGTTCTGCAGAATGGTCGCCATGACCTTGGCGAGCGGGGTATCAACACTGTAAGCAAACTTGATGGCCCGCTGATAGTCGCCGGTTTTGATTATTTTATACATGTCAGCGACAAACTTACCGCGGCGACTGCCGCACTTGAACATCAAATAATATATACGCTCAATGATAATCGCCCAGCCGGCAGCAGCCAGAAGACACAGAACCCACATGACGAAACCGCCATGCCCTTCAAAACCAGCGATCAGATAGGTTAAAAACTTGCCCATACGAGAAACTCCTTTCGTGTTGAAACGTTATTTTTTATAAACTATTTGATTGCTACCTGTTAACCGCTTCAGACGAATACCCCTTATAATAATAAATTTCATTCTCCCGTTCAAAGGTTTCTTTATCGATGTTCCGCATCAGTACCGGATCCATCGCAAAATCCCTTGACATGCGTATCGGCTTGTATTCTCCATTCTCAAAATCGAGGATGTAAACAGGCTCCGGATTGTCGAGCCAACCGAAAACCCGTATTTCATCCATGGATAGCACGCTCTTGACATTGTCCGTAAGCATTTGACGCTCCACATAACCCGTCCGTCCGTCCGAAGCCATAATGTGGGCGTTCTCCGACGAATCAGCCAGCACCGTGACTTTGTCGCCTTCTTTCAGCATAAAAATGGGCTTTTCGTAAAGAGCCCGCTTATCATTTAAAAAGACCAGACACCGGTTTTTGGCCACAAACATCTCATTTTCTGCCGTCACGCACGCCCAGCAGGCCAAACAGAGGAGCAAGGCCCTGAACAACGGCTTCATTTACCGCGCCGCCTTGAGTTTTGCAATCTCCTCCCGAAGTTTGTCGATTTCCCGCTTCGCGCTGATTTCGATTCCGGTTAAGATTTCAATTTTCTGCAGGGCCTGCATGCCATTGTCCAAGACCGTGTTCTGTATCTGTTTAAGGGAACGCTCATACGCCTTTTCGATGCTCTGGAAAGCCACGTGGGTGTGCGTCACACTTTTGGGGGGCTCCTTGGCGACGACCTTAAGCGCCTCGTTCTCGGGATCCTGCCGCTGCAGTTCCTTGCGCATACGTTCCACCCAGGTGTTGTTGACATAAATTTCGCTACAGGACATGATACCGTTCGCAAATACCGGGATGGATTTGATTGTGAGCTGTTTGATGATACCGTCAAGCTTTTCTTTATAGACATCGAATTCTTCGGTGCCCTTGGGATAGGGATTGGGGGCCGCGCCAAAGATATCGCCGTTCTCGACATGGGAATAGCCCATGAGGTACCATGCCTGCGCATACCGTTCCGCCGACTGCTTGATCCACTCGTTTTTAACGCCCATCTCATTGCCGAACTTGTTGACATTGATAAAATAGTAGTTCATGACCTTTTCGAAATAAGGTGGCAGCGCTTCATTAACTTTGACTTTGGCGTAGGCGGCCTTGGAAGCGTCCGTTTCGAGGATCGGTTGGTTCTTGACGACCTCCAGCAGGTTCCAGAACAGTTCGCCACACATCCAGGTGGCGCGGGTCGTCCACTCATCGGTCTTCAACCCGATACAGTCCGTGAGGTAACCGAGGGGGGCTTTCGTGGCCTCGACCTTGGCCTTGAGCTTTTTCTCGACCTCGGCGATGCCCGTCTTTCCGCGCTTTTCGGTGCGGAGGTCGAGCAGGACATACTCATCAAATGCACGCTGGCCCAGGGTGAAATAACATTCGGCCGCGTATTTGGGATCGATATTAAACTTGTCACCGAACTCCTTGTGGATATCGATGATGGTGCGGAACATTTTCTCTTCGTCGGACCGCCGGTTGAGGTGCCGGTACGCCTCGGCGGCCTTCATGAGCGAATGGACCACACGCTGTTTATCGGCCCCGTACTTTTTCACGAAATCAAGATAGCTCTCGGCGATTTTGGCGTCATTGCCCGTTTTTTCATAGCAGATGGCGATGGAGAAGTTGGCCTCGGAAGTGAACTGGGAGGCCGGGAACTCGCGGTCGAGCTTCTGGTAAACGGCGATGGCCTTGTCGTACTGCTTGGCCTTTTCGTAGATGAGCCCCGCGTTGTACAGTGCGCCGGGGGTCTCCTTTTCGATGCCGGGATACTTGGCCTTGTCCTTTTTGGATTCAAGGTAGCATTCAAATATCTTTTCCTCGTACAGCTTGGCCGTCAGGAGCGTGTTCTCGAGCGAATCGTACATAAAGGCCGCGCGGAACAGGCAGGGCACCGCGCCGGAATCGGTTGGCATTTCCTTGACGAATTTAAGGAACATCGCGGCCGCATTCTCAAAATCGCGGGCCTTCTGATAGGCGGCGGCGGAACGGAGGAGCGCCTGTTTGCCCCATTTGGATTTGGGGTACTTGTCATAAACGCGCTCAAAGGCCTTGCCCGCATCAACGAGAAGGCCGCCCTGTTCGTAGGAATTGGCCGCATTGTAGAGTGAAACATCACATTTTGAAAAATCGGGATAATCAATGACAATCTGTTTGAATTCGTCGGCCGCGCCCGAATAGTCGCCCTTTTTCTGGCGCTGGTCCGCAATCTGGAACATGGCGGCCGCGATGGTTTCGATCATCTCGGTCTTGTCCTTGGCCGTGACCGCGTATTCGGCCATGAGCCGCTTGTCAATTGCGATGGCCTCTTCGTACTGTTCATTCTTCAGATAGGCCTTGCCGAGGTTTTCGAGCGATGGTTTATAGACCACCTCGGAGCTCTGGAAGTTCTGGACCACGAACTTGTAGCCCTCAATGGCCTTGATGAAGTTTTTCGCGTCAAAGTAGATGTTGGACTCGAGGAAGGCCACCTCCGCGGCATGCTTGGACTGGGGGAAGCGGCCGCGGAAATCGCGGATGCCTTTGAGATAGGTCTGCATTTCGGGCAACTGGTAACCCTGGTAGGCCGTGGTGTCAGTGAACCCCTTGGCCTTGAGCGCCTTTTTGGAGATGCGCTCGTAACAAACCACTGCGGCGAAAGCCGCTTCTTCGGGGTTCACCTGGACCGATTGCACTTGCTCCTTGATGTCGGAGTGGAACTGATCCTTGATGTCGCGTGCCTGTTTCCGTTTTTCTTCGAGTACTTTTTTAGAGTCTTCGCTACGGCTGGGGTAACGCGTGGTGTCCTCGCGCGAGACCCAGTCGAACTCACGGGCCGCTTCGTCGTAGCGCGCGATAAGCGAATCCGAGAGCAGGTCAGCCCGGAAATAATGGAACGTGAAGCAGTTCCACTTTTCGTTCGGGTATTTTTTGATGTAGTCGTCGTAAGCCGTAAGCGCCTTGAGATAATAGGGGACGGCCCTGTCGGCTTTGCCCGAATCGCGGAGCACGTTGCCCAGTTTATGGAAATAAATGGGAATGGTGGCCGCGGCCTCCTTGATGTACCCGCGCGTGGTCTCGACAAGCTGCGGATTGGCGCCGGCATTGGCCTTGTCCCATGCGCTGCCGGGCCCGTATTCGCGGCTCATGCGCTCGCGGAGCTCATTGGCCCTGTTGTAGTCCTTTTCAATGACATAACAGTCGGTCAGGGCTTTAAGTGCGATGGGCGCATTAATATAGAGAGGATAGTTATCGAGAAGGAAGCCGAGGGACTTGACGGCTTCTTTGACATTGTCGTGATCGCGGTTTTTAATGCCGATGGTGTAGATGATGAAGTCCTGGTAGGAACGGCCGCCCTTTTCCTTGAAGAACTTCATGGCGTTTTCAGCACCCCCGGACTCCTCGGAGAAGCTGATGGCCAGGTATTCGAGCGCTTCGTCGCGGAAGTCGGCCTTTTTGAACTTACCCGAATCGGCCATTTCAACATATTCAAAAAAGCGGTCAATGGCCTTATCGAACTGCGATAGATTATAGTAGCAGGAGGCAATACGGTAGAGCGACAGCAGGTAGTTCTCCGAACCGGAGGAGAGGCCCACGGCCTCGTAATGCTTGAGCGCGTTGTCGTTGTCGCGATTGATGTAGTAATATTCGCCTATGCGCAGGTGCGCGAAAGGGACATTCTCGCTGTTGGGGAATTCCTTGATGAGCTGGGTAAAGGCCTCGAAGGCCTTTTCGAACTCGCCGAGTGCGGTATAGATATTGCCCAGCTTGTAGAGTACCACATCGCGACTCTTGGAGTCGGTGCATTCAAGCACGAGGCTGTTGAAGGCATTGAGAGAACGGTCGAACTTGGGCAGCGGCTCCACGGGTGCGGCCCCCAGGCCCCCGCTCTTTTCGAACGCGGTCATTAGCGTCTGGTATTTGTTCTGCCCCTGGATGTAATCATCGCTTTCCTGTTCGTAATAAAGGGCGCCCAGCTGGGAAAACGCGTCACAACGCCGAACATCGCCCCGCTGCGTGGTGGCGACGAGGCGTTCGAACAAACGAATGGACTCCTGGCGGCTTTCGGAACTTTTTTCGTCGAGCTTGGAAATCTTTTTGCGTTCCGTCTGCTTAAGGACCTCTTTTTCCTGGCGGAGTTGGTCGATTTTCTCGAGCAACTCGCGCCGCTTCTTGTCCTTACCGGTCTCGGCGTAGGAGGCAGAGGCCAGAAACAGGGCCACGCAACAGAATGCGACCAAGGTCCGGATAACGGGTTGCAAGATTGGCATAAGGGTGCTGTTCCTTTCTTACTTCTCCTCCAGTTCCTTGAGCTGGTTCTCCAGATTCTTCATTTCGGAGTCAATGGCCTTGGATTTGTCGCCCGTCTCCTGAATAATCTTGACCTTCTTTTCGGAATCGACAAGATGCAAGGTCGTCGCGAGCGCATACTCGGCGTCCTTTTTCAACTTAATGGCCGATTTTTTGAAGTTGAACTGCATCTCTGCTTCTATCTTAAAGATATCGAAACCACGGATTTCGTCGTCGAACTTCTCCCAGTCAGGGGTCATTTCGTTTTTCTGCTGTTCGAGCACAGGGGTCGGTTTGCGAAGCGCAATCGTAAGGGCTTTGCGCTGAAACTCATTGTAACCCCGCATGATTGTAAGGTTCTCCGTGTCACGCGCCTTGAATTCTTCGCGGGAGATATATTTGGCATCACAGAGCTCAATGGTCTTTTTGTAGGCGTCCACGGCTTTGCCGTATTCTTTTAACAGGGTGAAGGCGTAGCCCATGACCAAGTACGCCTCGGCGACCAGCGTGGACTTGGGCCGCGCGGACACAAGGTTGTCGGCAAACTTGACCGCCTGCTGGTAGGACGGGTCAACACCGCCGCGCACCATGGCCCATGCCAGCCCCAGGAGGGCTTCGTCGTAAAAGCGGCTTTCGGCCGGCACCTGCTTGAAGGCGCCGTACGCGTTCTTAAGATCGCCCTGTTCATAGAAAAGGAAGCCCAGGCGGACAAAGGTCATTTCCTTGAGCGTTCGCTCGGAAATAGTGCGTGTGCTGTCGAGCGTGACCACGGCGTTGAGGTGTTCGAGGGCCGCGTCATAGTTTTTACGCCTCACATTGATCATCGCCAGGGTGTACTGGGCATAGGGAAAGTTTTCGTTGGTGGGTGCGATGGAATTGAGGACGTTGATGGCGCTCTCAAGGTCGTTTTTACTGTAATAAATTTGACCGGCCACATAGTCCGCATCGGGCGATACGTCACTGTCGCGGTACAGGTTCATGATAAAACCATAGTTCTTGAGCGCGCTTTCGTTGCTGCCGGTTTTATAATCAAGGTTCTGTATCTGGAAGATGAATTTGGGCCGCAGGTCGGAGGTGGTGTACTTTTTAAGGCCTTTGGTGTAGGTTTCACGCGCCACATCGAACATGTGGAGATACTCGTAGGACTTGCCCATGTAGAAGGTGGCCACGTCGACCTTGGAGAAGCTGGGCCATTTGGCCAGCACTTTGCCGAACGCAAAGCTGGCAAGCCAGTACTTTTTGGCGAGATACAGGCGCATGGCCTCATTGAAATCGTTTTGAGGCTCCTTGACAAGCGACCGATACCAGCGCTCAGACACGGCTTCCTCACGGGTGGGGCCAAAACGGACCGAGAGCCGGAACATGTGCGCGTATTTGTCGGTCATGGAGTCTTCGAGCGAGACGCCAAAGTCGTAGTCGAGTTGTACGCGCTTGAGTACGTTGATGTTTTTCCAGTTGAGGCTGATGCCGAAGGGGACCACACCGTCGGTATTAAGGCCGCTGCGCACGCCGAAGAACTTGAAAGGAAACCACTTGGCGTGGAGGCCGTAGACGTAGCTGATGCCCTTGAATTTATCGACCCTGGAGTTCCAGTATGATTTTAAAGCCGTATTAAAGGAGTCCGTTTTAGCGGGATCGAAACTGATTGTATTTTCGGGATCGCCAAAATTTTCCGCTTCCGTGATTAAATCCATCACCGCGGCGTTAAACGAGATTTCAAAGCGTTCGAGGAACGGACGGTAGTATTCATTAAACCAGTGCGCCTGGAAGTGGATGTTGAACGGGAACTTGTTGAACTCGTTGCCGAAAGAGCGGCCAAAATCCTTGTAGACAAGGTTCTGCAGGTTGAGGCCCAGGCTGACGTGGCCCAGCAGGTAATCTTCGACCGGATGCCAACGCATGCCAAGGTCGAAGGTGACGCCCAGTTCGCCTTCCTGGTCGACCTGCGGAATGATGACCGTGGCGTTGGAACCGAGTGAAAGGTAGGGCAGGATTTTATAAGCGTACGAACCCTGGACAACATACTCGGCGGCTTGGAGGTACTGGCCCCGCAGGACTTCGCCCTTCTGGTTGGTTTTTGGCACCATGGACAGGCCTTGCTCCATAAGGCTGAACGCGGCCGTGTGGTATAGCCCAAAGGGCACCGCGACCGTGCCGTACTTGGGATTGAGGACAATGCCCCACCGCTTGGCGCCAGTGGTGAACTCGGCCTGGTCGATGCCCGTGATCAGGGCGGGGTTCAAGTAAGCGGCCGAGAAGTCGGAAAAGTTGGTGAGCATGTCCGTGGTGAGGATGAGACCGGGGATACCGCCCGCACTGTTACCCGTGGAAGCCGTGGACGGCGACGCCGCGGCCAGGATTATAAACAGAGCGAGGATCGCCAGTCCGTTTGTTACGAGGTGGAATTTGGGAGCCTTCAAAATTCACACTCCATTTTGAATGTCCGTGTTTTGCTCATGGTATGGAATGTCCGTGCCTTAGTTGGTCCGTTTGAATTCGATGCGCCGGTTTTTGGCGCGGCCCGCGGCCGTTCGGTTGCTGGTCGCCGGCTCGCTTTCGCCCTTGCCTTTGACGCCCATACGGTCGGGCGCGACGCCGCGGTTGATGAGGTAGTCCTTGACCGACTGGGCGCGCTCGAGCGACAGGATCATGTTGGCGCGGGCGCCGCCCACGTTGTCGGTGTGGCCGCTGATTTCGACTTTGACGGCGGGAAAGGCCTCGAGCGAATTGAAGACCCCGTCGAGGACCGCGTAGGACTCGTCAAGAAGTTCGGAGCTGCCCGTGCGGAAATTGATGCCTTCGAGCACCAGGGTTTGTTTGATTTCGACCGGCTTTTCGTCAGGACAACCGTCCTGGTCCTTGTAGCCATTGATGGTTTCGGGATCGTTCGGGCAGGCGTCCTGCGCATCCGCGATGCCATCCAGATCATTGTCCTTGTCCGGGCAACCGTCAATATCTTCGAAACCATCCTTGTCTTCGGGCTCAAGCGGGCATTTGTCCTTGCTGTCATAAATGCCGTCATTGTCGTTGTCATAGTCCGGGCAGCCGTCCGAATCCTCAAAGCCATCCGCGTCCTCGGGGATTTCGGGGCACTGGTCCTGGTCGTCAGAAATACCGTCATTGTCCTTGTCGACCGAGACCGTCTGCCGCATCTGCTGGGTCAGGAGGCCGATGTCGATGCCGTTTTCACCCGCTTTGAGCATAGGCGAAACGGGCTTGCAGAAATAGTTGAAGGCAGGGATCGTGGCCGTAGGCGCCTTGAACATGGGCATTTTATGGAGATTCGTCTTGTTTTCGATGGCAAAGTAGCTGGTGCCCGATAAAAAGTTACCATAGAAATTGTTGAACACGATTCGCGTACGCTTGGCACTGCGGTCGCAGTACACACCGTACTCGTCGTTGCCCGCGATGATGTTGTTGCGGACAAGGACCTGGGTGGCATTGGCGCAGTGTACTCCGTCGTAGCCGTTTTCGATAATCACATTATTTTCGATTTGCGTGTCGATGGCCTTGACGGACTGAAGGAAAACGCCGGACCAGCGGTTGCGCATGATGATGTTGTTGGAAATTTGCGGAAGCGACATGATGGCCATGATGCCACTGCCCTTGTTGTCGATGATGATGCAATTCTGGATGCGGGGGGCCGTGGCCTTGCAGAGGATGCCGATACGACCGTTGCGGATGGTCAGGTTTTCCAGGACACCGTTGTCAGCGCCCAGCACCACCGCATCGCCCTTGCGGCGGCCGTTGATAATGGTGGTCTTGGCGCTTTCGCCACGGATAACCACTTCGTCGACCATGGCGATGTTCTCATAATAAATGCCCTTGGCCACGAAAACAGTGTCGCCGGGCTGGGATTTGAGCAACGCCTTATAAATAGAAGGGAACTGCTCGGGCACCTTAAGGATGGTACCAAAAGAAGCCGCAGTCAGCGTTAAAATGAGGAGAACCGGAAGTTTTTTTGGTTGTTTCATAAAACGGTTCTGGGTTAAATTATCCATGCGGTTAAAACATATTTAATGATTCATTATATAACTAACGTCATGAGAATATAACACTTTTTTTTTAGATGAGTCAATATACTATATTTTTGAGGATTGTTTTAAATATTACGCAGTCCGGAATGTGTGATGCACATCACAAAAAAAAGTACCAAAACAACTGATTGTGAAAAACTGGAGCAGTCGGCCTGAGTAAAATATTATTTTCAAATACTAATTTATTACTTTATTACATCTTTATAAATATTAATTATGCGGTTAAGCTATGGTTGACGCATTACGCTTTTTCATTGACATTATCCTGCACCTGGACGTCCGGCTGGCGGACCTGACTGCGGCTTACGGCCCCTGGGTCTACGGTATCCTCTGCCTCATCATCTTCTGTGAGACCGGACTCGTGGCCACCCCCTTCCTTCCCGGAGATTCCCTCCTCTTTGCCGCAGGCGCCGTGGCTTCCACGGGCTCCCTCTCCCCGCACCTTATTGTGGTCCTGCTCCTGTTCGCCCCGCTCCTGGGCGACAACTGCAATTATTGGATTGGCCGGTATATCGGTCCAAAGGTCTTCAGCCGGCCGAAATCACTTTTATTCAATCCGGCGCACCTCCAACGAACCCATGGGTTTTATGCAAAATATGGCCCCAAAGCCATATCATCGCCCGCTTCGCCCCTTTCATCCGCACTTTCGCACCATTCGTTGCAGGCATCGGCCGCATGCATTACCCCAAGTTCCTGCTTTTCAGCGTCATCGGCGCTTTATTGTGGGTCCCGACTTTTGTATACGGAGGGTACTTTTTCGGCAACATCCCCTTCATCAAAAAGAACTTCACCCTGGTCATTTTCACCATTATCGGCGTTTCGCTGATTCCGGCCCTGTTCGAAATCGTCCGGCAATGGAGGTCCAAGAAGAAACTTGAATCTTAGTTTTTTAAATTAGTATTTTAAATTTTTAAATTTCAGGTATTATTTCCTTAAATTAATAAAGAACCCGTCCATGGCCATCACCAAAAAAGACGACTATAAGGCCGCAAAACGTTCTACGATGCTCGTTGCCGTTGCCATTCACGTCATCGTAGGCCTTATCCTTTATTTTACCACGCCCATCGGGAAAATGGCCCAGGACTTCGTTGTTGAAATGGTGCAGGGCAAAACAGTGGCCCCTCCGCCTCCGCCCAAGGCTAAAATAAAGCAAATTGACGTAAAAAGGCCTCCGACATTAAAACCAGAATTCAAAGTTAATACACAGGTCAAGATTGATCCCAAATTTGCTCCCGTGTTCACGGCCATGTCCTCGTTCAACATGGAGACCCCGGTCGCCAACTTCTCGAACATGGCCCAGACCTACACCATGAAGACCTTCAACCTCGGCCAGGCGCAAGTCGCCAACGTCACCAGCGATCTCCTCTCCGCCATCGGCATCGGCGACGACCTGATGGGCGGCGGCCGCGGCACCAAGGTCTCGGGCGTGGGCAAGCGGATGCGCGCACGCCTCAACGTCTGCCTGGCCAGCACCCCGGGCTCCACTGTCCTCGGCGCCCTGGGACGCAAATCCGAGAGCAGCGCGGGTAACAGCGCCAAGGCCACGGAAGATACGCTCAAAACCAAGGTCACCTGGGACTATGTGTTCCGCAAATACAACTCCGTCGAACGGGCGCGCGCCTGGCTCAAGGAAAACACGCAGATTCAGGTCACGGACAACACCACTACGCTCAACCTCGAGAACACCTTTTCCGAGTGGGTCGCCAATGTGCGCAAGCGCGGTGCGCTGGCCCTCGACAGCGCCTCGGTCTATTATGAACTGTTGGCATTAAAGCGGTTGGAGCACGCCATCGAACTCATCGACCGCAACAAGATATCCGGCAGCCGCGATTTTGTCAAGACCGTGCACGAGGCGGTCTACCGCTACCTCGCGGACAAATACGAACTGAAAGAAATGGAGGCCGCGGCCCCCGATGCCATCGTCAAGAAAATCGAAGAGCGCAATATCATGCGCGAATGGCGCAAGCGCGGGCTCCTCGACGTTCTCACCGCATCCAACGCACTCAAAACCGACGGGTCCGAAGACCGGCTCATTAACGCCATCAAACCGGTCTACCTCTTCCTGCGGAACGCGCAGGCCCTGGAAAATCCGCTGCTCATCCTCTGCAACCTCGTGGGCCTCGAAAAGATTCCCGAAGAGAACCTCGAGATTCTCCGCAATTACGTTCGTAACGGCGGCTTCATCTGGATTGACGAGACAGGCATCGCCACGGCCAACGCGCGGGGCCAGGACATCGCGGCCCGCGGGTTCATCCACCGTCTGATGGCGTTCGACGAATCCGAAACGCTTTCGGACAAGGAAACGGAGACCTTCCAGAACCTGTCAAGAAGCGACCGCGACGTTCAGGGCTATATCCTCGGCCCCCCCTTCCCGCTCTTCGCCCACCCGCAGGCCTGGTTCCCGGTGACCCTTCCAATCAACGCGCCGGTTACGGTCCGCGTATTCAACCGGCTCGGTATTGCGGTCAAGCAGTTCGTATGGAGCAAGGACAAGCCCATGAAAGCGGGCAGCTACATCAAGAAAGAGGCGGCCCTGGTCTGGAATTGCGACAACAACTCCGGCGAACCGGTCGAAAGCGGCAATTACTTCGTGCAAATGGAATCCGGACTTTACCAGAAAACACACCTCCTTCATGTCAGCAAACTGCGCAAGCTTGACGAAAAACATCCGCTCATGGGCGTGGTCCATACCTTCCGCAACGTCCCCATCTGCACCATCGAAAGCGGCTCGCGTTTCTGGGAAACGCGGCCCTATGGCAATGCGGCCTTCGGGTATTACCTCCACGGCCGCATGTGTATCCTTTACACCGAGGGTGCGGGCGTGGTTGCGGGCCTCGGCGACCAGGTCAACGTGGTGGCCAAGGACCAGGCCTGTAAGTTCATGAACAACATCATCGCCTTCTGCCTCTCAGACGAAGACGGCGTCGCCATCCGTCCCTGACACGGCCATGGGCGCCGTTTGCTCCATCCCCCATGGATGCTGAAAACTGCCCTCGAAAGAGTGAGCGCCTTTTTTCCCTCCTGAATACCTTCCTGTCATCCCGGGAGCCCTTGTTTCCGCAGGAGCTGGCGGACACATACGGCGTGGACCTGCGCACCGTCGAACGCGACCTTTGTTTTCTCCGCGACGAACTCTTTTTTCCGTTGTCAAAAATTTACCGCGGAAAGTCGCGCGGGTACCGCCTCTCGGGCGCGCCGCCCTTTGCCAAAAGCCTCGCGTTCACCCCGGGCGAAATCGAGGCGCTCTACCTCCTCCGCGACCTCGGCGGTCCGCTTTCAGGCACGCACCTGCAGGAGCACCTGAACACACTCTGGGACAAACTCGCCTCCCATTTCCCTGCAGAGGAAGGGACACGGCGCGGGCAGACACTCCGTTATTTTCCGGGCCCGGTCACGGACCTCGCCCCTTTCAGCCGCCAGATTGCGGCCGTGGCCGAAGGCATCCACCGGGAACGCAAAGTAAAGATTGTCTATACGTCCAAGTTTGGCGGACGAAAAACCAAAGCGTACAATATCCATCCTTATTCGCTCATTCTGCACGACCGGGGCCTTTATTTCTTCGGGAAAAAGGACGGGACCGAGGGGTACCGTGTCTGGGCCGCGCACCGGCTGAATCAGGCCGAAGTGCTTCCCGAACCGTTTACCGCGGACCCGGATTTTGACCTTGACGCGCACTTTGACGCCAGTTTTGGAATTCTGCAAGGCGTGGAGACCGTGACAGTCACGCTGAAAGTGACGGGCGATGCGCTGAAGGAATTCAAGGAGATGCGGCTGCACAAGTCCATTGAGCGGAAGTTTACGCGTGACAACGCGCTTCTGCTCACGCTCCGCGTAATGGGGTTTGAGGACCTGCGGAAGTTCATTCTCCCCTGGTGCGGTGACGTGGAGGTAGTGTCGCCGGCATCATTCCGGGCGGAGATGAAGGGACTGCTGCAAAAAGCACTGGAGCGACATCAGTAAGCGCCTTGTCGATTTAATCGATTTTATATGATTTCATCTTTTCGTATTTTAATTTCAATCTGTAAATATTATTTTACTCAGTCTATGTCCACTTTTGCAATACGATTGATTGCCCTTCTGTCTGTCTCATCATTTGCGGCGCATGATTTGATCCTCGTGGACTTCTCCAACCAAACAACGCGGACTGAGCTTTCTTTTCTTGCAGGTCCTCTTGTTGAAAATTTTTCAATTAAATTTTCTCCGTATGGCATCCACGCATTCGACCGGACCAACGACCCCGCTGGCACGGCCATGGTATCGTCGCTGACGCAAACGATACTTCGCTGCGAGGCCCTCGAAACCGATTCCTCCCCTGTCATTCGCCTGAGACTGGAAACCGGCGACGACCGGCGAATGTTGGTCAAAGACGTTCCCTATAACCTCCAGGAACCCCTGGACCAGAACCTGACAATCATAGGGGTCAAAATACTTCATGCCATGGAAGAAAGCGTGCTGTCACGCGTGCAGGTCATCAGCAACCCCTCTATCGCTTCCCTGACACTGGATGGCCGCATTCAGAACGAAACGCCCTGGGAGTCCTATTTGTCCAACGGCCGGCATCTGCTCAAATTTTCCCTTGCAGGTTACGAACCGCTCGAAACCAGCATTGCCATTGCGCCTGGAAATAACCGTTTCAGCTTCACTCTTGTTCCGGTAAAAACGTCCGAAACGGCCGTCATCGAAGGAAACCGGCTGATGCGAAATTCCAGCTATCGCATTCCTCTCGTTCTGACGTTCGCTTTCGCCGCCCTCGGAGGGATTTCCCATTCACTTTATCTCCGGACGAATGACGAATACGGTCGGATGGTTTCTTCAGATAAAAATGAGTATGACAATTTAAACGATAAGGCTGAGAATTATCTTAAGCTTCGAAACGCTTCCGCAGGTGGATTTGCAATATCCGGAATTGTTTTAGCGCTAAAACTGATGCGCAGGGCAAAGCAATCAATATACTGATATAAAACAAGTTACAAACTGCATAGAAATCCAGAAGCAAGGGTCTAATGAATGAATGAAAATGAAATATTAAGCAAGTGCCAAAAAGGCGATAAAACCGCTTTCCCCTTGCTGTTCTCTCTGCACCGAAGGCTCATAGAAAGCGCAGTCTTCAGAATTGTCAAAGACCGGGAGGCAGGCAAAGATGTCATACAGGAGGTGCTGCTCCGCATTTATAAAAACATCCACACCTTCAACGGAAGTTGCAAAGTCTCAACCTGGATTTACCGAATCGCTATGAATGAAAGTCTCCGGGCCGCTGCAAAAGGCTCCAAAATCCAATGGGGTGGCAATGATATGCTGGACAACGTCCCTTCGGCCGAACCCCATATGCTGCAGGGCCTTATAGATAAGGAAAAGCAGGGAATGCTCAACGCCTTTATCGCCGAACTTCAGCCCGATTATAAGTCCGCGTTGATGATGCATTATTATGCCGGTATGTCCGGTGATGAAATTGCCGAGGCACTCAACATTCCCATCGGCACCGTCAACTCCCGTATCGCGCGCGGACGCGATACGTTACGCGAAAAACTCACCCGGGCGTTAAAAAAATGCATGTAACGGATTCTATCGAAGCGCTATGCCACGAAGGCGGGTTGCCCCCGGACATTGCGGCGTTTAAAACGCACCTCCAAGCCTGCGCCCAATGCCGCAGCCTATTGGAGGAACGGCTGACCTTCAGCCAAGCGCTTGCGGAACAGAACAGGAAACCGGCCCTGACCGATGAGGAATGGGACACTCTGGCAGCCGCGGCGATAGGACAGGACGGTCCCCTGTTGGACGACCACGAATGGGATTCGCTCGTTGAAAAGGCGGTCCCGCACAAACCCGAAGCTGCTCGTGGCAACGTCCTCCCTTTTCATTTTTCCACGGCTGTATACGCCATGGCCGCGGGATTGATCATGCTAATCAGCGGTTTTACATTTTTCCATTTCCAGCGCCCAACCCAATCAAACCCCGGTCCCTCTTCAACAGCCCTCCGACCCGCCTATGCAAAACCGATTGCGCTCACGGGTCAAAGCCAGGCCCTCCCTTCCAAAGGGGCCAGGCTCAGGGTTATCAAAAACATCAAACAGGAGGCCAAGGTATCACTTGAAGAAGGTGCCGCACTCTTCCAGGTCACACCCAACACTTACCACGCATATGTTGTCTCGACACCCGATGCGGAGATAACAGTGACCGGAACGATCTTTGATGTATGGATTCAGGAGGGAAAAACACGGGTTTCCGTTATTGAAGGTTCCGTTCATGTGCTTTATCGGGCCTTGAATCGGACGCTCATCTTGTCCGCAAACGAACAATGCCGAATAAAGGATGGAAAAACTTCTGTCCAAACCATGGGGCCTTCGGACATAAATTCGCTTCAACCTTATATAAATATCCTGACGCCGCCCGCTTCACCGCCCCATGGGGCGCTCCCCATTCCGCCAATAATACCCGCCCCTGTTAAGAACCTGGCATCCGAGTCCTCCTCTTCCGAAATACCTCCTGATATTAAGGCCTGGCTCAATGCGGGCCTCCTTCTTTCAGCCAAGGGGGACCCTGCAGGTGCGCTCGCACAATTTGAGAAAATCATTTTGGCGCCTTCACAAGGCAGGGCCCAAGAGACGGCTATCTTCAAGTCCGCGCTTCTTCTTGCGGGTCCGCTCAAAAAACCGGAAGAAGGCATACGCCGGCTCCAGGAATACTCGGCAGGTTATCCTTCCGGTGTTTATGCTGAAGAAACGCTGGCCGAGCTCATCAAAATTTCCAGGTATCAGGGAGCTCTCGACAATGTTCTAAAATACGAAAAGGAATATCTCGACCGGTTCGGATCCGGGGCCTTGGCCACGGACTATCGTTACGAGACCGCGACATTGCTTCGTGAAAAAAAGGATTTCAACGCTGCGGCAGACCATTACCGGAGGTTTACGGAAACGGCACCGGCCGATGTCCGAACCGAAGACGCATACTTCTGGCTTGGAAAATGTTTGGTCGCTTTAAATCGCAGCTCCGAAATGGAATCGGTTTACCGCCAATATCTGGAGAAATATCCCCAAGGCCGTTGGCTTGAAGAAATCCGAAAGGTGAAACCGTGATGCGGTTGGTTTTCTTTTCTATCGTTTCATTGTCTTTATTTCGTTGCACCCATGATCGGGACAATCCCTATGATCCGGGTGGACATACCTATGTTTCGCTTTCGGCCCCCGCGGATCTAACAGCTCGCCCCCTCTCTCCCACTTCTGTTGCCCTCGAATGGACGGACAACAACAACCGTGAAGAAGGTGTCTTGCTCTATCGGGGAACGGATTCGATGAATTTAACATTGATTGCAACGCTTCCAGTCGGCGCCAAAGCCTTTACCGATACGGTTTGCCGTTCTTACACGCAGTATTACTATAAAATTGGCGTGTTTGATAAGTTGAATGAAACGGTCATAACCAAGAAGGCCATCGCTGTACGAACGCAATATGTGACACCTCTTGAGCTGCCTGAAAACCATTCATTTGCACAGCCTGCTGGATTTGCGATTACCCGAACAAGCCCGCAGACAGTGACGATTGTCTGGAATTCCGTCAACATTCCAACTATCTCCGGGTTTGTATTGTTGCGGGGGAAAACATCCACCTCTCTTATGTATCACAAAACCCTGCCCGCAGCAGCCACGTCCTATACCGACACTCTCCCCGCGGAACCGATAGTCTATTATGGCCTCCATGTCTTTGATTCTTGCTCAATCTCAAACGCCGCCATCGATTCCATTACACAGCAAATCGCTCCGAACAACCTTTCCTTGTACTTGACATCCGGTAAAAACATCCGGTTAACATGGCAAAACACAGACCTGTCAACCGACAGCATCCAGGTTGAGCGTAGAATCAACAAGGAGCCATGGGTTGCATACCAAAAGACATGGCGCGGAGCCACTTTTTGGCTGGATACCACACTTGCATCTTTCCGAACATATTATTATCGCGTGTATGCTTTTTCCGGAACAATCCGAAGTGCGACTTCCAATGACTGTTCACTTTCTGTGAAATCTATCCGTCCCCCATTATCCGATTCCACGACGTTAGCCTATTACAGTATGAATGAAACTTCAGGCGACACGCTTTATGACGCCTCTGCGGGCCAACAACATGGATTGCTGAAATCTGCCTTACGGGTTCCAGGTAAATTTGGAAATGGCCTTTCTTTTTCTGAAAACTCATACGCAACAGCAAACCACCCATTTGTATTTTCTGATAATGAACTCATGGTCGAGTTTTGGATGAAACCAAAGAACCAGCTATCAACCGGAACAGGTTATCAAGGCTTGATCAGTACCGTCGGCGGTCCTTTTTCCATATATTATTTTGACGGCACTTTATTTGCGGATCTTGTTTCCGCAGAAAGCTCACATTATCTCCTTGACTATGATTATGACTTCCTGCCGAATAAATGGTATCATATCGTCCTCAGCTATGCCGCCACAACCG